>NZ_JBXWRV010000002.1:0-367033 GCF_059613065.1 Ruegeria sp. BHSC026 | reverse complement strand
CTGGCCTTGAGGTCTGCGACGTTGTCCCAGAACCGGGCCCCGGTCGTGCGCCCGACGATGGCCAACCGCGTGTCGGGAAACGTGGCGACGATGCGCGGCATCGCCTCGATCAGGCGCAGCACGTTCTTGTGCCGGTTGAACCCGCCTACATAGACCAGAAGCGGCGCGTCCGGCGGGATGCCATGGCTTTGCCGGACACGGTCCAGCTGCGACTGGTCCTGGGCGGGGGCAAAGATCGGCTCGGCCCCTTCGGTGATCGTGTCGATCTTGCCGCGCGGAATGCGCAGGATGGCCGCCAGGTCGGTTGCCGAAGCCTCGGAGATCGTCATCACCCGCGTCGCCTGTTTTTTGGCCAGCCAGCATTTGGCCTGCCACAGGCGGAAGTTCAGCTTTCGGGGAAAGATCAGGTCGGGAAACCGCTCGGGGATCGTGTCGTGAAAGCACACCACGCTGGGTCGCCGCGCAAGCAGGGGAAAATAGGAATAGACCGCCGGATAGAAGAACAGGTCGCATTGAATCTGCCTGGCGGCCCGCGCCATCGTCATCAGGTCGGCGCCTTTGCGGGCCCGCGCGCCTGAAGAGGCCTCGGACATCGAAGCCCCGGACCCGGCGACCCGTATCTCGACCCCGTCCGGCACCACACGCGTGGGGGGGTGATCGAACAGCAGCGTGTACCGGTACCCCGTGTCCCGGCTGACCAGCGCGTGGATCAGGTTGCGGGTGAAGCGGCCAAACCCGCGTTCGTTTTCCCACGATGTTGCGTCAACGGCGATATGTGTCAAAACCCAGAAACCTCGAAACAAGAAACACTGAAAAAACCGTAAATTACGGGGCGCCGTGGCGCGATTGAAGATAGGTGCGTGTGGCGTCGAGCCCGGCGGGCAAATCGTATTCAGGCCGATAGCCCAGGCGCGCGCGGGCGAGGTCGATCCGGCAGACCCCATGTGCCGCGAACAGTTCGAGCATGGCGTGGTCGGGAAAGACCTCGGCCGGACCGGGCAAGCGGCGCTTCAACTCGTGAACCATGGTTTCGAACTTCTCGCGACCGATCAGGCTGCGGGCGGCGGCGCTGACGCGCGCGGCCAGAGCTGGCCGGTCGGGCGGGGCGTCCTCCGATGGCGCGGGCAGCCGGGCCTGCAGCGCGGCCAGTGGGGAATGGCGCACCTGACCCCGCCCGATGATCCGGGCATAGCCAAGCAGCAGGTCCGACCAGGCGAAAGGTGCCGCGCCGGAAATGATGAAGCGCTCGCGGTCCAGATCCGGCAGGATCGCCGCGCGCAACAGAGCCTGCACCAGATCATCGACGAATACCCCGTTGCAGACACCTTCGGGATCGGGCAGGACCACCGTTCCACGCGCCAGCCAGTCGGCCAGCTGGTCGGTCCACATCCGGCTGTGCGGGCCATAGACCAGCGTCGGCTGCAGGATCGCCGCGGGGCAGTTCCCTTGCATCAAGGCCTGCTCCATGGCCTGCTTGGCCTGCCGATAGGCCGACCCGCCCGGCCTTTGCATGGGGCTGTTTTCATCCAAATCCTGATGTGGCCAACCGTCGTGCACGACGATCGAGCTGACATGGACGATCCGGCCGACGCCCGCAGTTTCGGCGGCGGATCTGAGCACCTCGAAATCCGCAAGGTTTTGGGTTGCGGGTGCGCGCATGTCATAGGCCAGGTGAAACAGCACCTGATGGCCGCGCAAGGCGGCCTGCATCAGAGGTCGGTCAGACAGGGCGCCCACCTCGACCCGGACCCCGAGCGCGGTAAGATCGCGCGTGCCGTGCCGGGTTCTGAGCAAAGCGGTGACGTTTGCCCCGGCCTGGGTCAGCTGTTCCAGCAGCCGCCGACCGACGAACCCCGTGGCACCGGTGACAAAGACTGGGCAGCCAGCAAGGTCCTGCCATTGGGCTTGGTTCCCGGTGTGGGGGCGATCCGTCAAAACTCGATCCAAAGCAACATGTTGTCCGAGGTCAGCCTAGCGCAACGCGCTGGCCTGTGCTACTGCGCAGGAAAGGAATGTTGGATTGGAGCGCGGGTTTTGCGCCGGGCCACCGCCGGATCCGCGATTGAAGGACCGAGCACCGTAAGGGGCCGTTCCCAAGGTTGATTGTCGTGTGCGCCGGACCGGTGCGGTCGGGCGAAAGTATTGAGTGAAGGAGTTGTTTCATGCGTATCGGGGTTGTCGGCGGGGCCGGGAAAATCGGGAAATTGCGGGTCGAGACCATCCAGGAGTGCCCGGACACGACGCTGGCGGCCGTCATGGATCTGTCGGAAGAGGGTGCCCGGGCCGTAGCCGGTGGGGCGCCGGTCTTCACCGACCTGGACCGGTTTCTGGACACCGATATGGATGCCGTCGTGGTCTCGACACCGCCGCACCTGCACGAGGCCCCCTGCCTGGGCGCGCTTGCGCGGGGGCGGCATGTGCTGGTCGAGAAACCGATGGCCAACTCGGTCGAGACCTGCCGCCGGATCCTGAAGGCGGCCGCAGCCGCGAACCGGGTCGTCGCGACCGGGTTCAACATGCGGTATTACCCGGCCTTCGCCTATGTAAAGGACGCCGTAACCAGCGGCCAGATCGGAACGCTGACCCATGTGCGGGCCTTCGGCGGCCATGACGGGCTAGCCCATTTCGCCCACGATTGGGAATACCGGACCCCGCTGGCGGGCGGCGGCGCGATGTGGGACATCGGGATTCACCTGACCGACCTGGTGCGGCATCTGCTGGGCGAGGTTACGTCGGTCTATGGCGTGGCTAGCGAGTCCGTCTGGAACTTGGCGGGGTCCGAGGACAATGCCATGGCGATCTTCCGCAATCCCGACGGGCTGGCCGCGATCTATCAGGCCACATGGGATGAATGGCGTGGATACGACTTTGTCATCGAGGCACATGGAACCCACGGGCTGGTGCGCGGGGCCTATGCGCCGATGAAGAACGTGCTGGTGACCCTGCCGGAACCGGGCGGAAAACCGGTCACGACCACCCGGTACTATTTCGACATCGCGGTCCGGGAAAAGCTGCGGTCGTGGAAATCGACGGCCAAGTTATCCTTCGCCGAGGAACTAAGGGATTTTCTGAAACTGTGCGACGGGGACCTGAGCGTCCGGATTGCCGACGGGAATGCCGGTCTGCGCGCGATCGAGATCGCCTTGGCGGTGGCCGAGAGCAGCCGCACCAACGCGCCGGTCGAGTTGCCCCGCTTGCTGCCCGAGCGTCCTTGACCGGGATCAGGCGTGGTCGGGTTCCGGCCCCTGCACATAGCCTGCAAGCTCGCCCAACGCCCACATCGTGACGATCAGAAAGATCAGGGGGGATGCTTTCCAGAAGTCGCGCAGATGTATCCGTTTCTTCCGCTGGGTTGAATAGTGCCGCGCAAACAGAACGAAGGGCAGCAAGGGGGTCACAGCGGCGCGAAAGACACGCTTGGCGGCCGAAATCTCGCCGGAATGTATCCGCGCGTATTTTCGCCCCCAATGAAACCACTCGACCGCCAGCAGATGTGTCGGGATGCGTGGCCGGAATTGCGTTGTGCGGGGGTGTTCTGACAGGACCAGCTTGTGACCAGCCGCCTGTAATGCCGCGTGGATCGAGGGTTCGTAGAACCGCTCTTTGTAGAGGGCCTGCAATTCATGCAGGGTATCGGCCCGGTAGCAGACGTTTGTTGCCGACAGAAAATCGGCCTCGGAGGTCGGGATCGGCGGCATGTAGCGGCTGAAGTCACAGATGTGAACCGCCCAATTCCACGCGGTGTCATGGCCGTTGTCCACGCATCCCCCCACTGCGGCCGCGCCGGTTTGCCGTTGCAGGTCGATGGCGGAGGCCACCCAGTCTTCCCGCGGGATGCCCCGGTCTTCGACCATGCCGATCAACCGGCCGCGCGCGGCCTTGACGCCCTCGGCGCGGCGAATGTCCCAGAACCGGTGCAGTTCGAGCGCGTTGCGCGGCACCTGGCCCCGGGCGACCACGCCCAGATCCAGAAACCGGAACTCGGGGAAATCGGTCTGCAGGTCGGCGGCTTCGCGCGATAGCTGGTCGTAGGGAATGATGACTTCGAACTGATGCGTGCCTGACTGGTTCCGCAGGGCGTTCAGACAGTTGCGCAGCGCAGCGCCTCCATCGACGATGGCGACGATCACGGACAATTCGGGTCGGGTCGGATCGGACATCGGCCGCTATCCCGCTAGCGGACCTTGGACAGGGACTGTCCGGCCCCGAACCAGTAACCCGAAATCTCACCCGCCCCCCAGGACAGCGCAAAAGGCACCAGAAGCGGCAGCGACCGAAGCAGCTGTGGCACATGCCTCTTCTTGGACAGGATGTTGCGGACCACCCGCGCAAAGACGACCGGCGGCAGGGCAAAGGCCAAACAACCCATCAGAGCGCGTTTCGTCGCGGGTTCGCCGCGGACCCGCGCCCCGGCGAAGCTTTTGGAGTAGAGATATCGCTGTGCCATATACAGCCCGAAGGTGTAGTGCATCTTGTGGCCGGCGACGATGTCGTTGCGCATGACCAGTTTCGCGCCTGCTTGGCGCATGTAATCATGTAGATGGTTTTCCCATTTGCCTTCGTCCAGCACCGCGTCGCATTTGCTCAGCACGTCGCGTCGATACACGGTGTTGTTGCCGGGCAGCCAATCACACGGTCCGTCGGCCAGCGGCGGCAGGACCGCGCTGTATTCACACAGGAACGCCGCCCAATCGATCAGCGAGTCGGTCGCCTCGTTGTCGACCGGCCCGGCAACCGCATCCGCGCCGGCGGCGATCTCTTCCAGCATCCGGGCCGTCCAATCCGGCGGGACGATGACGTGATCCTCGATCACGCCGACCGCATCCGCCGAGGCCGTCCGGATGCCAACTGCCCGCATCTGCGGGATCGTGGCTTCGGCGCCCACCGAGATGACATGAACGTCGGGAAATTCGGCCTGGACCTTCTGGGCAAAGCCGCAGCCCAGACGCTCGACCGCCAGGACCTCGGGTTTGGGGCCGGTCTGGTTGCGCAGCGCGGTCATGCAGCCTTGAAAATCGGAATAGGAATTGACGCAGGGTATGACGACCGAAATCTGATGTGGTTTCATGACTAAATCTCCAATCCTGATCGTAATGCAAAACCGGTCGTCTGCGCGCCCATAATCCGAAATATTGAATTTGAACGTGCTTGAACACAGCGATCAAAGGTCGGCTGGCCAACTGTCAAAAAAATTTGCCCATTGATTCAAAGGTGACCGGATTGTGGCATCAGTGGCAACAGTCCTGATTTGGGCTTCGCGGGCGAAACCGGCTTGGCCAATCCGTGCGGGGGCATGGATTTGGCCATCCGCCCTGATCTGACCCAGTCTGGGCCGCTGCGTTTTCAGCGGCCAGTCGTACAAATGGCGCTGATATGCGTGGCGTCGCACAAGTGCTCTTGTTACACCTTCACTACCGAATGCAGTTGGAATGAACCATGCAGACAGAACCCGGAACGGATGTCCGCCAGCCCCTGCGCATCGCGCAGATGTGTACCGATTTCGGAATGGGTGGAATAGCACGCCATGCGCTGGACCTGAGCACTTGGCTGACGGGTCGCGGGCATGAAATCTATCTGGCCGGCAGCCCCGGAAACTGGGCGAACGAACAACTGAGCGATCGATTTCTGTCGGTTCCGACGCGCGGTGTTGCGGCGGATGGCGGGTCGGTTCTGCGGCGACTGTCAAACGCGGGGCGGGGCGCGCAGTCGCTGCGTCGCTGGTTGCGCGAGGCGAACGTCGACGTGATCCATGCGCATGAATCCGCTCCGGCCCTGGTGGCATTGCTGGCGCGGATGGGTCTGAACATTCCACTGGTCGTGACCTATCACGGCTCGGACCCCGACCGGATCAGGGGGTTCGGCGCCATTGCGCGCCATGCCGACCTGATCGTCACGCCCAGCCACCGCGCCGCCGAGGACCTTGTGGCGATCGGGGGTATTTCCAAGGGCAAGCTGCGGGTGATCGGCCTCGGGATCAAGCCGCCCCCCGTAGACCTGCCGGAAGACGTGGCCGCGTTGCGTGACCACCTGTTGCGCGGGGGCACGCGCCTGGTCGTGACCATCGCCCGGGTGGCGCATCAGAAAGGGATCGACATTCTGATCGAGTGTGTGGCGCGCCTGAAGGGCAGCCATCCCGAATACCGCTTCGTCGTGGTCGGCGATGGGCCGCTGGATCGCGAGATGCAGGCGTTGGCCACGGATCGCGGCCTGGACGGGTATCTGCAGTTCGTGGGGCGGACGGATGTTCCGTACCGGTATCTGCGGGCGGCGGATCTGATGCTTTTGACCTCGCGGTGGGAGGCCCTTCCGATCTCGATTGCCGAGTCGCTGCAGACCGGCACACCGATCGTCGCGACGGATTGTTCCGGGGTGCACGAACTGGTCGACGACACGGTCGGGGCCTGCGTTCCCATCGGTGATGTCGCGGCGATCATACAGGCGGTGACAAAGGTGCTGGAAGATGATGCGAAACGCGCGGCCATGGCGGCAAACGCGTTTCAGAGATCGAAAGCGTCCCGCTTTGACCCCGACCATATCAACCGGCAGATCGAAAGCCTGTATCTTGGGCTGCAGGAGCGGTAGGCCCGGTCGGTGGCGACTTGTGCCTTTCGATCGGGGCGGGGATCGTGTTTCATGCCCCGAAGGTGTTGGTTCTTGAGTATTGTGACATGCGTTCGTTGAAAATCCTGATGTTCACGACCTTCTATCCGCCCTATTCCTTCGGTGGCGACGCGGTGGGCATCCAGCGCATGGCACGGGCGCTTGTCGCGCGCGGGCATGACGTGACCGTGGTGCATGACGAGGACAGCTATCTGATCCTCGGCGGCAAGCCCCAACCCGAAGGCGACCCGGACGGAGTGCGCCGGATCGGACTGCGCAGTCGCTATGGCATGCTGTCGAACCTTCTGACCCAGCAGACCGGCCGCCCGGTGGTGCACGCGGGCCGCATTCGTCAGATTCTGGACCAGCAGCAGCCGGATATCATCTGGCACAACAACACCTCGCTCATCGGAGGGCCGGGCCTGCTACCGATGGGATCGGGCCTGAAGATCTATGAGGCGCATGAACACTGGCTGGTGTGTCCTACCCATGTCCTGTGGCGCCATGGGCGCGAGCTGTGCGACAAACGCCAGTGCCTGCGCTGTGTCCTCAGTTACAGGCGCCCGCCACAGCTGTGGCGGTATACCGGGGCGCTGGACCGCGCCTTGGACCACATGGACCTGATCGTCGCAAAAAGCGAATTCAGCCGCGCCAAGCATCGCGAATTCGGGCTGCGCCACGACATGCAGGTGCTGCCATATTTCCTGCCCGACCTGGACCCATCGGCGCTGCCCGAACCGGCCGTGCATGACCGCCCTTATTTTCTGTTCGTCGGTCGCCTGGAAAAGATCAAGGGTTTGCAGGACGTGTTCCCTGCCTTTGACCGATACCCCGATGCCGACCTGCTGATCCTGGGCGACGGCGACTATGCGCCCGATCTGAAACGACAGGCCGCGGGCAACCCGCGGATCCGGTTCCTGGGCCGCAAGACGCTGGATGAGCTCAATGCCTATTACCGGGGGGCGATCGGTCTGATCGTGCCCTCGGTGTGCTATGAAACCTTCGGCATCATCCTGATCGAGAGCTTCCGACTGGGAACGCCGGTGATTGCCCGGCGTCTGGGCCCCTTTCCTGAAATCGTCGAGCGGGCCGGAGGTGGGGCGCTGTTTGACACGCAAGAGGATCTGATCGCTGCCATGCGTGAACTGCAGCACGAGCCGGGGCGGCGCGACAGCCAAGGCCGTGCCGCGCGCGCCGCGTTTCTGGAAATCTGGCACGAAGACAAGGTTCTGGCCGCCTATGGTGCCGCACTGGCCCGCGCCGCGTACGGCAACGGCGACCGGGTGCTGGCCGCCGCGCTCGAGGCCGGAGCATTTGAGACCGGCGCGCAGGCCTGACCGTCGGATCAGGGCGCACAGGACCCGATCCGGTGGGCGTTCGCCATGACCGAAAAGGTGATGGTCGTCGCTGGAATACTGGGAAAGACCGAGGCATCGACGAGATGCACACGCGACAGACCGCGGGGCCGTCCCAGCGTATCCGCCTGCCCGGCTTCGGGCAGCTTGGCCATGGGCATCGACCCGCCGACGTGAAAGCTGGACCCCACGGCCCCCTGACGGCGGGCAAAGCCCAGCGGCAGCAACCCGACCAGCCTCAGAACCTCCGCGATGCGCGCGGCGGCCTTGCCGGACACGGCGTCGGTTTCGTCATTGCCCGTTACCGTCGGGACAAGCCGCCCGTCCGAGGCAAGAGTCAGTCCGATCCGAGCCGAATGCGCCGAGTGCAGAAACACCTGGGCCACGATCAGCCGCCGCGCCAGCATGCGCCACAACGGCCCCGAGCCGGGAAGCCGGGCGCCGTAGTTGCGGATCAGGTCATGGGCGAAGAATTCGTTCCAGGTGTACAGTTGCGCATGGACCATATGGGGCGAGACGGCCGCGTCGTCCAGCTCGACGAAGATCTGCGGCAAAGTATGGAAGGGTCCGGCATCCGGGCGGCGGGGCAGGTGCCATCGGTGCAGACTGGGCAGAAAGAAATGCTGACTGTCCAGCAGGCGCAGGCTGGCGTCGGGAGCGGGAGAGGACAGCAGCAGAATGCGCGCGGTCTCGAGCACCCCGGCAGCGATGAAGACGCGGTCGGCCTGAATGGTCTCGCCCCCGTCGAGCGTGACCGTGACCGCATCGCCCTGTTCCTGAAACCGGTTCGCCAGCCCGATCCGGTACCGAAAGGCCGAATGGTGGCGCAGCCCCTCAAGCGTATGCGCGGCCGAATAGATCAGCCCCCAAGGACAACCATGCAGACACTGACCGCAATACCGGCACCCGGTCTCGACCGCCAGCCGCGACGCCCCGGCCCGGACACCCAGTTGGGCCAGATCGTCTTTTCGCAGTGTCAGCCTGTCGAGCACGCGTTGGGCCTGTACCGAGGGGGTCAGCGGGGTTCTCTCGTGCATCGAAAAGGCCGGAAACAGGTCTTGCAGGGCGTCAGTCTGCCCGCTGATGGGCATGAAGGTGGCGACGGCGCGGTAATGGGGTGCCAGATCCTGATCGGTAATCGGCCAATCCTGCATGTCGGCCGCCCGGTTGGGCAGAACGGCAGAGCCCCACAGGTTCGACAGCCCGCCAGCCGCGTGCGACGCCCGCAATGCGACCGCGTCTGGATCGGTCAGCGTCATCGCGCCGGGTTCCATGGCGAAATCGGACCCAAACCGGCGAACCTGTCCCGCCGGGGTGTCGAATTGCGGAGCCTGCCAGGCCCGCCGGTCCTGCGGCGACCAGCTTTCGGGGTCGGTGGCGGCCAGACGGCCGCGCAGAGCCATCGCCGGCTCGTCGGGTCTGCGCCCGCCATCCAGCATCAGAACCCGGCGACCCCGGTCCAGAAGGGCCGAGGCGACCGACACGCCCGCCGGTCCGGATCCGATCACCAGATCGGTCACGGCGCGCGGCCCGCCCGGATCGCGACGGGGACGGTCATGTCGTCACTTGTCCCTGCATCTCGGCCACGATGTCGTCGATGATCTGCTGCAGCGTTCGCATCGGCCGGAACCCGGTCACGCGTTCAAGTTTGGTGACGTCCGGCAGCCGCCGCTGCATGTCCTCGAACCCGTCGGGATAGACCGTGTCATAGGGCACATGGCGGATCTCCGATCGGGATCCGGTCGTTCGGATGACCTGCTCGGCCAGCCTGCGGATCGTGACCTCCTGGTCGGTGCCGACATTGAAGACGTCTCCGCGGGCCTCGGGCAGGTGCATCAGGTGGCACATCGCCTCGACCACGTCGGCCACATGCCCGAAACAGCGCGACTGGTCGCCGGTTCCGTGTACCATCAGGGGGGCGCCGTCCAGCGCGGCCCGCACGAAATTGGGCAGAACCATTCCATAGCGCCCGGTCTGCCGCGGACCGGTCGTGTTGAAGAATCGCAACACCGTGACCGGCAGCCCGGATTCACGTGCATGCGCCAGGGCCAGGAATTCATCCAGAGTCTTTGCGCAGGCATAGGACCAGCGCAGATTGCGGGTGGCGCCGATGGTCAGGTCGTCCTCTTCCTGGAACGGAAACTTGGTGCTTTTGCCATAGACCTCGGAACTGGATGCGATGAAGGTATGGGTCTTGTCGGTCAGCGCCGCATCCAGCACGTTTTCGGTGCCGGCAACATTGGTCAGGATCGACCGGCTGGGTTCGTCCATGATCAGTTTGACACCGACCGCTGCCGCCAGGTGAAACACCACATCGGCCGGGCGCACCAGATCTGCAACCAGCTGCCGATCCAGAATGCTGCCCTCGACGAAGGAAAAATCGGCGTGGTCCGCCACCCCGGCCAGATTGGACATCAGCCCGGTCGACAGATCGTCGAGAACGGTCACCCGATGTCCTTCGCCGATCAGCCGTTCGGTCAGATGAGACCCTATGAACCCGGCGCCGCCGGTAATCAGAATGTGCATTTGTTCGTACCAGTCACTTACCAAGAACCAAATTCAACCTCTGCCGACCCGCGCTGATAAACCCGGCGCCGGCCGTCTTTGAAATTTACCACGGCTTTCCCCGAACCCGCGCCCGCAACCCGCGCAGGGCCTTGCGGACGGTCAGATAGGGGCCGCCGCGCCCCGCCAGATGCGCCCGCCACCGGGCGATGTCGGTGAAATAATACATCTCGAGCCGGGGCAGATCATGGATGTCATCCCCCGATCGGGCCACGCCCAGCCGGGTTCCGACCGCGCTATCATACCGCCGGGCGATCATCTGGCGGACAGTGGGGTTCGAGGCGCCGTAGGGCGGCGCGAAATGCCGGATCGGGCGGTGCAAGCGGGCCGAGATTTCAGCCCCGCTGGCCTCGATTTCGTGTTGGGCTGCCCCGGCGTCCAGTGCCGTCAGGTCCGGATGACTGACGCTGTGGGCGCCGAACTCCACGCCCTGATCGGCCAGGCTTTCGATCTGGTCCCATCGCATCAGCGGCCGGGGCGGGACATGCCCGCCGGCCCAGGAATCGGTGCCGCCGATCCGGCCCGAAGGCAGATAGACGATGGGCTGAAACCCATGGTCGCGCAGGATCGGCCAGGCGGTGTCGGCGAAATCGGCGAACCCGTCGTCAAAGGTTATGACGACCACGCGCGGGGCAGGGGGGGCGGCTAGGGCGTCAGGCGTCAACACCGGCAGGCCCGAGTCGGCCAGCGCCCGCATCTGTTCGGCAAAGATACGCGGCGCGATTGACGTCGGTCCGGGCGCGTCCGAAATCGCGTGATACATCAGGATATCGGCCTGCCAGTCGGACATGGCTCAGTCTTCCACCACATGCGAGGCGAAGACCTCGCGATACCGGTTCCATTTCGCGCGATCGACCCGGCCTGCATCGTCGATGCAATCGGCGGCGCCATAGGCCATGGCAAAGGCATGGTGGGTGTTGTCATGGGCAAACAGTCCCTGCCGCCCGAACACCAGCAGGCCATCGAGCCCCGACAGCCAGCGATCGACGGTGTCGAACCGCGCTTCGTAGCCGATGTCATAGACCGGATAGGCATGGCTGAGCCGACGGGTTTCGCAGCGCCGTACCGGAACCGTGACCGGCAGGCCCAGCTGACCCAGCCACTTGGTGAACTCCTGCCCCAAGGCCTCGTCGGACATGCTCCACCATTTCTCGTCCGGGTCGCAGGGCAGTTCGGCGCACAGGACCGTCACGCCCTTTGGCGAGCCGCTGGCGTTGTAGTTCTTGGGTTCTGACATGCGGCTGATCGGGATCGACAGCTCGGGGAAATAATGTGCGTCGAACTCGGTGAACTGGTCGGTTTCCAGCACCAGATACAGCAGGATCATGCCGCGAAACCGGATGCCGCGGGCCGCTTCTACCACATCGGCGGGCGGGTCGGGTATCAGGCGCGTCAGCGCGGTCAGCGGGATGGTAGACAGGATCAGGTCGCCGGTCAGCTGTCGTTCGCCGCCGGCGTCGCGGACGGTCAGGCCGCAGACGTGGTTTCCCTGCCGCTGGATTGCGGTGATTTCGGTGTCGAACAGAAATTCCGCGCCTTTTGTCCGGGCGCTCTCGCGCATTGCGTCCGA
Organism: Ruegeria sp. BHSC026; assembly: GCF_059613065.1. NCBI lineage: Bacteria > Pseudomonadati > Pseudomonadota > Alphaproteobacteria > Rhodobacterales > Roseobacteraceae > Ruegeria > Ruegeria sp. BHSC026. Next base: position 354,943 of record NZ_JBXWRV010000002.1, on the reverse strand, counting down.
GATCTGCCCGAACCCTTTGCGCGGATAAAAAAACCGCCCCGCCGTTTCGCTGCGCAGCCCGGGCAACAGCCGCAGCATCTTCATCAGGATCTTTCCGACCGACCCGCTGCCCACCCGTCGTTCCGCCAGCTTGACCGCCAGCTTCTCGGGCTCCAACCCCCACAGCTTGCGCACATAGGGAAAATAGAAATTGTCAGAGATCGTCGGACCCAGCCCGTCATACAGAACGGTCGAGAAGGTCTGTTGGCCTTGGTGTTTCTTGCGGAAGGGTTTCAGCACCATGTCGCCGATCAGCGACAGGGCGAAGGGTTTGGGCAGACGCAACACCGCATCGGTCAGCTTGAGCGGAAAATGGATCCACTTGCCGCCCAGCCGGATGCGTCCATGGCGGGGGCGCAGCAGCAGATCATCGCCCAACAGGGTCTTCACGTCCTGCAGCACTTCGGGTTCGGCTGCGGGATGGAACCGGTGCGAGCCGTAGTCGCAGACCACGCCTTCGACCGGGAACGAGGCAGAGTTGCCGCCCGCCACCGAGGCCCGTTCGACGACGGTCACGCGCGCCTTGCCCGCCAGCGAATGGGCAGCTGCCAGCCCCGCCGGACCTGCGCCCAGAATGATGATATGGGGCTGATCGCCCGATCGGGGTTGGGAAACATCCGTCACTTGCACTCTTCCTTTCTCGAACGCGTGGGCGCAGCAAGACTCATCCCTGAGACTAACAGAACCAGCGCGCCGATTCCGCCCGCCGAAAACAGAACCACCTGCCAGACCAGCCCTGCGGCAACCACCGCTGGGGCGCTGACTCCAAAGGGCACTAGGAACCCGGCCAGCGTCGCCTCGCGTAGCCCGAGCCCGTTCAGGGACACAGGCAGAACCGCGATGATCTTGGCCAGGGGCCAGGCAAAGATCCACGCGCCGGCGACCACCGAAACGCCCGCAGCCCGTGCCAGCCACCAGGCCAGAAGGACCAGCGACAGTTGAATAAGAACCGAAGTCGAAAAGGCGATGGCCAGAAGGCCGGGCCGGGCCGCAAACCCGGCCAGGGCATCGGCCAGCCTCAGGGCAAAGCTGCGACCTGGCAAGGCCGGGAAGGCGCGCCAGATCAGCGGTAGCAACCACGGCAGGGCGACCATTCCGACCATCACGGTCAGCACGATCATGGCCGCGGCCCCGATCGCCGTCGTCCCGGTCGCGCCGTCCCACACCAGAACCAGACCTAGCCCGGACAGGGTCAGCAGGGCCACCATGTCGATCACCCTGTCCACCGTGGCCGTAGCAACCACTTGGGCCCCGTCGCTCATTGCGGCCTGCGCCATTGCTGCGCGTACGGTGTCGCCGCCGATCGCGCCGGGCAGGCACAGGTTGGCGGCAAGGCCGGCAAAATGGGCGCGAATCGCCAGCAGGGGCGAAATCCGGCGATTCAGCAACAGCCACCATTTCAACGCTGCGGCGACATGGGCCAGCATGAACAGAACCAGTACGGCCAGAAACACGGGGGGCGGAATGGCCTTGAGCGCCGCCACGATCGCGTCAGCCGGCAAAAGCCAGAACAGACCGGCCAGCATCACGCCGGACCCGACCAGCCGGATCAACCAGCGGCGCGTGACCGGATCGGAGGGTAGCAGGCGCCCCATGTCACGGCCGCAGGTGGAGGCGCGAAATCATGTCGGCAATCAGCCCCAGCGACCAGATCATGATGGCCGCCAAAAACGAAAACACCGCGGTCTCGCTGAGGTTCCAGTAGAAGATGTCGACGATGAACTTGACCAACCCGAGCGTGAAGAAAGCCAGACCCAGCGGGATGAAAACGCGCAGCGGGTTGAACAGGGTACTGATGCGCAGGATCAGGATGATAAAGTTCAGAAAATCGATCGGACGGATCTTCGATTTGCCGATCCGCTTTCCGTACTCGATCGGAACATAGATCATCCGCTTGCCGTTCGACGTCATGCACAGCGTGATCGTGGTGGTGAACGAGAAATTCTGCGGCAGCAGCGGCAGGAACGGGATCAGCTCGGATTTGCGGAACACCCGCAGCCCGGAATTCAGGTCGTTGATCTTGCGCTCGGCCAGAAACGAGGCGAAGGCGAACAGGAATTTCTTGGCCGGCCGCCGCAGCAGCGGCACGTTTTTCATCGCGGCGCCCCGATCCCCGACCACCATGTCCTGATCGCGACACAGGGCCAGCATTTCAGGCAGGTAGCGCGCAGGGTAGGTGCCGTCGGCATCGAGGATAGCCACGTATTCATGCTGCGCCATGCGTACGCCGCGCTTGAGGCTGGCCCCATAGCCCGAATTGACGTCGTTGAAGGTGACGGTTGCCCCGCTGGCTTCGGCTTCGGCGCGGGTTCCGTCCTCGCTGGCATCATCCACCACGATGATCTCGTAGGGGATGTTCAGCGGCCCGAGATGCGCGCGAACGTCTTCCACGGTCGCGCGAACGGCGTTTTCCTCGTTGTAGGCCGGAATGACCACGCTCAGGCTCATGCCGGTGACATCCGGCGTGCCCGGCTCATCCGTGTTGGCGCGATCCGTGCCGATTGGTTCTGCAACTTTGTTCATGAAACCCAAAACCCTAACCTACTCAAAATCAATTCTGTTCATACTCACCCGGGGGGCGTCCATGAAAATGGTCGCGGCCGTCCCGGAAACTTCCCGCCTATGGCAATCCGACACCTGAGCACCGAGCGTATCGGCAAAACAGGGCGAAATTGGACCGTTTCCGCGCCTGGCCGCCATTTTTTCGTATTTTGCGCCCTATGTTCATCACCTCACCAGATCGGCGGCCCGAGGTGAAAGGTGACGACCGTTTCGCTGCCGTCCTCTTTTGCCAGATGCGCAGTGATGTCGTTGGCCTGTTGCGCGGGGTTCAGTCTGAACCGCGCCTTGCCCGGGCCGTCGGCGGCGGTCTGAGGGCCGGTCACCTCGGGGGTCTGGCCGTTGACTTCGACCCGCGCGATCCTGAGCGCGGGGTCCCGCACGCGCAGTTCGACGTCGAGTGGCTTGCCGGCCCTCAGCGGGTCGCGCAGGATCAGCCGGGCGACCGGGGGCATTCCATCGGCCGGGGCGACGCGGCTGGTGCGATGGGCGCCGGGGCCGAAATTGTAGAGGCCGGCGGCCACGACCGCCGGCACCAGCAGAAGGTAGCCCCAGCGGAAGATGCCCAGCCCACGCCAGATTCGCCGCAGCGGACCATATTGCGCGGCCTCGGGGGCTAGCCGTGCGGCAAAAATCACGGCGCCGGTCACGGCCACGCCGGTTGCGATCAGCCCCATGACAAGCCACAGCACCCGCGAAAAGGCGCCCCCCCAGAACCCGTAGTGCAGCTCGTCGACGACGTTGCGCCAGCGTGCAAGGCTGGTGTTGTCATTCGGGGTGAAGGCGCCCGTGATCTCGAGCGTGGTGGGGTCCACCGCCACGGTGCTGAGCCCTCGAATATGCGGCATCGACGGCAGATATCCCACGAAGCGGAAGCTTTCGGTGGTCTTGCCCGGCAAAGTCACGCCCGTGGGTTCGAACCCCTGCAGGCCCGTGCGCGCGCGGGCCTCGGCCCGATCCAATAGATCGGGTGTGAATCCGGCGGGCAGCACGGTTTCCCGTGCGGCCGCTGGCTGTGGCTTGGGGCGGTGGCCGTCTATGCCGAAGTCACCCAACAGAAAGATGAAGGCGGTGACACCACTGATCAGCAGCAGGGGCGTGGCCCAAAGAGCGGTCAGCCGGTGCATTCCGCCGGCCCAAGGCCGCAGGCCGTTGGCCGTTGTGGGCCAGCGCAGAAACCCTCTCCAGAACCGCCGATAGGTGATAAGGCCGCTGACGATCTGGAACAGCAGTATGATCGAGGTCGCCGCCACCGCCTTGTAGACGATGCTCTGACCCGACAGCAGTTTGACATGGAGCTCGCGGAGGATTTTCTGAAACCCGGGATAGCCGGTGGTCTCGACAAGCGCGCCGGTGGCGGGATCGGTCCAGAAGACGACCTGTTCGCCCCAGCCGGTGCGGCCTTCGGCCCGGTCGACGAACCACGGGGCGGGACGCTTGGTGATGGTTTGAACGGTGCTGTGAGGATGCGCGTCCTTGATGCCCTTGTAGATCGCTCCAAAACTGGCCGTGCGGTCCTCTTGCGCGGCGGTGGTCCAGATTGCGGGGCGGGTCAGTGCCTGAATTTCATTGCCGAAGACAAGAATGGAACCTGTGAGGAACAGAAAGGCAAAGAAGATCGACAGATGCAGCCCCAGCCAGGTGTGAAAGGTGAAAAGGCGGTTGCGTAATTTGCGGTTCATGGAACGGCCCGAAGGTGCACGGTATCAGAAAAGGAAAGGTCGTTAGCGGTGCCACTCGGGCCCAGAGCCTGGTTTGCACGGCATAGTCCTTGCCCGACCGGACTTTTTACAGGTCGGGCAAGGGGCAACCCGTTGGGTTGCAGTTCATTCCAGAACGGCGCCTTTGCCGACACGCTCGGCCCGGGCCGCCTGTCTTTTGGGTTTTGCCTCGAACTCCTCATGATAGGACCTCTCGACATTGACGTCCCAGACATCGTTGTCTTCCCCCAGGATGTTGCGGGCCGCATACATGGCCGACAGCATCGAGTGATCCTGGTTGTTGTAACGGTGCAGCCCGTTGCGTCCGACGGTCTGGAAGTTTTCCAGCGTCTTCAGCCAGCTGCTGACGGTGTCCAGGGCGTCCTTGTATTCGCTGTCATAGACGGGATAGGCCTTTGGCTGCCGGATCACGGCGTGGTCAATCACGTCCGACGCCTTGGCCAGGCCCAGCTGCTCCAGCTCTTCGCTGGCCAGCTTCCTCAGGTCCTCGTCGCTGGACGACCAAAGCCCGTCGCCCTTCTGGCAGAAATATTCCATACCGATCGAGGCGGTATTCTGGTCGGGCAGCATTTCGGCCGACCAGGCGCGGAAGTTCTGAATGCGCCCGACCTTGACCTTGGGGCTGTGGATGTAGATCCAGTTGTCGGGGAACGGGTCGGCGTGGTTCAGCACCAGCGTCACGATCAGGAAATCCCGGTATTTCAGCCGGTCGGCGGCCTCGATCACCTCGGGCGGCGGCGGCGGGTCGAAGGCATGGATCAGGTCGCGCACGGCCATCGAATTGATGAACTCGTCGGCCTCGACCCGTTCGGTGGTTTTCTCACCTTTTTCGTTCCAGTGGCGGATGTCCACCGAAGTCACCCGGTTGCCTTCGCGGTTGACCCGGAACACCTCGGAATGGGTCTCGACCGAGCCGCCTTGTTCCCGGATCAGGTCGCGGGTCTTTTCCCACATCATGCCGGGGCCTAGGCGGGGGTATTGGAATTCCTCGATCAGGCTGGCCGTGTCATTGGCGCCCGAGATGGCGTTCCAGACAGCCTTGGGCAATGACAGGTTCTTGATCCGCTGCGCGGCCCAGTCGGCCCGGATCTCGGACGGGGGAATCCCCCAGACCTTCTTGGTATAGCTGTGGAAGAAATGCATGTAGAGCCGGCCACCAAAGCGGTTGATCACCCATTCCTCGAACGTGTCTTCCTGCGGCTTCGGCCGGATCTTCCATTTGATGAAGCTGCCGATGATCTTGTAGGTCTCGTACGGGCCGATATTGCCGAGCGCGTTGAAGATGCGCAGCGGATAGTCATAGAACTTGCCGCGATAGAAAATCCGGCTCAGGCGCTGGACGGTGATGAAGTCATCCCCCATCACCTCGTGCCACATGTCTTCGACCTCGCGCACCTTGGTGAAGAACCTGTGCCCGCCGATGTCAAAGCGGTATCCGTTGTGGGTTTCGGTGCGCGAGATGCCGCCCACCATGTCTGAGGCCTCGTAGACCCGCGGGACATGCTTGTCGCTCAGTTTCTGAAGTTCGTATGCAGCGGTCAGACCTGCTGGTCCGCCACCGATGACGACGACCGGAACAGTATCGTTTTTCAATTCACTCACACCAAATCTCACACAAAATAGCTTGGGTCAGGCTACTAGAGGCTGCACCAACTTCGCAACAAATTCCTGTCACACGCTCGCTTCGTGATCCCAGGCCGCTCAAAAAGTGCCCGACGCGCGAAAGTTGCGCCGCGCGACGCAAGCGATCAATGACCTGGTTCACATCTACCGGCCCCCACGCGATTTGGGCTCGCGGCTGCGCCGTCGAGGAGTTGCCGACGCGTTGCACCAAAGGCCGGACAGGCTGCAAACACTTGTTTTACCAGAAAATCATTCGCGCGGGGCGCATCGAAATCACACCGACTTCCGCAGTCTGTGTCCGGCGGGCGGGACGGCTGGCGCCGGCATGACCGCCGCAACGTCGAACGGTTCCAATACGCCCTATTTGAATATGTACCCAAGGTAAACAATAGCCCGGCTGCGGGGGGATTGTTTTGTTTCAGTGGCGCCCGGGGCAGGACTCACCTTCGGGGAGGGCGAATCTTGTGCGTGTTTCAGACCCGCACCGTCTGCTCAGTTCCGCCTGACCTGCAGTTTCTGACGCTGACCCAGAACGTGGTATTCGAACAGGCACCAGACATATACGGCCGCGGAGTAGACATAGTAGACTTGGTGATAAAGCAGGCATTTGACGGCAAACCAAAGCCCACCATGCCCGGCCATTGTTCTGAACAGGTCCAGATTGATCGCGAATGCGATGCCCAGCAGGATCAGGGGGAGGGGCCAAAGGCCTGGCCAGAACGGCAGAATCAGAATGGACAGAATCAGCAGCCCCGCGACGGCCGCGCGCGCGCGCTCAGCCATGGAGGTGTTCAGATCGTCCGTCAGCCCCTCGCGCGAGATCATCAGGCGGGACCATGGCAGGGCCCGGCAGAAGATATCGGTGCTCAGGCTGTTGCGGATCGTCCAGATCTTTAGATGTTTTCCCTGCAGGCGCGGTTCGACCAGAATGCGGCGGCCGGATTCTGCGATGCGATAGCCCAGTTCGATGTCCTCGATCGAGGGGATCTCGTAGGTCTTGACGTCAAAGCCGCCCACCTCGAGGAAGACGTCCCGGCGGATGGCGCCGCACCCGGCCCAGAACGTGCGTGCCTCGCGCCGGGCGCGCTGATGGTGATAGCGGTGCAGCAGGTTCTTGTAGCGCGAAAACCACGACTGCCCGTCCGGCGCGTCGTCATAGGATCCGAAAACCGCGCCGACATTGTCCTCGGACATGGCGCGGCGGATGTGTTCGGGGCCGTCCGGCCAGGCGATGACGTCGGAATCGACGAACCACAAGATGTCGCCCGTGGCCTGTTCGGCCGCCAGATTGCGCGCGGCGCCCGGCCCGCCATTGACCGGAGTCGTCAAGACCGTCGCCCCCATTTCGCGGGCCAGCGCGGCCGTGCCGTCCGGGGACTGGTCATCGACCACCAGAACCTCTTGGACCGTGCCGGCCTTCAACATCTCGATCAAAGGGGGCAGCACCCGGGGCAACAGGTGTTCGGCCCTGTAGGCGGGCATCACCACACTGATCGTCGGTTGGTCGTTTTGCATCATTCATCCTCGGTGGGCGTTCGTGGTCTAGAGCGTGGATTTCGCACCAGAACGAGCAGGGTGGCGGCGAAGGGCAGCAGCCACATGACCCGCGCCCCGTAACGGTCGGCTGGCTGGGAAACGCCGCCGCATACCAGCGCGTTTACGGCGATTCCGATCAACAGGAACAGCGTAAACACCCGGTAGGGCGCAGCGACCTGGGCAGGCCACAGCAGCAGAACGGCCACGATCGCCCCCGAGACCGCGTAGATCGCGAAGTGGACCCCCACCAGCGGTTCGATCCAGGTCTGGGATCGTTTCAGGGTCGTTTTGTCCAGGACGGCAAGCTGATCTTCGGACAGGCCCGAGAGCTTTTTGGCGTTGCGTATCGTGGCCGAGTTGGGGATCGTCATCGCCACGCTGTGCGTTCCAAGCTGTCTCAGGGCGTTCTTGCCCAATGCGGTTACCGTCGCGACGGGATAGGCGGACAGGACGAGCAGAAAGAACTGTCGCTGTTCCAAGGCGATGGCCTGCTGATCCTCGGGCGGCAACAACCGGAACGAGCCCAGCTGCGGGGACCGCTCGAAAATGATATGTGACGCGGTCAGGCGGTATGGATCATCCGACCATGTCAGGGCCTCGTGCAGGGCGCATGTCGCCAGGTCCGGCGCAGGGCAGACATCGTCCAGATAGGCCAGCCCCGGCCCGTCGACGATCAAGCGGGCGGTGATGTGAGGCGTATAGACCACGTCTTTGTGGGTGACGGTTTCGACGGCAACTTCGAAAGCTTTCCGTTCGGCGATCGCGAACACGGCAAGGCACGTCGCGAACCCGGCCGCCAGCCAGCGCCCCTGGCCGATCCGTAACGCGGCGGCCAGAACGACCAGAGGAACCATCAACACCGCGATGCCCAGATGCGACGGGTGCAGGACCGTAGAAAAGGTGCCGAGCGCCAGTGCTCCCAGTGCCTCGGAAACGTGCATCCGGTGGCCTGCAGCCACCACGGCGGCGACAAGGATCAGCATGACCGGCGTGAAAATGTCGGGCATGACGTAGGCGACATAGAAGGGCAGCGACGTCGTCGAAGCCGCCAGCAGCGGAAGGCAGACCAACTGAGCGGTCGAACGTGCCGTCGGCGCGACGCGTCCAAGCATTCGCATCGCCAGCCAGACGGCCATCAGCACAAGGCCCAGTTGCAGCCACGCCAGACCGGCCAGCCATCCGACGCGCCAGAATGCGGCCACCAAAACGGCGTAGAAGATTGATCGCGATCCGCCCGCAGTCTGGTCGTCGTCAGCCTTGTGCCGGGTTTTCTGGGTTGCTCGGGTTGCGCTGTCCGGTTCACCCGCCGCCGGCAGGATCATCGACAGAACGACATTGCCCTGCCGCACATAGCTGCCGGTATCGAAATACACCAGCGGTCCGCGATTGATTGCAAGGATCGACAGACCGGCGGCGACGGTCACACCCAGCAACAGAAGGGTTATGGACCACCGCGGGCGCATTGCATCGTCAATCCGGGTCATGCCCCGCCGGCAGCGGTTTGGGGCGCTGCGGTGGCCAGGTGCCGGAAATAGGCGATCGTGGCCTCGAGGCCTTGCTCCAGGGGCACCTTGGGGGACCAGCCAAGTTGCTCTTTGGCACGGGTGATGTCGGGTTGACGTTGGATCGGGTCGTCTTGCGGCAGCGGACGGAAATCCAGCCGGGATGTCGAGCCGGTCATGCGGATCACGGTTTCCGCCAAATCGCGGATGCTGAGTTCGACGGGGTTGCCCAGGTTGATCGGCCCGGTCACGTCTTTGGGGGATTCCATGAGGCGGATCAGCCCGTCGATCAGGTCGGACACGAAACAGAACGACCGGGTCTGACCGCCGTCGCCATAGACGGTGATCGGTTCTCCGGCCAGAGCCTGCATGATGAAATTGGACACCACCCGCCCGTCGTCGGGGTGCATGTGCGGGCCGTATGTATTGAATATGCGCGCCACCTTGATCGGCAGGCCGTGCTGCCGGTGGTAATCGAAGAACAGCGTTTCGGCACAGCGCTTGCCTTCGTCATAGCAGGAACGCGGCCCGATCGGGTTCACATGACCCACATAGTCTTCGGTCTGCGGATGGATCTGGGGGTCGCCATAGACTTCGGATGTCGAGGCCTGCAGGATGGTGGCGCCGACCCGTTTGGCCAAGCCCAGCATGTTGATGGCACCATGCACCGCCGTTTTCGTTGTCTGCACCGGATCGTGCTGATAGTGGAACGGAGAGGCCGGGCAGGCCAGATTGTATATCTCGTCGACCTCGACATACAGCGGAAAGGTCACGTCGTGGCGCATGACCTCGAAGCGGGGGTTGTTCAGAAGATGACGCAGATTGCCGCGTCGTCCGGTAAAGAAATTGTCCACGCACAGGACCTCATGCCCCTGATCCAGCAATCGTGCGCACAAGTGCGATCCCAGGAAACCCGCGCCACCGGTGACGAGGATGCGTTTGGCAGTCAGGTGCAGGCCATCGGGGTCGAAATCAGCTGCGTTCATCAAAATACTCTTCAATAACCGACCGGCGCGCAGAATGTCGCCCCGGCCCATGAAACCCGTTCGGATACCTCCGGCGATCAGGTACCCACACTCGTCATCTTCAGTAAGGGCGAGGTTACACGAAGTTCTTGGGCCGACGAAGGACAAAAAAATGGTCCGAGACGCAATTCGGCGCAGCTGGTTCCGCCGACACCGGTCAGCGCAGTGGCGTGCAGACCGGTCCGAACCAATGAGGGCGGTCGGAACCGAGTGGTTGCAAAAACCTTATTAGCAAGGGGCCCGGGCGTTCCGCAGGTGCAGGCGCACAGCACTCATTTACGGCTTTGGGCAGTGTCCGCATCGGAACTTCACGCCGAGGACGCGAAGCCGATTCGAGCCAGAAGGCGGAGGATGCAATGTTGAGCGAAAGGAAACAAAGAGCCGCCCAATGGTTGATTTGGGGGTCACTTGTCGCCAAAAGCCAAAAAATTGCCACAATTATTAAAAAAGTTCTCGCAACAACAACGTGATGGTGTACCTTGGTTTCATCCAATCCACGGCCTGACATCTGTCCGGGTCTTTATGTGTTCAAGTATACGAGGGTGGGAATAGATGTTTAGAACTTTGAAAATGGTCGCGATTGCACTGGCCGCGTCCTTTGTAATGACCGGGACAGCCAAGGCCATCACGACTGTGAGTGCTGGCGGAAGCTATGACATCACCTCGGACAACCTGTTTGTCGGAACGGTGTCCACCACGGGTGGTCCGGGTGTTTATTCGGTGAACTTCACTACGCCGACCGCGCCGCTGCCTGGTAATGCACAGGCCTCGGTCACCGCGAAAATTCTGGGAACCTTCACCGGCCTGACCATGAGCTGGGTCGATGCGGCGACCAACACCGTGCTGAACTCGGCGGCGCTGGTATCGGGTGTTACCCGTCTGAATACCACTTTCCTGTCGACCGGCGCGCCGGGGCAGAACCTGGTCTTCAGCTGGGCGGACTCCTCTGGGACGACCAATGGTGGCGCCATCACGTTTGACTTCGACGTGGCCGCGGTTCCGCTGCCGGCCGGCGGGTTGCTGCTGTTGACGGCCTTGGGGGGTCTAGCGTTGACCCGTCGCCGCAAGGCGGCATGATCAAACGGTCATAATGATGATTATGTTAAAAGGGCTGCGCAATGCGGCCCTTTTTTCGTTTGGCCCGGCTCAGATCTCGAACCCTGCGGCCTGCCGCAACATCCAGACCATCCGCTGGCATCGCAGCCGATACAGGGTGCCGATGGCCGCACTGACTTCCCGGCCGGAGCCCAGCTTGTCGCTGGTCAGAACCTTCGGCGTATGCACCACCGCGCTGGCTGGCATGGCCAGCCCCCGCATCATCCAGCGCAATCGCGCCCCAATGGTGGTTCCGTTCAACTGAAAAGCCTCTTGAGTGGTTCGCCGCCATTTGGTCTTCAGCGCCGGCCAGTCTTGGCGCGACGGGTGGCTGACGCGGAACCTGTCCTCGTAGATCAGGCTGTACCCGTGCGAGACCGCCCGCATGGTCCATTCCCGATCCTCAGACACGCCGTTCGTGAAACCGCCGATCGCGTCGAACACGTCCCGTCGCGTCAGCAGGTTTCCGGCACCCGAGAAGCCCTGGACCTCGATGTAGCGGCGGAAGTTGAAGGCAAAAACAGCCTCGAATGCCTCGGCACCGCTGCGCGGTGGCGGGGTTTCGTCAAACACGTCGACCCGCCCGCCGATCAGGTCGGCGGTGTCGGCGACCTGGCGTCCGACCGTCAGCCAGTCGGCGGCGGGAACGCAATCGGCATCCAGAAAGAACAGCCGCGGGGCGCTGGTTTCGGCCACGCCCCTGTTGCGGGCATGGGCGGCGCCTTTTTGCGTTTCGACCAGAAACCGAACCATCGGGAAAGCGCGCTGAATTGCGTCCAGCGACACCGGCGAGGCATTGTCCACGACCACGATTTCGGTGCTGGTGGTGTCATTTTCCATCAGTGCCCGCAAACAGCGTTCGAGCCTGGGAAGGTCGTTGTAGTGGGGAATGATGACCGCGTTTTCGGGGGCCGCGTCAGTACGATCCGTATTCATTGCCGAAGGCCCCGCTGACATAGCGACACTTGGTCAGGACGATCCCCATGATCTTGGTCAATTCGGCCAGCTGGCGTTCCGCCACATCTATATGGTCGATGCTGGTTTCTTCTGCCGCAGCCAGCAGCAAGGCGCAATCGACGTTTCTGAGGAACCCGTGGCTGTCGTCGCTGACCATCAGCGGCGGCGTGTCGAACAGCATGATATCGGGCTGGTATTCGGATTCGATCCATTCCAGCAGCTCGATCGTCCTGCGGCTTTGCAGAATTTCGGCGGGATTGCGGGTAGGGCTGAAATTCAGTCCGAAAATCACGTTGTTGCCGTGCCGCTGCGCATGCTCCTGAAACGGTACCGAACCGGATATGATGTCCGCCATGTTGTGCGCGCCGCTCTGCCCCAACACGTCGGCCAGCCCACGGCGCCGTAGGTCGAAATCGATCACGACGGTGCGCAGATCTTCCTGCCGCCCCAGGCTGAAGGCAAGATTTGCGACCGCCGTGCTCTTGCCGCATCCGGCATAGGGCGACGTCAACGCAACCCGGCGCCAGCCATTGGACAGGATCTGTTGCAGCATCTTGGTGCGCAGCATGTCATAGGGCGCGGCGTCCGACCCGCCCTCCAACGACACCAGGCGGTTTTTGGAGGCGACGCGCAGGTTGATCTCGATGGCGGGTAGATCCGACCACAACGTTTCGACATTCGTCACCGAGGGCGCAACAGCCTGATCCGGGTCAAGCCGCAGCGGTTCCGCGGGCACGGTTCTTTGACGGCTTTCCCGTTCCTCTCGGGCCTTTTGAATCGCCTGTTGCAGACGGTCCATCACGCGCTCCCATCGCTGACTTGAACAGAACTCACCAATACACCTCCAGCTTGTCGATCACCTTTTCGGCAATCAGGTCGAGCGGTAAATAATACGTGTGAACCGACCAGACGGCGGCCGGCACGCTGCCCAAAATGGCCAGGATGACAACGGCCCAGGCCAGTCGCGCGCGAATGACCTCGCCGCGCGTGCGGACATAAGGGATTGTCGCGATCGGCCAGACCTGCAACTTGTTGATCAGGTCTTCGGGTCGGCGGACGGATTTGTTCAGCAGTTCCAGCAGAACGACCAGCCCGATCCCCAGGGCGATACCGAAGGCGGTTCCGCCGCCAGCGATCATCAGGCGGTCCGGCTTGGTCGGTGAACTGGGCGCGACCGGATATTCGATCACAGAAATCCGCTGCCCCTGCGAGGTTACCTCGATCCGCTCGCCGGTCGAGGCCGAGGCCAGCCGCGCTACCGCTGTGTTGTACTGTGCCTGGACGTTGTTGTAGTCGCGCTGAAGCTCGGCGAGGGTAATCGCATTCGCCGGGGTCTGGTCGATGGTCCGTGTCACCTCGGCCAGGCGCTTTTCGGCATCGGTTTTCTGATCTTCCAGAGACTCGATCTGCGAATCCAGTTGCGCCAGTTGCAGATCCAGAGTCGAGTTCCCGGTCTGCGCGCCCGATGTTGCGGCGCTGGTGGCCTGCTCCGCGGCTACGACCTCTTCCAGGCGGGCGATCCGCGCGCGCAGGATTTTGATCTTGGGGCTGTTTTCCGAATAGATGCCCAGGTCATTGTCCAGCTGATTGCGCAGCTGCGCCAACTGTTGCTGGGCCTGGGTCTGCGGTTGTTGTCCGATCGTCGAGATCTGACCGGTCGTGGCATAGATCTCCAGCAACTTTTCACGCTGGTTTCGCAGTGAGAAAAGTTGTTGGTCAAGCTGCTGGATGTTGGTTTGCAGAGTCGCCTGCTGGGTCAGTCTGAACTGCAGGCTGGCCGGCAGCGAGTCCGAGTTTTCGTTCTGGAACTCGAGGATCTGCGCGCTGCGCCGGTCCAACTCGTCACTCAGCCGGTCCACCTCCTGTTCGAAGAATTCCAGCGTGTCCGAGGCTCGCTCCTTGCGGTAATTCACGTCGAGCTTCTGGATTTCCGTCAGATAGGCGTTCAGGACACCGGCCGCGACCCGACCGGAACGGGCCTCGAAGGTAATGGTCATCAGGTTGGCCTGATTGCGCCCGGTGGCGATCCGGATTCTGGTGTTGGCGCGCATCGTGTCGACGATCTGGTCCGGGCTTGCCTCGTCTTGATTGGGCAGAACGTCGAACTCCTCGGCGATGTCCAGAAGGATCGGACGGGTGAGCAGGCGCTGTTCGATGATCTGCAGTTGCTCGGCCGCCGTGGTGTTGACGGTGCTGGCCGCCAGATTGCCCGGAATCTGCGGGGATTCGACGATCAACCGCATCTGCGACACATAGGTGGGCGGCAGGGTGCGTGCGATGATGATCGACGCAGCGGATACGATCAGGGCAACGACGAGGAAATACGGCAGGCGCCGCAGAAAGATCGAGATGTAGTAGCGAACCGGGCCCATGTCAGTCTGTCAGCTCCTTCTCGAGTGAGTTCCCGCCAAAGAACACGCCGTCGTCGATCACTTGTTGCACTATGTTTTCATCCACGTTTCTGGTCTCGTTGGTCCAGGCGTACAGCAAGGTGAAGTCGCACAGCTGGTTCACAAGCCGGGGAACGCCACGGGTCTTTTCGAAGATCAGCTTGCAGGCGTCTTCGGTGAATTCGTCCCCGGTCCCCCCGGCGACCTTCATCCGATGCCGGATGTAGCTTTCGACCGACGGCGCATCCATCCGCTCCAAGTGAAAGCTCGCGGCCACCCGTTGGGTCAGCTGGCGCATCTTCGGGTCCAGCACCATGTCGCGCAATTCGGGTTGCCCCACCAAGACCAGCTGGATCAGTTCATCGGTGTTGGCATTGATGTTGGTCAACATCCGGATCTCTTCCAACCCTTCGACGGTCAGGTTCTGCGCCTCGTCGAATATCAGCACGACACGCCGGCCCTGCGCGTATTCGGAGACCAGGAATTCCTGCAGCGCCTGAAACAGCTGGACATAGGCCGCGTCCTTTTCAAACGGCAGGCCCAAGGCATGCATGACCCACTGGAGCAGCTCGCCCCGCCCGCCCTGAGCGTTCGAGATCAGCCCGACGGTGATCGACTCCTCCATGTCCTTCAGAAGATGCTGGATCAGCGTGGTCTTGCCGGCGCCGATCTCTCCGGTCAGAACGGTGATCGGCGCGCAGCTCATGATTCCGAACTGCAAGATCGAATAGCCGCGTTTGTGCAGCGGCGACCAGTACATGAAACCGGGATCGGGCAGCAGAGTGAATGGCCGCTGGTCTAGGCCGAAATAATCCAGATAGAACCCGTCGCTGGAGGCCATGGCACCTCGGTCGCCTTCCGACTTGTCGAAAAAAATCCTGGCTCTCCAGAGATTACCCAAACTTGCACCCTGAACCACAGGTAAATCCTAACAAAATAACGAGAAGCCACTATATCGGCCCTCAACATGCACGTCATTGTGCCACAACATCAAGATAGAGAGCATCCCCCATATCTCCAGAGTGACACATTAACCCGCCCAGAAGGTGCAATGGAAACATTTTTAGGTGATTGTTTCCGTCAGGCCGTCGCGCGCAAGCCGGTGCAACGCAGAATCAACGGGCGGGCCCGCAAAGCCAAATCGGGGCATTATCGGGATTAAAGGGGCCCATGCGGCTGCATTGATCCCGAATCATGCACAATGGACGGATGTTTTCTGACCGGGCGACCCGTGCGCTTCGTCACGCCATGCCGTTGAAATTCCGTGCGCTTCCCACTCAAACAGTGCGGTCCGCGCCCATTAATGTTTTGCAAGCCCTTAAGAATTTGTTAGTCTTTTGGACGCAGGCGTTCATCAATTCATGTGAACAATGAAGAAAGGGTGAAGCGTCCCATTTGTATGAAAAAATTTGAATAGCGCTTTGAGGTCGTGCGAGTAGTTGGTTCCTGAGTGTGTGATTGAGTGTAGGTGTCCGTTGTGTGCTGGGGGTTTAAATAGTGACAATCCATTCCAAGGAGGTAGCCGGGACTGGTTACCGCAGAGTTCCGGTATTGCCGGCCGCAAATCGGTGTTCCGGTTTTTATGGACGCTTAGGAAAGCGAGCCTTTGACATTGTATTCGTGATCGCTGCCGCGCCCATCGTCGTGCCGCTGGTGGTGGTTTTCTCGGTGCTGCTGGCCTTTCAGGGCGCACAGCCCTTCTATCGTCAAAAGCGTGTCGGCCAAAATGGCAAGACCTTCCACCTGCTGAAGCTTCGCACGATGGTGAAGGACGCCGAAACCGTCCTCGAGGCGCATCTGGCAGCCAACCCTGACGCACGTGCCGAATGGGAGCGCAATCAGAAACTCACAGACGACCCCCGGATCATCCGCTTGGGTTCCTTCTTGCGCAAGTCGTCGCTGGATGAACTGCCGCAGTTCTGGAACGTGCTGGTTGGCGAGATGTCCCTGGTCGGACCGCGACCTATGATGGTCAAGCAGCAAAGCATGTACCCCGGGCACCTGTATTATGTGATGCGGCCGGGCATCACCGGCCGGTGGCAGGTATCCGAGCGCAACCAGTCCTCATTCGCCGAGCGGGCGCATCACGATTCGGAATACTGGAAAACGATGTCCTTCGGCACCGATCTTTCGATCATGTTCAAAACGCTCTTCGTGGTCCTTCGCGGCACCGGCTGTTGAGAATGGCCCGGCATCAGGCAGCGACGCTGGCAGTTGCAGGAGTGACGTGATGAACGCATTCGGAAACCTTCTTGGCAGGACCTTCGCGGCATTCCTGCTGACTGCCGCGCTTTTCCTCAGCGCCTGCGACACGGCGGAAGAACGGGCCGAGGCGCATTATCAGGCCGGTCTTGCCCATCTCGAGAACGGCGACGTCGAGCGCGCGCTGATCGAGTTCAAGAACGTTTTCAAACTGAACGGACAACATAAAGAAGCGCGGCTGACCTTCGCCCGGCTCGAGCGCGAACGCGGCAACGTGCCACTGGCCTATCGCCAGTATCTGCTGTTGGTGGAACAGTATCCTGACAACCTCGAAGGCAATCGGGCCTTGGCGGAAATGGCGTTGGAACAGGGGCTGTGGGAAGATCTGCGGCGCTATGTCACCAAGGCCGCGCAGTTGGCCCCGGAAGAGGCCGAGATAGCGTCGTTGCAGAACACGCTGGCCTATACCGACGCGGTGCGGGATGGCAACGATGCCGGCGTCGGACAGTCCGTCGCTGCGGCGCGCGCAATGCTGAATGACCGCCCCGACATGATGACGGCTCGGCACGTGGTGATCGATCATCTCGTGCGCGCCCAGGATTGGTATGATGTGATCGACCACGTGGATGCCGCATTGGCTTTTGCGCCGACCGAGGGGAACCTTTACACGATCCGGCTCCACGCTCTTCAGCAGCTGGGCAAGACGGACGAGATCGAAAAGCAGCTGCGCCAGATGATCGACGTCTTCCCCGGCGATCAGGGCGTCGAGCAGATGCTGGTAGAACATTTCATCGATCAGCGCCGTTTGGACGATGCCGAAGAGATCCTGCGGGCCAAGGCGGATCCGCTGTCCGAAGACTATTTTCCCGTTCAGCGTCTGATTGCCTTTCTGACCGAGCATCGCGGCCATGATGCCGCCATCGCGGAAATGACCCGGACCATCGCGGCGGACGGGCCGAATGCCGCGCGATACCGCATGATGCGCGCCGCGCTGCGGTTCCAGTCGGGCGATACCGATGGGGCGCTGTCCGAGATGCGCGCCTTGCTGGATGGTGCTCCGCGCACGGCGCAGACACGTGAGAACGAGGTGGAGTTCGCGCGGATGCTGATCCTGTCCGGCCATCGGGAAGAAGGCCGCGCCGTGATCGAACGCGTCCTGAGCGAAGACCCGACCCAGACCGAGGCCGTCAAGCTCAAGGCGGCGTGGCTGATCGAGGATGACGCCATTGGAGACGCGATCCTGCTGTTGCGCGCGGCGCTCGAGACGAACGCACGCGACCCGCAGCTCGTGACCTTGATGGCTCAGGCGCATGACCGAAACGGCGACCGCAACCTGAAGGGCGAAATGCTGGCGCTTGCGGTCGAGTTGTCCGGCAACGCGCCGACCGAAACCCTGAACTATGCCCTGCACCTGATCGAAGAGAACAATCTGAAGATCGCCGAAAGTGTCCTGATCGACGCGTTGCGCAAGGCCCCGAACGACCCTCGGCTTCTGTTGACGTTGGGCGATGTTTATGTCGCCTTGCAGGACTGGCCCCGGCTTGACTCCGTGCTGCAGGCGCTCGACCCGCTGGATGATCCCGATACACGCCGCAAAACCAGCGAGCTGAAGGCGCGGATGATGGAAGGGCAGAACCGCACCGGCGATCTGGCGGCGTTTCTGGGCGAACTGGCGGAAGACCCGGAATTCGGATTGCCAGCCGATCTCGCCCTGATCCGTCTGATGGTGGTTCAAAACGACTTTGCCGGAGCCGAAGCCCGCCTGGATTCCCTGCTGGCTGAGGAGCCGGAGTCGAACATCCTGCGGATCGTCAAGGCGCATGTGCTCGAAAAGAAGGGAGAGCCGGAAGCGGCCGCGCGGCTGTACCGCGCAATCGTGGCCGATGACCCGGAATCGGCGCGGGCCTGGCTGGGGCTGATCGCGTTGCAAAAACGCCATGAAGATCCGCAGCAGGTCCGGGCCACGGTGCAGCAAGCGCTGACCGCCTTGCCCGACAACGCGGACCTGCTGATGTTGCAGGCCGAAGGCTATGAGTGGGCCGGCGAATGGGAAGCGGCGATTGCAGCATATGAAAAGGCTTATACCGCTAGCAACCGCTCGCCGGTCGTGGCGAACAATCTGGCCAGCCTTTTGACGACCCGCCGCGATGACGACGAAAGCCTGCAGCGGGCGCAAGTTCTTGTGCGGAGCCTGCGTGGCAGCCGCATTCCGGCCTTTCAGGACACATATGGCTGGGTCGCCTATCGCTTGGGCAACTATGACGAGGCGCTGACATATCTGGAAAGTGCGGCAAAGGGGTTGCCGGATCATCCCGTGGTCCTGCAGCATCTGGGCAAAGCCTATGAGGCCGTCGGGCGTAGAGAGGACGCCCTGCGTGTCTATCAGGCTGCGCAATCGAGGGAAGCGGCCCCGGATGTGGTGACAAACATCGAAGCCGAGATCGAACGGCTGCAGATCGAGTTGAGCGGCGGTCAATAGAAGGTCCGCGGCAATTCTGCCGCACCGATCCCGTTTGCTGCGTCAGGCCGATTGTGACGAATGGAGAAAATGGGCATACTTTGAGAAAATGAGAGAATTGAACATGCGGACAGTCATCGGATCATTGATCACTTTCGTGACGGCCTTGGTGCTGTCGACCGGCGCCTTCGCGCAGGGTTCCTATCAGATCCAGCCGGGAGATGCGCTCAAAATCGAGGTTCTCGAGGACCCAACCCTGAACCGAACCGTGCTGGTTTTGCCTGACGGCTCCATCAACTTCCCGCTTGCGGGAACGATCCGGGCGGCCGGTAAGTCGACCAGCGGGTTGCAGACCGCGCTGGCGTCGGCACTGGCGAACAACTTCAACACGCCTCCGACCGTCTATGCGTCGATCGCAGCCCTTGCGGCCCCGGCCCTTCCCGGCCTGACGCCGACAGGGCCAACGATCGACGTCTTCGTCATGGGCGAGGTCAACATTCCCGGAAAGCTTCCGGCGACGGAAGGCACGACAATTCTTCAGGTTCTGGCCCAGGCCGGCGGCCTGACCAACTTCGCGGCCCGCAAACGCATCGAATTGCGACGGGTGGACAGCAAAACAGGCGTGATGAACAAATACCTCTACAACTATGATGGCGCGGGCGGTGGCATTCAGGGCAATACGGTGCTCAAACCCGGAGACGTCGTGGTCGTACCCTCGCGCCGCTTGTTCGAATAGGGGCAGATACAGGTGGGGAAATTCAGGAAGAGGCAGGGCCTGACGCTTTTGGGCAGCGTCGCTTTCGTGGCGGCAGTGTCGCCCGCCACGGGCCAACAGGTGTCGGGGCAGCAGACAACGACGCAGCCGGCCACCACGCAGCAAGCGCCCAGCCAGCAGCTGATCGTGCAGCAGGCGCAGCGCAACCCTGCGCGACGGGTGGGCCAAGCCGCAGGTGCAGCGGGTACCGGCACCGGTCTAACCGTGACGCTGGACTATCTGTCGTCGCTGCGGCACGACGACAACCTGCGTCTGACGGATCCGTCTTTGGGCTCGACCACCTGGTGGGAAAATACGCTGGCCCTGGGGATTCTGAACCAGACTCCGAACTCGACCCTGCAATTCGACCTGTCGGGGTTGTATCGCATCGCGAACGAGCCGATCATCGGGACCGATGGCAGCTTTTCCGACCCGTTTACCCAGTTGAACTATCAGCGCAGAAACGCCAACAGCAACTTCAGTCTGCTGGCTTCGTATCGCGAACGGGATCTGGCCTTCAACCGGTCGCTGACCGACGTCAACCTGGATGGGGTGATCGATGCTGCCGATGTCATCGGCACGATCGGCGATCAGGTCGATACCCGCGGCAATCTGAATTGGCAGACGGGACTGAACGACCCCCTTGGGTTCCGGTTTTCCTACAACTATCGTGAACGCAGCTATTCCAACACCATCGATCCAGGACTGTTCGACAACAACGCCAATGACTTCTTCGGAAGCGTGCTGATGCGGATCTCTCCGGTCTTGCAGACCAACGTCAGCCTGAACTACCGCGAATTCCAGGCCGATGACGCCGTGCAGACGGATCGCAACACCACTGTTCTGTCAACTGGCGCCACTTATGATGTTTCGGCCACCACGACCGTCAGTGCGAATATCGGCTACAGCAAGGTTGACGACACCCAGCGCGTTTCGAACACCAGCAACGTGACCGAGGATTTCGTCTGGGACTTTTCCTGGAACAAGACGCTGCCGGACGGGTCAGCCGATATTCTGATCGACCAGACCTTCGGCGTGAACGGCTCGCGCATCAATGCGACCTTTGGGCGTGATTTCCAGCGGGCCAACGGGACTTTTGGGTTTGATATCGGATTCACCCGAGGACCGTTCGACGAGGTGACGCCGATCGGACAACTGGACTATAGCTACAGGTTGGCCAGTTCCCGGATCGGGGCAACCATCCAGCGCCGGGTCGGCACCAGCACACAGAGTGTGGAAACGCGGCAGACGCTGGCTTTTCTGACCTATGACTACATCATCAATCCGGTGTCGGCCCTGTCGTTCAGCGTGAATTACATCGACCAGGAAAACGAAGGGTCAGGCCCTAAAAATCCGCGCCAGCGTAGTGTGTTCAACGCCTCCTATTCCCGTGCGATCACCCGGGACTGGGCGGTCAACATGGGTTATCAGTACGAATACGACGACCAGAACGGGTTCCGGGCAACATCCAACGGCGTGTTCGTGACACTGGGGCGGCGGTTCACCCTCAAGCCGTGATCGGCGCGATGCGTCGCAGGTGGCGATCACGATTTCGGGATTTCGATCTGCGAGGATGCTTGCGCCGCGGTTTCGATGCAATATGAGGGTTGATGCAACAGCTTGAGTCGAAATCCGGTCAGTCCGGCGGACCTCTGGGAGCGGTCTGGCCACGGATCAACGTGGCCGGATTTGGCTGGTTCGTGCTGTTGCTGGCCGGATCGGTCCCGGTGTTCTGGATCGGGATCGTGTCGCTGGGCACTGCCTGGAGCACGCCTGAATACAGCCACGGCCCGCTGATCCCGATCATTTCGCTGTATCTCTTCCTGCGGGAATTGCGCAACGCGCCGGCGACACTCCCCGAAGTTCAAGACCGCTGGCCCGGGGTTGTGGTCATCGCCCTGGCGCTTGCGGTGGCGGTTCTGGGCAATCTGGCGCGGATTCCGGACATCGTGACCTATGCCATGATCATCTGGACCGGCGGAGTCGTGCTGACCGTGTTCGGCTGGCAGCGCGGCCGCCACCACCAATTGCCGGTCTTTCACCTGGTTTTCATGCTGCCCCTGCCCCAGTTCGTGTACTGGAAGCTGACGATCTTCCTTCAGTGGATCTCGTCCGAACTAGGCGTGTGGTTCGTGCAACTGGCTGGCGTGTCGGTCTTCATCGAAGGCAATGTCATCGATCTGGGTGTCTACAAGCTGCAAGTGGCCGAAGCCTGCTCGGGCCTGCGCTATCTGTTTCCCATTCTCAGTTTCTCGTACCTGTTCGCCCTGCTCTATCGCGGCCCGATCTGGCACAAGGTCGTGCTGCTGCTGGCGGCCGCTCCGCTGACCGTTCTGATGAATTCGATCCGCATCGGCGTGATCGGCATTTTGGTCAATCAATACGGCATCGAACAGGCCGAAGGATTCATGCATTTCTTCGAGGGCTGGATTATCTTCCTGCTATGCGTGGGGGTCCTGTTCCTGATGGCCATCGGGCTGCAGCGCATGGCCCCCGATCCCAAGCCCTTTGCACAAGCGATCGATCTGGATGTCGATGGGTTCGGCCCCATCGCGCTGCGCATTTTTGGTCTGAAGCCTTCGCTGCAACTGGCTGCCGCGGCCCTGCTGACGCTGTCGGTGTCCGCGGCTTGGGTGCTGCGCCCCGCGGCCGATGTTCAGCCGGTGGAACGCGATCCCTTTGTTCTGTATCCGCGGCAACTCGGAAACTGGTCGGGGTCGACGGCCAGCCTCGACCCGAAAGTCGAGCGGACCCTGGGCGCCAGCGACTATTTGAACGCGACCTATGCCGACACCACGTCGGGCGAATTCGTGAACCTGTTCGTGGCCTTCTACGACAAGCAGACCGACGGCGACGGGATCCATTCCCCCGAGGTCTGTCTGCCTGTCGGCGGGTGGGAAATATTCAGCCTCGAGCCGTATCAAATTACCTTGGACAAGACGCCCTATGGCAGTTTCACCGTCAACCGGGCGGTGATCCAGAAAGAACTGTCGAAACAGCTGGTCTACTACTGGTTCGAACAGCGCGGAAAGCGGATGGTCAACGATTTTCGGGCCAAGCTGAGCGTCATCCAGGATGGCTTTGTCATGGGGCGGACGGATGGCGCCCTTGTCCGTTTCGTCACGCCCATCCTGCCCGGTGAAACCGAGGCGGATGCCGACGCGCGGCTGCAGCGGTTCATGGTGCCCAGCCTGAACCGCATGCCGCGTTTCGTACCGTTCTAGGCCCTACCCTTTCCACACCCGTTCGTAGGCCGCGATCAGGGCGGGCACCTGATGAGGCCAGGCCATTTCAGACTCGACCCGCGCGCGGCCATAGCGGCCCATTCGGGCCCGACGCTCTTCATCTTCAAGCAGTTCGGCAATCTTGGCCGCCATGTCCACCGGATCATTCGGCCGCGCGTACAGTGACGCGTCCTGCGCCGAGAACCGGCCCTCGGTCACGTCGAACTGGACGATCGGTTTTTCGAAGGCCATGTATTCAAGGATCTTGTTCATGGTGGATTTGTCGTTCATCTCGTTTACCCGGTCCGGGTTCACGCAGACATCCGCCGTCGACAGGATCTCGAACAGGTCCCGATCCGGTGCCCGCCCGGTGAAGGTGACGTAGTCCGACAGGCCCATCGCGGCGGATTGTTCGCGCAGTTTCTCGAGGCTGGGTCCGCCGCCGACCAAGCAGAACTGGATGTCGTCCCGGCCCTGCCCCTGCACCAGGTGGGCTACGGATTCAAGCAGCAGGTCGATCCCCTCCTGATCGCCCATCACGCCGACATAGCCCACCATGTATTTTCGACCGTTCCGCCAGGCCGGGTTGGGCGGGACGCGCTCCAGACGGCTTAGGTCCGGGCCCGAGCGCACAATGAATACATCCTCGGGCGCCATGCCCCCGCGTTCGATGGCGATCCGGCGATAGCTTTCATTGGTCGCGATCGACACCCGGGCCGACGCGAAGGTCAAACGTTCGAAGGTCCTCATCAGTTTCCAGAAGAACCCGCGCTGGCCGAATTTGGCCTCGTAGAGTTCGGGATTGATGTCGTGATGATCGAACAGGTACCGCACGCCGAACAGTTTGAAGGGCAACGCCACCAGAAAGATCAGGTCAGGCGGGTTGCAGCCGTGGATGACGTGAAAGCCCCGGCTGAGCTTGATCCGCAACGCCAGCCAGGATTCCCAGAACAGCGCCGCGCCGTATTCCAGCAGATAGCCAAGCGCGCCGCTTGCATCCAGTGGCAGCGGGTGGCGATAGACCTTAATGCCTTCTTCTTCCCAGATACGCTCTTCGTGGCCCTTTCCGGTCGGGCAGATCACCGAAACGACGGCGCCGGCAGCGGCCAGCGTGCGCGCCTCCATCCAGACGCGCCGGTCGAAGGGGACGGGCAGGTTTTCGACCACGATCAGAACTTTCAGCCCCTGCAGCGGCCGGGCCCGCCGCAATTCATCCATCGAGACCGGCTGAACGGCCAGGGTGGTGTCAGTCATATTCATAGGTTCGCACCACCGGAAAATCGCCAAGGTTCAAATCGTTCACGATCGCATTCGATCCGATCACCAGATCCCAAGGCCCCTCTTCGGCCGTGGCCCGATCGACCAGCAGGCTGCCGACCGAAGGCAGATGCGTGAAGGCATAGCCCAGGTTCTGCCCGCGCAGGTCGGCAGGGCGAATGGCCGGGTCGTAGACCGACAGCTTATACCCGCCCTGAAGCAGACGGCGCGCGATGTCGACATTCGGGCTTTCACGCAGGTCGTCGGTGCCGGCCTTGAAGGCCAGGCCCACCATCAGCACCCTGCCCTCATCGGGCAGACGGGCCATGATGTCCTGGGCCTGGTAGGTCTTGTGCGCCTCGTTGGTGCGCAGCAGGCTGTCGATCAGATGCGTATGCGCACCGATTTCGCCCGCGATATGTTGCAGGGCCCGCACGTCCTTGGGCAGGCAAGACCCCCCGAAGGCGCCGCCCGGCCGCGTGTAGTAAGGCGAAATGTTCAGCTTGGTGTCCGAGACAAAGATCTGGTGCATGGTTTTTGCGGATACGCCCATGCGATGGCAGATGCGGCCGATTTCGTTGGCAAAGGCCACCTTGGTGGCATGCCAGGTGTTGTCCACGAACTTGGTGATCTCGGCCTCTTCGTACGAGGTGTAGAAAACTGGCGCGTCAAGGCCCTCGTGCAGCGCGTCCATTACATCGGAGCGGCAGCCATCTTTCGTGCCGACGACGATCTTGGGTGGGTGAAAGAAGTCATGCACGGCCGAGACTTCGCGCAGGAATTCCGGATTGTAGACGATTTCGACCGCTTGCGCGACCCGATCGCCCAGAAAGCTTCGAAAGATCGGCTCGACCAGTTGCGCGACGGTTCCGGGCCGAAAGGTGGACCGGTAGGCAACCGTCAACGGACGCGCCCGGTCGTCGGATATGGTTTCGGCAATCTGCCGGGTGACTTCGGCCACATAGCTCATGTTGTGGGAGCCGTCGGTCGAACTGGGCGTGCCGACGCAGACGATGGCCAAATCGCAGGTTGAAAGATCGGGGCATTCGACGACCGCACGGATCAGTCCCCTGTCCAGTGCCTGGGTCAGCAGTTCGCCAACCTGCGGTTCCTTTATGGGCGGTTTGCCGGAGTTGATCTCGGACACCTTGTCGGCATTGACGTCGATGCCTAGCACTTCGTGCCCTTGATGGGCCAGACAGCAGGCCGCGGTGAACCCAACATACCCCAAGCCAAAAATCGCGATTTTCATGTGGCGTCTCCGAACACCGAGTGGGCATCGCCGCCCTGTCGTGCGGCTGCAGCAAGAGGCCGCAATGCTTGCCCAAGACCGAACCAGTCTGAGAAACTATCCGTGAAATTCACCTTGATGTGGGGTGCAGTGTTCTGACACGAAATGACAAGTGGTGTTGGAAGCCCTCGAAATGTTTTGATACCATTCAGGAAATGCATGTGACCATGTCTCAAATAAGCGGTTTTTTCTTGGTTATCAGTCAAATTCTCCGGTTGCCACATTCGGCCCCCTGTCGGGTACAGCAATGTACTTGCCGGCTCATGTCAAGAAACGACCTCGTCGAAACCGGCCTATTGGCTCAAGTTAGGAAACAGAATTTCCGTGCTCCAGCCCAACAACATTGATCCCGCGCCAAGCGGGCTGACACGGCGTTCGGCCTTGGCCGTCGGCGTGGCGACATTGCTTGCCTCGGGTGTCTTCCGGCAAGGGCTGGGGCTTGCGACAATCGCCATAACTGCTCGCCTGCTGACCCCTGAAGACTTTGGCGTCGTTGCCTATTTCCTGATTGCAACGGCTTTGTTGGAGATGTTCCAGCGGCAAATCGGGATGGTCCTGATTCGACTCGACAACATAACGCCCGAACATCTGCACACCGTCTTTTCGTTTCAGATCATCTTCGGCCTGCTGGCGGCGGCGATCTTCTGGGCCGCACAACCTTTGGTTGAATTGCTAGGGATCCCGGCACTTGTCGACTTGATGCCGGTGCTTTCGGCGATGTCACTGATCGTCGCGATCAAAAGCCCGCGCTTTTTGTTGTTCGAAAGAGGATTGCGGTTTGGATACGCCGCTGGCGAGGAAACCCTGAGCCGCCTTGTCTATGCAATCTTCGCCATCGGCCTGGCGTGGTACTGGCGCGACTATTGGGCGATCGTCGTGGCGACTTTTGCCGGACAGATCACGCGCGGCCTTTGGACGTTTTCGATCGCGCCGATGTCCCTCAAACTGTCCCTCAGCAGGTGGCGGGACAGCCTGTCTTTTTCGTCCTGGTCCATCGGCGCACAGCTTGCCCAGTTTTTGTCCACAAATGCGCCGCAGCTGATCATCGGCAGCACACTCGGTTTGGCGGATGCGGGACTGTTTCGCATCGGTACCCGGCTTGTGAACGTTGTGACGCATCAGCTGTTCACCCCCATCCTGCGGGTGGTTTATCCCGGCTTGGCGGATCTGTCGCGCAAGACGGACCAGGCCAAGGAGGGGTTCAGAAAGATCAATGCCGGTTTTCTGGCCATTCTGCTGCCGTGCAGTGTGGGGTTCGCTTTGCTGTCGGTCGACATCATCTGGATGTTCCTGGGATACAAATGGGTCGCAGCCGCGCCGGTGATCTGGGTTCTCGCACCGCTCTATGCCTTGAACGCGCTGCAGGCTTCGGTGCGGTCCGCCGTTTATATCGAAGGGTCGACTTCGCTGCTGTTTCTCCGCAACACGATTGTCTTGCTGGTCGTCTGCGCGGTGATGCTGATTGGTGTCCAATACGGGTTCAACGGCGCACTGATCGCTGCAGGTATCGCCAATCTGGTCGGCCTTTTCGCAACCCTGGTCATCGCGAAAAGATATGGAAACGGCCGCTTCTTCGAGCCACTGGCCGTCGGATGGCGCAGCTTCGTGGCCTGCGCCGTTATGGCGGTTGCCGTCATTGCCACCAACTATGTGTTGCGGGTGGGCATTCACTACTCCTACACGCCGTTCATCGTGCTGACCAAAGCCGGTGTCGGGGCCGTCGTCTATACCGGAACGCACATCGCATTGTGGGCCGTTTCCGGCCGCCCGGAGGGGTTCGAAACCATGGTGTTTTCATTGTTGGCGCGCATGCGCGATCACTTCCGGGGGCAGAAAGCCTAGGGGTCGCGCAGCGTTTTGCGCAGTTGGTTGGCGATATGCCGGATGTGAGCAGGCCCCAGATACTGATGCAGAGGCAGTGAGAGGATGCTGTTCTTCAAATCGATCGCTTCGGTCTGTCCGGACCAGTCGAGATTGCGGTTGAACCCGGCCCACCAGGGCGTGGCGCCGATCCCCAGCGCCTGCAATTCGCGGGCCACCCGGTCGCGATGGGCAATCCTGATCGGCATGTTGAGCGGACATGTGTGGGGCGCCAGATCGGGGTTCACCAACCGGACGCCCGGCATGTCATCCAACAACTCGCGGTAGATCTGCCAGTTTTGCCGACGGGTCCCTGAGACGTCCGACACAGAAAAGGACCGGAGTGGCCGCAGCGCAAAGCTGCTGATCCGACGGTTTCGCAATGTGGGATCGAAATAGTAGTGCGGGGGGATGTCTTCCATTTCATCCGGCTTGCCGCGCTGGGTATTCGGGGCGTCTCCCCGACCCAGGCTATGTTTTAAAGTGCGTACCCGATCCGGACCCAAAGCCCTGCTGATCGTCGTTCGGAGCAGCGTTTTGGCAACGGTTTTTCGCGGCGGCGGCCGGACAAATGGCGGGTCGACATCAAGGTCGTCTGCGTTCACGACCAGCGCGCCCCCTTCAAGCACAGGGACGAACTTGTAAAAGCAGAAGACCGACACATCCCCGGTGACGCCCTCTGCCGGTGCTGCCCCGCTCAACAGGCTCAGCGCGCAATCCTCGATCAGCCGCAGCCCGTGGCTGTCGCACAATGCGCGGAGCGCGGCCAGTTCGGGTTGGAGGATGCCGAAATAGTGTGTCACATACACCGCTTTTGTGCGTTCGGTGATCATGGGTGCGATGCGGTTGGGATCGGCCCGAAGATCCGCCGAGACCGGATACATGCGGATCGACAACCCCGCGTGGACAAGCGGATCGACTTCGGATCCGCAGTTGTAGGCGGGCACCAGTATCTCGTCACCAGGCAGAAGCTCCAGAAGGTCGCAGGCCGCGCGGATTGCGACCCTTGTGTTGAAACTCCAGTGAACATGACGGCCGTCAAAAAGACGCAGAAACCCGCCATCGGGATCTGTTCGGACCATTTGGCCGAGCCGCATCGGCGGATCGCCACATGCAAGGCGGGCCTGACTATGCGCCATCGGCTTCACCCTTTTGGTTCAACTCGGCCTCTTTCGCGATTTTTTCAAGACACCCCATGATCTGACCACGAACGTCATCCTGCATGTGTCGCCGGGCCGAAATTCCCGGCAGAGTTTCCGTCTTGTGCTTTCGTGTGGGGGAAACGCCGTTTCGTCTGAAAAAGGATTCGACGTCCGAAAGCACTTGTTCGGGCTGTTCGCACAGGGTCTCGTAGCTGACTTTCATGACGCGTTCTGGTGCGCCCAGCCTCTCGAACCCCAGCCGCAGGTCCCGGTGGCTGAGAACCACTTGCGCGCAGGACTGGGTCATCGCATCGGCGTCGGCATAGGTTTCCCAACCTGTCGGCCGAAGCGACCACCAGCCGGTCGCGTCCATCGACGACTTGTCCTGTCTGGCCCGCACGAGCGAATCTGCATTGTCGGCCCAGTCGCGCTCGATGTAGATGAAAATCGCGTTCGTGAAGGTATCGAGCAGCAGCGGGAAATCGGACTGCAGGATCATGTTCTTGACGATCATGGGCTGCCCTGAAATCCGGCCGATGGCGGCCAGCTTCCGCTTCATCCGGGCGACCGGCACCCCCGGTTCGTCCAGAAAGTAAGGGGCCGCATAGGGCATCCAATACGCCCAGATCCGCCCCGCTTCGCTGGGGGCGGCGTTCCCTTCAAGCTCGCCATAGGAGCTGTCAAAGGATCCTTGCCTGTCCCGCATGGCCCGCCGGCAAAGCCAAGTGGCCGCCACCGGAACCCGGAACAGGCGTTTCGCGAAATTGCTGAAATAGCCACATTGGAACCGGGTGACCAGCAGCTCGTACAACAAGGTCGAGCCCGAACGAGGCGGCCCGACGATGAAACAAACGGGCTGCTCGCCCTGGCCGGTCCGGAGCTCCAGAAAGCGTTCCAGCGGCGACAACGCCCCGGAGACGACCAAGTTCAAATACTTAGCGCGTCGGCTGGAATAGGTAACCAGTGGCCCCTGATCGACCGCGCGCGCCATCAGTTGCCGCCCCGCGGAAACAGCCGGGCCGGGTGGAGATTGCGCAAGTGCGGGAAGGAGCGCTTCACGTGAGCTTTCAGTCGGCCGGGCAGGGTGTTAGCAAAATGATGGGCGGGGCTCAGTGCCAGGGTGTGCTCGGCAATGCGCCGCGCATGTGTCGGTTTGAACTCGCGCTTGTACTCGTAGACGTTGAAATTGGGGTGGGTCTTGTCTTCGACGGGCAGAAAACCTTCGACGTCGAATCGGGTGCAGCCGGCGCGCTTGGCCCAGAACATGCCCTCGAGCCACAAGGCCGGCGCGACCCGCAGATTGCCGATGGCCTGCGCAGCCCCGGGGTCGGCGACATAGCGTCGGGCATGGGCCGTGGTCCCGCTGCGGTACAACAGAAGCCCGCCCAGGAACGCCTCTTGGTGATAGGCGCAGAGGATCACGCCGAGCGCACCGTCGCGGAATATCTGGTCGAAACCGGCGCTGTATTCGGCGCGGCTGACCGGGGTCAGATTGTGGCGCGCCACAACCAGGGTATTGAGTCGTTCAAAGAACGTCTCGGCCTCGGCGAAAGTGCGGGCGGTGCGAATCTCGATTTCGGATTTGTCCACCAGGCGGACCTTGCGGCGCGCGCTGCGCGAGAACGAGGCCCGCAACTCGTCCTCGGTTCCGGTCAGGTCGATGATGCCCGTATCGCGATGGGGTTCCGGGTCGCTGATCCGAAATCCCGCCTGTGCCAAAGCACTGGCCAGCCCGTCGCCTTCCTGGTCCAGCCAATAGGGCGTTATACGCAAGGAGTCCGTTCGAGAAAATGCCGGATGTTCCGACAGCCCTTGCAGAAACGTGACCATTTCCGCAGCCGTGTCACAAACAGGGCCGCTCAACGCGACGGCGGACGCCGACCGGCCGGGCATCACCCGGCTGGGCTGCATGACAAATATCCCGACGGCGACCAGTCGCCTACTGCGACGGCCGATCGCGAATATGACCCGGTTGCCAATGGCCTTGTCCACCTCGGCGAATTGTGGATGCTGGCGCGGGTGTTGATGTTGAGAAGTGGAAAGAAACTCACACCATTCTGTTCTTTGTGCCTCGGTCAAATCTTCCAGGCATTCAATGTCCATCTACAATCACTTTCTCTCTGCGCGCCGGAAGAAATCCACCGGCAATGCAGCTTCGGCACCAACGCCCGAAAATAATATTTGCAGAACCCATGGCTTCAAACCCAAAATCATGTAGCAGTCACGGGATCGTCCCTTTTTTGTACTTAGTTTAGCAGGATTTTTGCGGCCATGGCGTCAAATACCGATCATTCTCAGTCAGGCTGCACTGTTTCCATTGTCATTGTAAGTTGGAATACACGCGAAATTTTGCACGATTGTCTCGAATCCGTGGAAAAACAGACCAACCTGCCGCACGAAGTCATCGTGGTGGACAATGCCTCGACCGATGGCACGCCCGACATGGTCCGGCGCTGTTTTCCAAACGTGAAACTCATCGCCAATCCCGACAACCGGGGGTTTGCGGCGGCCAACAATCAGGGCCTGAAAATCGCCCGGGGTGACAAGCTTCTGCTGCTCAATCCCGACACGATCATCCTCGACAATGCGATTGACGTCATGAGTGCATGGCTGGACGCCCATGCCGATGTCGGCTGTGTCGGGTGTCAGGTCTGGGAGGACGCCGACACCATTCAAAAGACCTGTTTCGCGGACCCAGGTCCGCTGAGCCTGGCGGTGGTTGAATTCGGCCTGAAGCGCGTGTTCCGCTGGCCGGAATACGACGATTGGGATCGGCGGTCGCAGCGGGATGTCGACGTGGTGTCGGGCATGTTCATGATGGTCCCGCGCGCTGTCTTCGAAGCGGTCGGACCCCTCGACGAGGCGTTCTTCATCTATTCTGAGGAAGCCGATTGGTGCCGTCGCATCCGCAACGCCGGCTGGCGGTGCGTCTTTGCTCCTCAGGCTAGGATCATGCATCTTGAAGGCGGTTCCAAAAGCACCGCCCAGATCAAGTCGCGCATGTATGTGCAGAAGCAAAAGAGCAAAACCATCTATGCCAGAAAACACCATGGCCGGTCCGGCGAGTTGGCGACGCGCGCGATTTTCGTGGCAAGTGCGGCCTTGCGGGGGATGGTTTTCGGATTGGCGGGCCTTGTAAAGCCCAGCCCGGACCGTGCCGCCCGATTGCGGCTGTCCCGGGCGGCGATCCGGTTCCATCTTTTTGGGCAAGAGCCGGCGACGTGATGGAAAATACGAAACCCAGGCCGGATACGGCTCTGAAATTCATCCGGTTGTCGGCGCATGAACTGCTGAACCGCGCCGAGTGGGATGATCTGGTCGCAGAAACTGGCGCCGACATCTATTTTCTGACCGAATGGCAGGCGGCGTGGTGGTCGCACTATGGCACGTCGTTTTCCTCCAGCCGCCAACCGGTCTGCTATGAGCTTCGCGACCAGACGGGATTGCGCGCAGCCCTGCCCTTCTGCATCGAGACCGTCTGGGCCGGACCGGTTCCGGTGCGTGTCGCCCGCCTGGCCGGGGTCGATCCCAACTTTGCCGTCATGAGCCTGCCCATTTCCAAGGGGTTTGACGCGACCTTCTTCGATGCAGTCTTTGACCATCTGGTCAGCCAACTCAACTGTTCCGCAATCAGCCTGTCGCCGATGTCCGACCGCGCACGGCATCTTGCGTGCATGCGCAGGCCTGCCGGTCAATGCGTCTCGCCCCTACGGGATCAAAGCCCTCGTGGCCATACCCTGATGGCGTTGCCGGACAGTCTTGATGCGTTTATGTCGGCACTGTCCAAAAGCCGCCGCCGCGAAGTCCGCCGCGACCTCAAGCGCCTGAACGAAATCGCCCCGCTGAGGAACACCAGTGCGCGCCCGGATACGGTTGACCAGGCCATGGACCGGTTCGTCGAACTGCACACCCAGCAATGGGTGGCCGCGGGCAAAGGTGGGCATTTTTCGGATTGGTCAAAGGCTGCCGATTTCTATCGCGAGTTGCTGCGGCGGTTGGCGGCCAAGGGTCAGGCCACGATCGACGAGCAATGGCAGGAGGACAGGCTCTTGTCCAGCCAGCTTCGGTTCACCTTGGGGGCCAAGGCCTATTGGTGGCTGAACGCGCGCGAAACCGACCCTGCGTTTTCCAAGATCGGATTGGGACGCGTGGGATTGGTCGAGCGCGTCGCTGGGCTGATCGCGGAAGGAATCGGCTTGGTGGAGGCCGGTGCAGGGGAGTATGAATACAAGCTGAGTTATGGCGGCGAGCTTGTTCCGCTCCACTCAATCGTTCTGGTGAACGACCGCCCCTTGCCGCGCTTACGAACACGCTGCTTGCTTTTGTGGGCCGACGGCCTGCATCTGTTTTACTATCGGCTGTGGTTTCTCAGACTGCGGCCCCGATTGGGGACACGGCCCCGCGCGCTGTGGACAAGCTGGATTCGGACGCGGTTATGAACAGGCCCCTGAAAATGCGATGGGTCCCGGCCGAGGACTGGGGAGGGATTAGTGGTGAATTCGAGGATCTGACCTACGAACAGACCCTCGGCTATTCTCAGGCGGCCGCAAAGCGGATCGGGGCGGATGCCCGGTTTCTGTCGCTTTCGGATCACGCAGGCCGCCTCATCGCTGCGGCGTGCCTGCGCATTAAGCCGGTGCCCGTTCTGGGGCGGGGAATAGCGTGGATCGCCGCCGGCCCCTTGGTGCGGCATCGCGATAACCCGGATCCGGACTCCGAAACCCTGGCCAGAGTGTTTTCCAGTCTGCGCACCTATGCACGGGACAGCGGGCATATCCTGCGATTCAGGATGCCAGCCGTACCGCCACTGGATCCCGGATTTGTGGATCTTGCGGCTGCAGCCGCCGGGTTTGGCGCGACGAACCGCTCGCCGGTCTATCGGACGGTTGCCATAGATTGCCGGCAACCGGACGAGGAGTTGATGCGCTGCCAACACGGAAAATGGCGAAATCCCCTGCGTAATGCCCTCAAGGCTGGGATGGAAACCGAGACGCTGCCCATCGCTGAATGTGCCGCCCGGTTCAACGCATTGTATCGACTGGTGAGTTCGGCAAAAGGGTTCAGCCCGGATATCCCGCCGGAGTTTTACTATCCACTCAAGGAGGCGGATTTCAGTCACAAGGTCCTGTTTGCAATGAAAGACGGCGTGGACCTGGGTGCCATGACGATCGGGGCCGCGGCCAGCAACGGCATTTACCTGTTCGGCGCCACAACCGATGCAGGGCGGCGGTCGAACACTGGCCACTTCCTGATGTGGCAGGCAATACAGCATTGCAAATCGCACGGGTTGGAGTGGTTCGACCTGGGCGGCATCGATCCAGAGAACAACCCCGGGGTCACCCAATTCAAACTGCGAACCGGAGGGGTAGAAATAGTGGCACCGGGGCCATATCAATACCAGCCGCCGGGGCTGACGGCATCGCTGATCAGCCTGGCCGAAACCGTGCATCAACGCGTGAAAGGTCGCGGATGAAACCAGCAATTGCCCTGATTTTTCACGGCATTGGCCAGCCAAGCCGGCTAGTGGGGCCGGAGGAAGCGCCCTTTTGGGTCTCGGTGCCTCAGTTCGAACGGGTTCTGGCGGCCGTGGCGGACACCCCGGAAGCCTATCAGATAACCTTTGATGACGGAAACCTGTCGGACCACGAGATCGCGCTGCCGATTTTGCAGAAATACGATCTGCGTGCCCGGTTCTTTGTCCTGTCCGGGCGGATCGGTACCAGCGGCAGCCTGGACAAATCGCATATTCGGGACCTGTCTGCCGCAGGCATGACGGTCGGAAGCCACGGCATCGATCACGTGGCCTGGCCCACCCTGTCCGATGCCGAACTGCAAAACGAATTGCAAGGCTCGCGTGCATGTCTCGAGGATATTTGCGGCCATGCCATAACCGAGGCGGGAATTCCTTTTGGCCGCTATGACGCACGGGTTCTGCGCGCTCTGCGCTCAGCCGGCTATCACTCCGCGTGGTCCAGCGACGGAGGCCGGTACCGCGACTCCGGTTATCTCAAACCCCGGACATCCCTGCGGGGTGACATGCATGCAGGGGAAGTCGAAGCCGTTCTATCTGGTGAGATGCCCCTTCTGCGGCGCTTGCGTCGCACTGTGCGGATGGCCCAGAAACGCTGGACGGTCACGGGTTGATGACACCAGCACTAGCGTAAAGACGTCGCATCGGCATGCGGGAACCGCGTATACCTGATCTCTCGGTTCGGGGTCTCGGGTGACTTGTCCTTGTCCTCGTTATCCTGCGTGCAGTCCGGATCGGACAGCCATACCCCGGCGCCCATCATGAACATGAAGAGGCAATATGTGGCGTCCCACAAATGCACGGTGAAGGCCGAAACGATCATGCTGATGAAGGCGATCAGATAACCCCGCCGAACCCCCGCAAGCAATCCGGTCAGAGGCGCGGTGATGGCCTTCCAGCAAATTAGGATGGTTGTAAGAGACAACAGGAACCACGCAATAATCCCGTAGCGCATCGCAAGCAGCAGCCAGAAATTGTCAACGCTTGATCGCAGCCAGTGCGGCCGGGTCCAATCGCGCAGCCCAATGCCGAAGATCGGATTCGCGAAGACGTCGTCGATCGCATTGTTGAAGATATGAATCCTGTTCCAGGCGGCCCCCGGCGAAAACGTCAACTCCGTCGCGATGATCTGAAAGGCGTTTCGATTGGATGCCAGTTCCAGGATCACATAGAGGATACCAAACAACACCAAAAAGATCTTCCACCTGTTCTTGACCGTTTTCAATACCTCGTCCCATCCGATCAGCAAGGCCTGCAGCAGCACTCCCATGAAGGCGCCTGCCGACAATGAGCTGAACACGGCGACCCCAACGAGGAATGGTCGGCGCGCGCGTTTGAAAAGCCCGGCCTCTGGGTTCAGCGTGTACCATGACAAGGCGAAGGCAGGAGCGCAGAACACACCAAACAGGATGGGATGCGGCATGGTCGCCTGCGCGCGTTCAAGCCCTAGCCTGGGTTCCTGATGCACATCAAAATAGACGGAAAAAACGCCGCGGAAGGTTTTCAGCAGGATGGGGGTGCCTGTCATGTTTTCGTACAGCGCAAATGGCAGCAGAACCGCAACAACCAAGAAATACCAGCGGACGAATGCCTGAAAGGATGACAGGCTTCGGATCAGAACACGCGCAGCCAAATAGGGAACGACGGTTTCGATCACCAATATACCTGCAAACTGCCATTGCGCGCTCATCCCGTGATTGACGAACATTGCTATCATCATCCACAGGCTTGCCGTGATCACCAGAATGTCCGGCGCACGGATTTTTCCGGCCGAGCCATTTACCCAGCGGACAAAGAACAATAGCGCAAAGACAAGAAGGTAGAGGCGATAGACGCTCAGCCGAAGGCCGCCCAGAAAAAAGAAGAACGGCATCACCAGAGATACGACGAAGAGCGCAATCAAAAGCCGGTTGGGCGAGACGTCTTCCGCGCGCCCCCCAGATTGAATTCTGTCCTGTGCAGCCAGTGTCATCACTCTGTGTCTTTCACCGGCCCAATTGGGCACGGAGCCTCTTTTCGGCGTCCTCGATATCATACAACGAACCCAACAGATCATAGTCGGGCTGGGTTATTTCCAGCAACGCATCGATCTGTCGCTCTGTCAGAGTGCTGTCGCGCGGCCCAGGCTTGGATTTGTTGACATGCTGCACCGGAAACGGCCGCCCCAGGCGTTCGGACAGAAAAGAATACATGTCGTTGACCGACTCGAGCCGGAAGACATGATCGAAAAACCCCAAATCGGGGCCCAAGTGCCATGAATACGGGGTCGTGTGCACCCGAACGGGGCGGCTGACAGCGCGGTATTCACTGAAATGGTCGATAAATTCGCCAAAGGTCGGATCAAGGGGTAGCCCCTCGTTCTCGATATCCATCTCTTCGTCGCGCCAGCGGAACTGATTGCGGTGGACCTTGTCGCGCCAGGCCGATTGCAGCCGGGCGACCGGGTCACGGACCAGCGTGAATGTCGCAAAGCCATCCGGCACCACGGCCTTTCGGAAGATCTGGGTTCGAAATCCGTCTTGTTCATGAATGTTGCGCGCGCGTACCAGCTTGGCCCGTGCCAGGCGCCAACGCAGGTTGTTCAAGACGCGGGTAGCGCCGCGGCCCTTGAATGGTTCACCACGATCCAGTTCCCAGAGCATTTCCTTCAGGCTGCTGCTGCCAACTTTCGTGATGTCAAAATAGACTGCTTGCAGAACCTGCGAGACAACCGCCATCACTCTTCCTCGAAAACCGGAAAACCAATCGCTTGGAATCATAAAGCGACACCCATTGATTACAATGACCCTTTGACCGCAACGGAAACTTGTCTGCCCATCGGGCAACAATGGCTTGAAGCGCTGGTCATTGTTATGCCATCTGCACCAGGAAGGCTGGCGCGGCTTTCAAAGTAAATGACGTGCCGGCTGTTGTTGGTACATAGTGCGGATGGCCCTTGTGGCCGTTTGGTTGGTTCAGTGGAGATCGCATGCCCGCCGGCAAACTCAGGACGTGGCTCTTTGTTCTTATCGTGGGCGCGCGCATGTTGCCGACTTTCGGGCGAAGAGCCCGGAAGAAGATATGGGGCAAACCCAATTTCTTTTCGAAATCCGCACCGCGCAGCATTCCCAAGACGATCTGGATCTATTGGGATCGCGGTGAAGAAGGCGCGCCGCCGCTTGTGAAGGAATGCATCGCCTCGTGGCGCAGGCACAATCCCGGCTGGAGCATTCGTGTTCTTGACGCGAACACGGCGGCGGATGTCGCCGAGCTGCAGCACGATCCGACGGTGTTGCCTGTTCAGTCCTACGCGGACCTTCTGCGCCTGCGCCTTTTGCGGCGATTTGGCGGAGTTTGGGTGGACGCAACGACCTATTGCCTCCAGCCGCTCGACAATTGGCTGCCGTTTGCGTCGCAGCGCGGGTTCTTCGCTTTCACTTGGACAAAGAATGATCGCTGGTTCATCTGGCCGGGTATGCGCCGCTCCATGACCAATTGGTTTCTGGCCTCCGAGCCTGACGGCATAGCCGTATCCTATTGGGAGCAGGCCAGTTTCCAGTATTGGGACGGCCGATCGAAACCGCACAACTACTATTGGCCGCATGTCATGCTGGACTATCTGCGCCTGACCAGCCGAACGTTCCGGCGCGCGTTCGACGACATTCCCAAGATCAGCTGCTATGGGCCGCATCTGGTGCATGATGCGGTGACTCACAGCATCAACATCGAAGAAACCTCCCTGGCCCTGAAAACCGGCGCGGTGCCCGTGCAGAAACTGCGCTGGAACTGGAGCGAGGAGCGTATCGAACAGGCGCTTGCGCTGCTGCGGGATGCCGAAGCGAGCACCGGCAGCCGCGTGAAGGAACCGCAGCCCTGAGCGCCGCCTCGGAGCGTCAAGCGGATTGGCGTATTCGCTGCCGGACCTTTTGGTGCAAGGCAACATCCGCGCTGTAATGGTTGGCCACGAAGTCCCGAACCTGCGCGGAATCGAAGACCGGCTGAGGGGTAGTTACGATTGGCTTCATCAGCAAACGGCGCGCTGATCGGCGCACGGCGTCGTGCACCGGGTCAGGCAGCATTCGCCGCGCCGCCGCACTGCCGGCCCGTGCCAGATTCTTCAACTGGGGATGACGAAATACCTGGGTCTTGTTGGCATGTCCCACCGGAAGGGTTTTCAGACCGATACGTTGCGCCAGTGCCTCCGCCAGATCATCCAGCCGTTCAACGGGGAACAGGTTGCGAACGAGAACCTCGTCGCCAATCTGTACAAAATCCGACTGGCGCGCGAAATGAATGAACTCCGGCGCGATCACGTCAGGTTCCTGCCGCAAATAGTCCTGAACGATCTGCAGCTCGGATCGTATCCTGTCTTCCGGCATCTGAGCGAGTTCGCATCCCAGATACATCTTAGCCCTTTGGGCCATCGCCGAGCGAAAGCGCTCAAAAGGGTCTCGGATCAGCGCATAGCTTTCGTAGACCGTCAGCTTTTCGAAGGCTTCAGGGTCCACTTCGCGCAGCAGGTGCAAAGGAAGATGGCGAAAATCCAACTCGCCGAACCTGGGGTGCCGCTCAATGGTGCGGATAAAGCGCTCATCGGCATCATGGTACGGCATCACCGCAACACGAACCGACGTGCCGGCGCATTTCGGGATGTGGATGAAGACAAACCTGTGGCGATCCGAAAAAATCATGAACAAACACTTTCAATTCAACCACGACTATATGCCGAATCCACAGAGGACTTGGCAATGAATTGGTTGAAAAACCACGAAGCGGGCAGAATGGTCGCCACCCTGCCCGCTCCTGTACTAAATCAGTCAGGTCTTCCCGGCCTCAGGCCAGAAAGTCGCCCGCGTTGCCACCCAGCGGATCGACAAACTGAACGTCATCGTCGATTGCGAAACCGCCGAGGTCACCGTCGGCATAGCGACCGTGGCTGAAGCCGATGTCCCAGCCCCATTCGCGGCCTCCGGAAAAATCGAGATCGATGTCCGTTCTGTCCAGGACGACCTGACCGTCAACCAGCACCTGCAGCCGATCAGCGACCTGATCGGCCATCACGACGATCTCGTGTTCCTGAGTATCATTCAGCCCAAGATCCGCGACATAGAAGCCTTCGTGGAACTTGCCATCGTTGTTTCTGACATGGGCTTTCAACCCGTCGTCAACGATCGTGAGGCCGATGTGACCCTTATTCCAGACCAGCCGTTGCGCGCTGCCATCGGCCTCATCCCTGGCAAATTCCACCGCGAATGCCAGCTGATCCGAATTCTCGAACTGCTGCAGGCGGCCGATCTTCAGCTGGTCCTTGTGGCCATCGAAATGAACGACAGGGCCGTTCGCCGTGTCAACGACCTGCGCATCGCCCTTCAACGTGGCCTGCCCGTTGCCCGGCAGCCCAGCGATGTCCAGGACAAAGTCGTCGAATACCATCACGACGGGTGCCGAAGTTCCCGCATCCGGCGACGTGGGCGCGGACAGACCGGAATCAGGGGCGGTCGGCGTCGATGCATCGTCGTTGGGTGCGGTCGTCGATCCCGATCCATCCGCTGGCGCAGACGTGCCGGTATCAGGGGTCGTTGGCGCAGAGACCGTTCCCGAACCACTTCCGCTCGACGGAGCAGCGCCGGTCCAGCTGCCCATGTCCATCGGATACCCGTCAACTATGCTGGATCCTGCATCCAGCAGGTCGACCGTACTGCCCGTCACGACGCCATACTGGTTGTAGCCGTCGGTCGCGGACGTAGCGTGGTACACGAACTGCGTGTCATAGTAGCCCGGCTGGGAGGGATCATTGTTCTGGATGATGGCGTTGTTCTGCACCGACCAGTGCGATTGGCCGTTGTAGCCCACAACCGAAGGCGTGGCGTTCTGTTCGATGGTGACATTCTGCGACCCGCCACCGACGATAATCTTGGGGGTGGCCACACCACCCGTCTGCTGGGTCGGCACCGCGATCAGAGTGTTGTTGTTGATTGTCAGGCCGTCGATCATATGAACCGCGATGCCGTTGGCATGCGCGTTGTACAGAACGTTGTTTTCAATCACGATGTTGTGGTTCCAGTGCGTCGGATCGGAATAGACCGCCTTGTCTGCGCCTGCCCAGATCCCCTGGGTGTAGTCCCCTGCACCGATGTCCAGAACGTTGTTCCTGATGATGATATTGTCGCTGCCTGTCCCGTTCGAACGCTGAATCTGGATCATGTCGCGATGATCACCGGAACCTGCGGCGCCGCCGAAGTCGTGAATATAGTTGCCTTCGATCAGAACATTCTGCACCTCGCCCAAGGAGATACCGTCCGAGCGGATGGTATGAATGTTGTTTCCGATGAAGTCGATGTCGCTCGACCGCGAGGCGCCCAGGGCCTTCCACCAAGAATGGAACTCGGTGTTCGTTACGTCGATATTGTTCGAGTCGCGAATGACAAGACCCTTTCCGAAGCCGGTGCCATCCGCACTGGTTCCCGTTCCGCTTGCAAAGTCACCGTCGAAGACCGAGTTGTCGATGGTGACGTTGCTGCTGTGCGAGATCAGGAACTTGGTGGTGTGGTTCCGATCACCTTGAGTGTAGGTATAGTCGAACACGATCTCATCGAACTTGATGTTCGAGACGTTCGTCAGGTAAACTTCTGAAAAACTTGCCATCGCATTCGGATCGGCGGATTTGATCGTCACATCCGACGCGAATTGAATGTTTTTCAGGCTGAGCTTTCCGTAGTCGCCGGCCGCAAGCAGTATCGTTTCCCCACCGACCGCTTTCGACAACGCCAATTTCAGTTCGGCCTCGGACGTCACAGTGATTGCTGTCGTCATGTTTCACCTTCTTTGTGTCAGGCGCTGTGAGTGCAGCGCGCCATTTCCCGCTACTTGGGACCAGAGGGAACAGCCGCACGAAGGCGACAGGTTGTCCGGAATGTGGCTATGTCTGGAAATTGTTGCCTGTATTGAGACAAAATTGCCCCAACGCCGTCATTTCCGAGCTAACTCGTTACTCGATACCGGGAATTGTTCCCCTTCCCTTCGCGGTAGCCTCTCGTTTGACGTATTGATTCGCTTAGCGCAACAACGGACACAATTTTGCCATTATCCGGGCATTTCTCTGCGCAACCTCGTGGGCGATGAGCAATCATTTGCTGGATGCCGCTACGTCAATTTGGCCTGCTACCACCTTCGCTCCTTTCAGTCGCTGTAGATTCGAATTGTGGACATGGCCTTCGGGCGCGCTTAGCCTGTTTGCATGCCCTTTGGGATTGTTCAGACAAATAGGTTTCAAATGTGTTTATTGTTGCGAGTTCTCACCCTAATCGCGGGTGTGTGCGCCCTGCAGCCTGGACGCACCGCCGCGGCCTCTTCGACCTGCAACGGTCACACCGTTCCAGCACTTGGGCCCGCGACGATAAAGAGCTTGGCCATCGCGGACGCAAACGCCCTGTCAAGCGCGCTGAAAACGGCCACCGGGGGTGAGGTATTTGTCTTGCAGGCCGGGAACTACGGTGCGCTGAAGGTCAAAAGGGCGTTCAAGGCGCCGGTCACGCTTCGGTCGGCATCTGCGGCGTCACCTGCCTGCTTTACCGAACTGAGGATCGATGCCGCGGGGAACCTGGTTCTTGATGGATTGGTCTTTGACTACGAGTATT
This sequence comes from Ruegeria sp. BHSC026, assembly GCF_059613065.1. NCBI lineage: Bacteria > Pseudomonadati > Pseudomonadota > Alphaproteobacteria > Rhodobacterales > Roseobacteraceae > Ruegeria > Ruegeria sp. BHSC026. Next base: position 313,162 of record NZ_JBXWRV010000002.1, on the reverse strand, counting down.
CGCAGGGCGAAAAGGACTCGGCCAACCGTTTTAGCATCCTGAACAGTCGGGGCATCACTATCACCAATTCGGTTTTTGATGGAGGGCACAGGGCTGGGGCCGGCCATGGTCGGGGGCTGCGCATCCGGGACAGCGCCAAGATAACCATTTCCGGCTCGGTCTTTCGCAAATGGTGGAAGGCACTGACAGGTGACAGCGTCGTCGACCTGACCATCCGGGGCAATGATTTCTCGGACATCCGATCGGACGGCATAGCGCTGGGAGTGATCGACGGTTTGGTGATCGAAGCCAACCGGATGCACAATTTCCGGGGCGTGAAGGGCAACAAGGACCATCGCGACATGGTGCAGATCCTGCGCAGTTCGAACCGGCGCAGCACGAACATCACGATACGGGACAATATCTTTGACATGGGCGCCGGCGACTATGCCCAGACCATATGGATGGGCGGCGACCGAAAGAACCTAGCCGATCCGATGCTGCGCCATCAGAACGTCCTGATCGAAAACAACGTTATCTACAATGCGCACACGCATGGAATTTCGGTTCATGGGATCGACAACCTGTCCATTCGAAAGAATTCGGTCATCCGGGTGCGCCGCGCGGAAACCGGCAAGGTTACGATCCCGCGGATCAATGTTTCCGCATCACGATATGTCGTGATCGAACAGAACGCCGTTGCAGGCATCATCGGCTACAAGAACCAACCCGACTGGGTCGTTCTGAACAACGCCCTCATTCAGGATCAATCCCCCTCGGCGCCCGGATACTACGACCGTGAGTTCATCTACTATGCCACCGGAGCAACCGACGGCTACAATGAATACGGCGTGCGCCCCGGTGGCCTGATCGACCAGCTCGACGCAGGGTCACCGCTGGTAGAGACCTATCCGACCCGCTAGTTCGGCCGATTTCGTCACGGCTGTTCGAGTTCAGAGGCGGAGATCGGGCCTCGGGTGAAGACCACATGATCCTGATCGCTGGATCGCCCTTTCAGGAAATAGACCGAACGTCCTGGATAGGCAGCGGCAACGGTCCGGTTGCTTTCCGGCCCCAGGTCCATCGCAAACAACGGGCTGTCTGCGCCCGGGGTGAAATCGTTCAGCCAGAAGGCGCTACCGTATTCCCGGTCTGCATCGGTCGAAATAAACATAAGGCTGTTGCGGTATGCATCCTGACGGGCCAGCGTTTCGTATTCGTCGTGATACCCGTTGATTTCGGGATACCGGTTGAAGCCCAGCCAGCTTTCGAACACCAGAACCGAGCACAGGCAGAGAAACGCGACGCCCGCGCCGATCCGCTGCTGCGCCAGCCCGTCGGGGTACAGTTGCGAAAACCTGCGCGCAGCCGTCGTGATCCCCAATGCCGTCAGGATCAACAGCGGGACGCTGGTCATGAACCAGTATCGCGGCCCGGCGAAATAGCCGCCATAGAACCAGAACAGCGCGTACAGGCAGATCGTGGTCACGACGATCAACGCCATCCCGCCGGCAAATCTGCTCCAACGGCCCCACAAGACGAAGAACAGCACAAAGGCCAGCGAGGCTCCACCCCAACCGAACAGCGAAAAGTTCAGTTCATAGAGGTTTTGCTGGCTGTTGATCAGCCCCTCAAGCGGGCTGTGCCCGGGAAAGACATCGACATTGCCCCAGTCCGGCGCGCCGATATCCGGCCCGAAGCCAAGCGCGTTGGATCCCGGCCCCCAATATTCTTCGTAATAGGCGTTCAACGGCGTGGTCAGCGGGTCGCCGGTCAGATAGGCGTTGTAGGGAAAAATCAGCCCGCCCACGACGATACAGCCCAACCCATAGGCCAGAACCGTGCGCCAATGCCGCCGGTCCGCAAGGAATGTCAGCGTCCAAAACCCGGTCAGAACCCCCATGAACAACCCTTCCAACGGCCGTGTCATCAGCAGCCACCCCATCAGCGCGCCGGCGATGAACGGAAAAATCACAGACGGCTTTTCCCGGGCCTTCAGCAGAAGGACCCAGGCCCCCAGAACCAGTGCGTAAGTAAAGGTGTGGATCAACTGAGTGGCCGCCATCGAGATGATCCAGGGCGATACGGCCATGAGCAGAACCACCAGGTTGGCCGTGCCCCGGTCGGTCATCTTGCGGGTAAAGACGTGCAGCAGCAGAACGCTGATGCCAGCCAGAACCGGATTGACCAGCCAAGGCGCCCCCAGCTTGACCCCCAGCGCCAGGGCTGCCGCCCAGCCCGGGAAGGTCGTGACGAACCAGCGGTCCTGATAGGTATCCATCAGATAGTGGTCGAAAGCCTGGGTCGATGGCGGCACCGGCAGGGTCAGCAGCCCATCCGCAAGATAGCGGGCGTGGAACTGGTACAGAATATCGTCCAGGTGCGGGACGCCCTCCAAAGCGGCTAGACTGACCAGAAGGGACATCAGCAACAGAAAGACCGCCCCACAGATCGGGACAGCCCTGTCGAGCCTTCGGACCTGATCGCCGCTGCCCGGCAGGCTGAGGTTTCGCGCGACTCGCTGGGACAGGTCGCGCAACCGATGCGCTGGCAGGGACATCATGATAGCGAGGAAGCTGGCCAGGTTGATGCCGATGAAGGCCGAACCGATGACGACATGTTTGACCAGCCGGGGATAGTTTTCGGTCGCTACGAAGCCCATCGCGCCCTTTGCAGCGATCACCAGAATGGCCAGGAAGATCGCCACCCGAAGAACGCCCAGATCGCGCAGCACTCGTGGCGCCTCGGCCAGCGCGCGATGTTTGAACAGGACCAGGGCCGCGACGGCGGACTGCGCCAACACGGCCCCCATCATTGCCACGGAAAAGACGTCGGACCGGAAGCGAACGTTCTGAAACCACGTCGGCTCTCGGACTGCAAGCTGAGCGCCGAACCCCACAAGGAAGGTTGCCGCAGTCAACCCGGCCGTCTGCCAGGGCGTGCCCAGCGTCAACGCGACCCCGAACAGCGCCACGGCCGCGACCATGAGCCACCAGCATTCCACGCGCCGGAGCACGGATAGGTCCACCGCACCCCAAAGAGCAAAGGCAAACAAGCCCAGGGCCAGCATCGCCACGACAACCCGGATCGCCCCGAATGGCCAGGCCTCGGCCCGGCTCGAAGCTTGCATGTTGTCTTCCATTGCACCCCTCCCGTTTTGCGCAACCGGTTTGTCAGAATCCCTGGGCCAGAGCACCCGGAGCCCCGTCAACTTGCTCCGACGTCGACGACCAGAAACAGCTTGCGCATCAACGGCGGTTCGCCCCAGGAAAACAGCTGGGCGCATTTCACGTCGTATTTTTCGACGATCTCCTTGTGGGCCCGGCTTTCGCCAGCGGTCCAAAGATCGGTGTCGCCCCAGTCGTCATAGCCGATCAGCGTTCCCGGGCGGATCAGGCGGTGTTCGAACATGAAGTCCAGAACATCCATCGTGCTGTTGTAGAGGTCGGCATCGATATCGACATAGGCCGCGGGCTGAAAGACGCCGCTTTCCACCAGTTCGGGGCGCAGCGTTTCGGAAAACCACCCCTGGTGGATCGTGCATCGATCGTCGGTCATGTCCATGGCGGCCAGTTTTTTCTTCAGCTCGGGCAGCGGCGCGGAGAAGGCACCGACATTCCACACCGCCGGAACCTGGATACCCGGGTCTTCCTGGGGCAGACCTTCGAACGAGTCGAACAGGTGCATGAACGGAATCTCCATGCCGCGGTTCTGCAGGCCCATGACCAGCCCTTCTACTGTGCTGCCATGGGCAACGCCGAAACAGTAGAACTGACGCTTGTCTTTCAGCGTATCAAATCGCGCAAGATACCAGGGAATCAGCTGCCGCCACGAATGGATGCCCCATTTCATCTCGGCGATTTCATCATCAGTGAGGTCCAGATCGGTCGTGGCCATCAGCCGTTCGACTGGCCATTTGCGCGCCACGCGGCCCCATTTCACCAGAAACAGCTTTTTCTTGATCCAATCGATCATCACGTCCTCACACTCATACCAAAACCTTACCAAAACGAATTCAAACAAGCTTAGGGCACAATCCGGCGAACTGCACCCTTTCCTTTATGGCGGGCTCTGCAGAAACGCCCGCAACCGGTCCACCGCACGCGGCATGAAGCCCAGCAGAATAACCCCTGTCGATACCACGCCGATCCCGATGGCCGCGGCGACATAGATCGCATCGGGGATACGCCCCAGCATGGCCAGCCGCCAGGCGCCCACGACAACGGCCATCCCCGCCGCCAACAGCAACGGCGCGACCAGCATCTTGCAGAACTGAATGGGTCTGATTGCCTCGGGGGCGTGCGCGGCCCGCATCCGCAGCGGAAACGCCAGAAGCGCGCGCAGCGCCACCGCTGCCGCTGCCGTGACCGGCCCGAATTGGCTGGCCAGTCCGATCAAGACGAGGCCCAGCACCGCCTCGGCCCAAGCAGCCCAAAGAAGCGGCTGCACCCTGTCGAGCGCCAGCAGGTAAGCCTCCTGGATCGAACTCAGCGCAATGATTGCATAGGCCAGGCACAGGAACGGCAGGATGCGGCTGGCTTCATGCCATTCGGGACCCAGCAAAAGATCGACCAGCGGAAAGGCGATCAAAGCCAGCCCGGTATAGGCGACAAAACCGCTGAGTGCGGCCAGCTCGATCAGGTCGAGGTAGAAATCCGCCGTCGACTGCCGGCTGCGCCGCAGCGCCGCGATTGCCGGTTGCCCGACCCCCTGCAGGCTTTTGACGAACACGGTCAAAACGATCTCGGACAGTCGGGCCGCAAAGGCGAACAGGCCGACGGCTCGCGGATCGGCCATGTATCCCAGCATCACAGTGGGTGTCTGAAGAATCACAAGGGTGATAAACCGCAGCCGCAGAACTTGCGCCCCCAGCCCCTTCACCATGGCGAAATCGGATCGCGACGGCCATTTCTTGGGCACCCAACCCGCCGCCAGGAATGCCAGTAGACTGTTCACACCGATTTCCGTCAGCCGTTGGCCAACAAGGCTCCAGGCACCAAAACCCTTGGCCGCCATGGTGATGCCCACCACTCCGCCGGCCGCCACGCCGGCGATGGTGCGAATGGCCAGCGCCTTGAAGGCCAACTGGCGCCGGAGCAAGGCTGTCGGCACCCCGGCGGCGGCAATCATCAAGACTGTCGGACTGGCGGCCATCAACAAGGGTTTGACGATGGGCTCTTGGTAAACAAACGCCGCGATGCTGGCGATTGTTGTCAAAATCAGAACGATCGCGACGGCCAGCCCCAGCAGAACAACCCATGTGGCCTCAAGCCGCCCGGGCTCGATGACCTCGCGTGCGACGATGCCTTCGGTGATCGTATCGCGCACCAGAAATTCGCCCAGAAACAGGAAGGCAAAAGCCATGGACACCACGCCAAAGCTTTCCACGCCGATGAGCTTGGCAATCACCAGAAAAATAAGCGCTGCCGCGATTTGTTCGAGCCAGCTGGCGACCGTGCTCCATGCCACGTTCTGGGTGAACTGCCGTTTCATTGGTTTCCCGCTGCCGCCGATCGCTTTCTTGACCCCTGCCCCGCAGCCGTCAAAACCGGGCGGGCCAGAGACCTGAAGCAAATGCGTGCATACCGGTCCGAACCTGTCAATCGCCCGTGTTGACGGGTGAATGATTTGCGGTCAGAGTTTTAAGGTGCGTCTCGGACGTTTCGGCCTTTCTGTCGCGGCCCTGCAGGCAGAGAGACCCTTGGTGAGTATACTGATTGAATTGGTTTGAAAGGATTTGAAAATGGATTGGTCTAAGAAGAACGTGCTCGTCACCGGCGGGTGTTCTTTCATCGGATCCCACCTTGTGGAAAGCCTGGTCGAGCGCGGCGCATATGTTCGGGCGGTCGATGACTTGTCCAGCGGCATCCGCGAAAATCTGGATGACGTCCTGAACAGCGGCCGCGTCGAATTTCGCGAGGCCGACCTGCTGGACCCGACCACCGCAGCCGAGGCCGTCGCTGACATGAATGTCGTGTTCCACCTGGCCGCGACCCATGGCGGACGGGGATATATCAGCACCCACCAGGCCGCCTGTTCGACCAACCTGGCGCTGGACAGCATCATGATCCGCGAAGCCCACAAGGCGGGGGTAGAGCAGTTTACCTTTGCCTCGTCAGGTTGCGTCTATCCGACCAGCATCCAGGCCGATCCGAGTGAGACCCTGTACCTGACCGAAGATCTGGTGAAACCGCCTTACGAGGCCGACGATCTGTATGGCTGGGCCAAGCTCATGGCCGAGCTGTCGCTGAAAGCCTATCACGAGGAGCATGGCTTCAAATGCGCCTCGGTGCGGTATTTCACGGCCTATGGCGAACGTTGCCCGGCCAACCATGCGGTCGTGGCGATGATCGGGCGGGCCTTTCTGCAGCAGAACCCCTTTGTCGTGTGGGGCACCGGCGAACAGATTCGCAACTGGACCTATGTATCGGACATCGTCGAAGGCACGATCCGCGCGGCTGAACGGATCGAGGACGGCACCGCGGTCAATCTCGGCACGATGGAGCGTACCTCGGTTCTGCAGGCGGCCAAAATGATCCTCGAACGGACGCAGCTCGACGCCGAGATCCAGCGAGACCTGAGCAAACCCACCGGCCCCTACAACCGTGTGGCCGACAACAGCTTGGCCAAAAAGCTGCTGGATTGGGAGCCCAAGGTCAGCTTCTCGGACGGGCTCGACCGCACGATCCGCTGGTATTTCGCATCGCATGACCGCGATGCCCTGGCCAAGGATTTCGAAGAGTCATTGACCGAGCGCGGCTTGGAAAAGCCCGGACTGAAAACCGCGGCCGCAAACTGAACGCGCCTCCGGGTCGGACACCTGGGGGCCGATCCGGCCTTGGCCCGCAGAGGGTGATATCAGTCATTCAGCAAGGCCGACAGCCGCTCGGACCCGTCGCGCAGCACGTCCAGAAACCCCAGCAGGCCGGAAAGATCGTGGCGCTGGGTTGGGGCGTGAACCGACAGGGTGGCCACCAGGCGCTGGCGCCTATCCCGGACCGGTACGGCAACCGCCGCCATTCCGGTCATGAATTCTTCATCGTCGGTCGAATACCCTTGGCTGCGGATTTTCTCCATCTCGGCCCGCAAGGAATTCGGGTCGGTCATGGTCCGCTGGGTCCGGGGCTGCAGCGGGCGTCCGGACAGGACCCCATTCAGCGGCTTCTGCCGCAGGGTGGACAGATACATCTTGCCGCTGGCAGTGCAATGAAACGGCACTTGCGTCCCGATCGGCAACTGAATGCGCAGGGGCCACTTGGTCTCGACCCTATCCAGATAGATCATCCCCTCGCGGTCGGGGATGGCCAGGTTGCAGGTTTCTCCGATTTCGTCCGCCACCCCCCGCAGGATCGCAAGCCGCGCGGTGCGCAGATGTTCGGCCGAGATGGTATTGACCGCAAGGCGCCGCAGCCTTGGCCCCGGACCGTATGAACGGCCATCGAGGTCGCGCTGCAGAAACCCCTCGGCCTCGGCCGTCTGCAGCAGCCGGTGAACGGTTGGCTTGGCTAGGCCGAGCGTCTCGATCAGGTCGGCCGGCCGCACCGCCACTCCGCGCCGGGCCACCTCCTCCAGAATGACCAACAGGCGCAAGTTGGGGGGAATCTGCGTGTCGCGCTCGGGTGCCTCGGGGTCTGTCATCCGGCCACTGTTCAGTTGTTCGGCAGCAGGATCAAGGCCAAATCGGGAACCATCGCCACTAGGAACCAGACCGAAAGCAAGGCCACCAGATAAGGCACCGTATAGCGCAGAAGGCGGAAATACGGCACCCCGGTCACGCCCGAGGCCACATAGAGGTTCAGCCCATAGGGCGGCGTGATGAAGCCAATCGATGCGCCGACCAGGAAAATGACCGAGAAATGGATCGGGTCCACACCCACCGACGCTGCGATCGGAGCCAGGATCGGAGCCAGAATGATCGTCACCGGCAGGCTTTCGAGGACCATCCCCGAAAAGAACACGATCACCATCGAGGTGAACAGCACCGCGCGATAGCCGCCCATCGAGGTCACGAAATCTCCAATCGTCTGCTGGGCTCCCAGCAGGGAAAGGATCTGCTGCATCACGACGGAAATCGCGATAAGGGGGGCCAGGATGCCGGTGATCTGCGCCGACCGGATCACGATCGACGGGATCTCGGGGATGGTGAAGCCTTCGACCACGATCATCTCGGCAAAGCTTTTTTCGGTGGGGGAAATGTCGCCACGCGCGCCCATGATCCGGTTGATCGGGTGGCTGACCAGACCGGCGATCACGCAGAACCCGACGGTAACCCCCGCGGCCTCGGTCGGAGAGAACTTGCCCGTGTAGATCCCCCACAGAACCAGCCCTATGGCAAAGAACCCCAGCCAGGCGCCAAAGGCGGTTTTCAGGATGCGGTTCATCTGCAGCGGAATCAGATGGCCCCAACCGTTCATGCGGCAGATGACCCAGCAGGCAAACTGCATCCCGATCACCATCAGCGCGCCGGGCAGGATGCCAGCCACGAACAGCTCGGAAATCGGCAGGTTCATCAGAAACCCATAGACGATGAAGATGATCGACGGCGGGATGATGATGCCGACCGTGCCGCCGGCCGCGGCGGTGGCGGCGCTGAACCGCTCGTCATAGCCGCCCTTGACCATCTCGGGGTGCAGCATGGACCCGATCGTCGCGGTGGTGGCCGAGTTCGACCCCGATATGGCGGCAAACAGACCACAGGCCCCCAACGAGGCCATGGCTAGACCGCCGCGTATCCATCCCAGACAGGCATAGGCGAAATCGCTCAGCCTTCGGGCGATGCCGGATTTGTTGATCAGGTCACCCGTCAGGATGAACAGCGGCATCGCCAGCAGCGCAAAGCCCTTGTTGAACACGTTGAGCAGCTCGGCCCCCATGTTGTCGAGCGTCAGCCCCAGCACGAAGGAACAGCCGACCACCCAATAGCCTATGACCAGCAGCACGGGCACGCCCAGCATGAACAGGAACGTCACCCCAAGCGAAATCAGTGTAACCCAGGTTCCATCGGTCATCAGTCTGCTCCGATCACGGCTTGCTGGATCAGCGGCTGCCCGGTTTTCCAGTTGTGCAGATCGTCGGCAAGGTTTTGGAACACCCTGCCGACCATCAGGAAGAAGGACAGCGGCGCAGTCAGCAGAAACCACCACTGCATCACGTTGTCGGTGCCCAGCACGATCTGGAAATTCGACGCCGACAACGCCACCAGACGCGAGGTCGTCACGATGACGATCACGGCAAACCCGTACCACAGAACAGCATCCAAGATCAGGCAGGCCAACTGCCCGCCGCGCGGCATGGCCGACCGGAATTCGCTGAAGCTCAAATGGGTGCGCAGCCGCACGTTGTACGAGGCGCCGAACCACGCCATCACCATGAACAGCAGCGGCGGAATGGTGGTCGACCAAGGCTCCTGATCGTTAAACACGAAACGGTCGATCACGCCCCAGAAAATGATCAGTGCGATCGCAAGATAGGAATACACCATGACCGACCGCTCGAAATGGCGTTCGATGAATGGAACCTTGCGATAGACGAACATGACCAGCAACCCTCCCAACGCCGCCGCCACCGCGCCCACGGCCCAGGCGGCGTCTGACCGCAAGGCTGATTGAATCTCGAATGAATCCCTGCTGAGCAAGGCACCGAAAATCGCGCCGACATCTGCCCAAAACGACATGAACCCCGTCCTCCCAATCGGTCCCCGATAAAACCGGCCCGCCGATGCAGGCCGGTCCTGTCAGCCCTGGTCAGGCTTCGCCCTTCCACCAACGGCGCGGTTCGACATTTTCCGGCAGCGTGTCGGCCGGGATCTCGCGCGCGATATCGTAGATCTCTTGATAGGTGTCGATGCCGCCGGCCCATTTGTTCAGCCGCTCGCGCCATTCGGCCCAGGGTTCAGGATTGTAGTTCGGAGCACACATTTCCTCGGCCAGCTTCAGCTGATCGTCCGGCAGGAAGGCCGGGCGCACGCCGTTCTCGGCAAAAATCGTGTTGGGCAGTTGCGGGTCCGAGAAGCCCACGGTATTGACCAGCGCGGCTTCGTTCGCCCCCTGGATCAGGGCCTGCGTGAAATAGGCCGACTCCATGACCGCGTCCTGCAACTCACCGCCCAGACTGTCGAACACCTTGGCCGACATCGAGGTGTGTTCGGTGCCGCAGAAGAACTGCAGGTTGACCGACTGCGACACGACCGGCGCCATGTTGGCATAGGCCACAGCCGAAGCCCAGGTCTCGGCCCCGTCGATCAGGCCGGTTTTCAGTGCATCCAGCGTTTCCTCCCACGCGACGGGCACCGGGTTCAGATTCAGAAGCTGCATGGCGATCCGGCCCAGTTGGGTGCCGGTCACGCGGTTCTTGGTGCCGAACAGCTCCTCGAGCTTGGTAACCGTCGGCTTGTCGGCGAAGGTCGATCCCATCTGCAGGCCCCGCAGTTCGCAATGGGTGAACAGGAATTTCAGCCCGTGGCGCTTTTCAAGCGGGTCGCGCAGGATGCGCTGGCTGGCCGGGCTATAGAAGAAATGATATTGCGCAGCCCGGCTGGGGAACATGTAGGCATAATCCAGAACGTTCAGATAAGGCGCTCCGCCGGCCGAATTCTGGGTCGAGGCCGCATAGATGTCGACGATTCCCTGCTGGGTCTTCTCGACACAGCTCAGCTGCCCGCAGATCTGGTTGTCGCCGATGAACTCGATGCGAATCTCGCCATCCGTGCGCTCTTCCAGATCGCGCGCGAATTCGATCGCTCCGGCGCGCTCGATCAGCAGGTTGCGCGTGTTGAACCCCGCCGCACCAAATTTCAGCGTGTGCTTGGGTTCTTTCGAGAACCTCTTCTCATATGTAGATTCAGCCGCTTGGGCTAGGTTGGCCAAGCTCATCGCCCCTCCGAATCCGCCTGCGGCCAAAAGGGTCGAGCTCATCCCGTAGCGTCCAGCGACACGGAAAAAATCCCTCCGGGAAATTCCACTCAGTTTCCGTCCGATCTCCATTGCCATCCTCCCTATCGCAATTTTTGAGACGTTATGTATCAAAAAATGCTAGTTTAGTTGATGCGTTTTGCATAGAGTTTTTTTCATCGGCAGCAAAAGGAGGCGATGATGGAGGTTGATTACGCGATTGTCGGGGCTGGATCTTCGGGCTGTGTCATCGCCAATCGCCTCAGCGCCGATCCCGGTACGCGCGTCGCGTTGCTCGAGGCCGGCGGTCCGGACACCAACCCGTGGATTCACATCCCTGTCGGCTATTTCAAGACGATGCACAACCCGTCGGTCGACTGGTGTTACCGCACCGAACCCGATCCGGGCCTGAACGGCCGTTCGATCGATTGGCCGCGCGGCAAGGTCCTGGGTGGTTCGTCTTCGCTGAACGGGCTGCTGTATGTGCGCGGACAGAAACAGGATTATGACCGCTGGCGCCAGATGGGCAACGCGGGCTGGGGCTGGGAGGACGTTCTGCCCCTGTTCAAACGCAGCGAGGATCAGGAACGGGGTGCTGACGACTATCACGGAACGGGCGGCCCGCTGTCGGTTTCCAATATGCGCATCCAGCGCCCAATCTGCGATGCCTGGGTCGCCGCGGCGCAGGCGGCGGGCTATCCGTTCAACCCCGACTACAACGGCGCCACGCAAGAGGGCGTCGGCTATTTCCAGCTGACCACCCGCAACGGGCGGCGGTGCAGCGCGGCCGTGGCCTATCTGAAGCCGATCCGCAAGCGGCCGAACCTGAACATCATCACCCACGCCCTGGTGACGCGGATCCTGCTGGAGGGCAAACAGGCCGTGGGTCTGACTTATCGCGACCGGACCGGCGCCGAACAAAAGTTGCGGGTCCGGCGCGAGGTCATCCTGTCGGGCGGCGCGATCAACTCGCCCCAAATCCTGATGCTGTCCGGAATCGGTGATCCCGAACACCTGCAGGACAACGGGATCGAACCGATCCACGCCCTGCCCGGCGTCGGCAAGGGTCTGCAGGATCACCTGCAGGCACGGCTGGTGTTCAAATGCAACGAACCCACGTTGAACGACGAGGTGCGCAGCCTGTTCAACCAGGCCCGGATCGCCCTGAAATACGCCCTGTTCCGCACCGGCCCCATGACCATGGCGGCCAGCCTGGCCACCGGTTTCCTGAAGACCCGCCCCGAGATCGAAACCCCCGACATCCAGTTCCATGTCCAGCCCTGGTCGGCCGACAGCCCGGGCGAGGGCGTGCATCCGTTCTCGGCTTTCACGATGTCGGTGTGCCAACTGCGCCCCGAAAGCCGCGGAGAGCTGCGGCTCGACGGGCCGGACCCGACATCATACGTCAAGATCGTTCCGAACTATCTGTCAACTGAAACCGATTGTCGGACCATCGTCGACGGCATCAAGATCGCGCGCAGGATAGCACGGCACAATCCGCTGGCTTCGAAGATTTCCGAGGAGTTCAGACCCAGGTCGGACCTACCGCTGGACGACTACGAGGGCACGCTGGACTGGGCCCGGTCGAATTCCGTCTCGATCTATCACCCGACCGGAACCTGTGCGATGGGGTCGACGCCGCAATCGGTGGTGGACGCCCGGCTGCGGGTGCACGGAATCGGCGGTCTGCGGGTGGCCGATTGTTCGATCATGCCGGAAATCGTCAGCGGAAACACCAACGCCCCGGCCATTATGATCGGCGAAAAAGCCAGCGACCTGGCGCTGGGAAAAAGCTAGGCGCCACACCCCCTAGCGCGAGGACGGGCGCTCGGCATAGGCATAGCACTGCGCCGCAAGTGTCCGCAGCGCCCAGTCGAACCCGTCCGAGACGAAGCGTCGCGAAAACACCGGCGGCCGCGGGGCCTTTTGGCCTTCTTCGCGCTTGGTGTTCAGCGGCCGCGGCGTCCGGCCCACCATGACGACCTCGTCCCGAACGGAGACCACCCGCTCGAGCGCCATTCCGTTTTCGGACAACACCCGCCAAAGCGTGCTCAGCGCCCGGATGCAGGGCACGGCCACCGCGTGCAGGGACTTGGGCCGGGCCACCATCGGCTGGTGGGCATAGTTCAGGTCGACGAAGTCGACGTCGGGGTTGAGGGTCACCGCCATTTCACCCACCGCCGCGTGGCATTTGACGATGTAGTCGCAGCGGGACAACAGCAGCAGATCCATCAGCACCTCGGCGCCACGCGCGGCCTTCTCTTCGGCGTCATGGAACCGGTTGGCATCGGAGTCGCTCAGGGATTTCTCGGAATACGAGATGATCTTGCCCGGATAGGCTTCCTCGAGAACCTTCAGCCACTGCCGCTGATCCGTGGCGACGAAGATACCCCCGCAATCGGGATGGTCCGCAAGGTAGCGATCGATCACCGGAAAATACTCCTCGGGCACGACCTTGCGCGACAGATTCGGTCCGACTCCGAAATCGAACTTGTCCGAGCCGCGCAACTGCAGCCCAAGCGTATGTTCCGGGAACTTGGCGCGGGCAAAGCGCTCGGCCTGGCTCAGCAACGACGACCGGAACCGCACGGTCCCGTCGTCCAGCAAGGTTCGCATCTTCTGGCGTTCCTCGTGCCACCAGGCGGCCGGATATGTACCGTCGGCACGGTTTTCCACGCTGCGGAAATAGCCATAGGGGTTCATGAACCAGCTTCTTGGCTCCCATCGGTACAGCCGCATGAGTTCGGAGGCCGTTGACAGGGTGCAGACCTTGCCGGAGCGCACCAGCGCCTGCAGGTCAGAGCCCGACGCGCCAACGGGTTCGTAGTAGTAATCCCACACGTTGGGGCCGGTCTCGGCATCGAAATAGGGGTTGGGGCCCCCGAACATATAGCTGCGTTCGTGCAGATGGATGATCGGCTTCAGGCCCATCCGGCGGGCGAACTGCAATTGCACGACCACCCCGTTGAGCTGCGCCACCAACCCGTCAGAGGTGTTGCAGATCAACAGATACTCAAATTCACCAGATTTCATCGGCCAACACTCAACCTTTTCAACAATACAACAAACGGAACGGATATTGCCGCGTCCACCGCAGGTGGAACCCGCGCACCAGCCAACCCAGAGACCGCACCAAAAACATTTTCATTTCAACAACCTGTCCAGATAGGCCCCATAGTCATTCTTGGCGAACATCTCGGCGCGCCGGCGCAGCTGTTCTTCGTTGATCCACCCCAGTTGCCAAGCGATCTCTTCGGGGCAGCCGGTCTGCAGGCCTTGGCGTTCTTCCAGCGTGCGGACGAAATTGCCCGCATCCAGCAGGCTGGCATGGGTGCCCGTGTCCAGCCAGGCATAGCCCCGCCCCATCGTCTCGACCCGCAGCCGCCCCTCGGCCAGATACATCTGCAACAGGTCGGTGATCTCGAACTCTCCGCGTGCCGAGGGCCGGACCCGACGCGCCCGTTCGGGGGCGGTACCATCCAGGAAATACAGCCCGGTCACCGCATAGTTCGAAGGCGGGTCGGCGGGTTTTTCGATGATTTCGCGCGCCTGCCCGTCCGAGTCGAAGGCAACCACGCCGTATCGCGACGGATCGGCCACGTGGTACCCAAAAACCGTCCCGCCCTCGGCCTGACGGTCCGCGGCCGCCAGCAGTCTGGGCAGACCGTGTCCGAAAAAGATGTTGTCTCCCAGAACCAGGGCCGAGGGTGCGCCGTCCAAGAAATCTTCGGCCAGAATGAACGCCTGCGCCAGACCGTCGGGGCTCGGCTGCACGACATAGGTCAGGGATACGCCCCACTGGCTGCCGTCGCCCAAGGTGCGTATGAATTGGTCCTGATCCTGCGGGGTGGTGATGACGCAGATATCGCGGATACCCGCCAACATCAGAACCGTCAGCGGGTAATAGATCATGGGTTTGTCATACAGCGGCAACAGCTGCTTGGACACGGCCATCGTGATCGGATAAAGCCGCGTACCCGATCCGCCTGCAAGAATGATGCCTTTTCGCCCGCTCGTCATACCATTTCCAAATCGTTCAGAATATCTTTCAGACCCGCCCGCCAGTCCGGGCGGGGAATTGAAAAACACGCCTCGAGTGAGGAACAATCCAGCCGCGAATTCAACGGCCGCCGCGCCGGTGTTGGATATTCGGACGTGGGGATGTCAACGACGTCACAGGTTAGACCCGCGGTGTGGAAAATCGCCCGTGCGAACCCGGCCCAGCTGATATCGGGCGCGCCCGCAAAGTGATAGATGCCGGCCTTTCCCGGATCGTCGGCCAGCTGCCGCGCCATCTCGAGACAGGCGCGTGCGATGTCACGGGCCGGGGTCGGCCCGCCGATCTGGTCGGAAACGATATTCAGCCGGCTTCGGTCGGCCCCCAGGCGCAGCATCGTCTTTACGAAGTTGTCGCCATGAGCCGAGACCACCCAGGAGGTGCGCAGAATGCCGTACGCCCCCCCTGCCCGCGCGATGCCCCGTTCACCCGCCAGCTTTGACCGGCCATAGGCCCCCAACGGGCCGGTCGGATCGCTGGGCTTGCGCGGCGACATGCCCGATCCATCAAACACATAGTCCGTCGAGATCGAAACGAAGGGGATACCCAACTCCGCACATTCCCGCGCCATGGCGGCGGGCGTGCTTGCGTTGATCACCGTGGCGCGTGCCTCGTCTTCCTCGGCCCGATCGACTGCGGTGTAGGCCGCGGCGTTGATGACAGCCCGAGGTGCGGCCGCGCGGATCGCCGCGGCGCATTGGTCGGGGTATTCCAGATCGGCCGTCATGCGATCGAGGCAGGTCACGCCGGTGTGACGGGCGAGTTCACGCGCCACCTGCCCGGTTCTGCCAAAGACCAGCACGGTCATGCGCGCACCCCCAACCGCTGCCCGACGCCGTTGCGGTCTTGCAGCGCCGTCCACCAGGCTTCGTTTTCCAGATACCAGCGGACGGTACGCTCCAGCCCCTCAGCCAGCGTCACCGACGGTTGCCAGCCCAACTCGGTGCGGATTCGGGTCGCATCGATGGCATAGCGTGCGTCATGTCCCGGCCGGTCGGCGACGAAGGTCATCAGCTCGGCATAAGGGCGCGACGCCGGGCGCAGCCGGTCCAATATGCCGCATAACATCCGCACCAGCTCGAGATTGGTGCATTCGCTGTCGCCACCGATGTTGTAGCTGCGCCCGACCCGGCCTTTTTCCACGACCAGCAGCAGGGCTTCGGCGTGGTCTTCCACAAAAAGCCAGTCCCTGACATTCGACCCGTCGCCATAGATGGGCAAGGGCCTGCCCGCCAGCGCATTGAGGATCACCACCGGGATCAGCTTTTCGGGGAAGTGAAACGGCCCGTAGTTGTTCGAGCAATTCGTCAGCACCACGGGCAGGCCGTAGGTTTCGTGCCAGGCGCGCACCAAGTGATCGCTGGCCGCCTTGCTGGCAGAATAGGGCGAACGCGGATCATAGGGCGTCTGTTCGGTGAACCGACCCGCGGGACCAAGCGAGCCATAGACCTCGTCGGTCGAGATATGGTGGAACCGGAACCCATCGGGCCGACCTTGCCCGTCCCAATATGCCAGGGCGGCCTCGAGCAAGGTGTAGGTGCCGGTGATATTGGTGTCGATGAAAGCCCCCGGCCCGTCGATCGACCGGTCGACATGGCTTTCGGCGGCCAGGTGCATGATCGCATCAGGGCGGTGTGCGTCCAGGACCGCATCCAGCGCACCCCGGTCGCGAATATCGGCCCTCACGAAGCTATAGCGCGGGTCTTGGGCGACCTCGGCCAAGTTGTCCAGGCAGGCCGCATAGGTCAACGCGTCCAGATTGACGACCTTGTGTCCGTCTCGAATGGCGCGGCGCACCACGGCCGATCCGATGAACCCCGCGCCACCGGTTACCAACAGCTTCATGGCGCTCCCTCCCAGACGAACGGGCTGTCGAACCGGGAAAAGGCCGGCGCATCCCTGTCCTTGTCCGACACGATCGGTTCGGTGGTCAGGCCCCAGTCAATGCCGCAACTGTTCCAATGCACGGCTCCGTCACATGCGGGCGCATAATAGTCGGTACATTTATAGCAGATTTCGGTGTCGGGTTCGCGCGTCACGAAACCGTGCAGAAACCCTTTGGGAACCAGCAATTGCTTTGCGTTCTGGGCCGTCAATTCAACTCCCGTCCACCGGCCATAGGTCGGCGACCCCTTGCGGATGTCCACGGCGACATCGAACAGCGCGCCACGTCCGCAGCGCACCAGCTTGTCCTGCGCATGCGGCGGCGACTGAAAGTGCAGCCCTCGCAACGTACCGGCCGCGGCGGAAACCGAGTGATTGTCCTGAACGAATTCCAGATCGATCCCATACCCGGTCAGAACCCGGCGGTTCCAGGTCTCGGAAAAGAAACCCCGCGCATCGCCAAACCGCCGGGGCGTCAGGATCAGGACACCGGGCAAGGCGGTTTCTTCAATCTGCATGTACTCGAAACCCATTCAACACAGCGCGTTCATACCAATATGGGCCCTGCCTGTCACGAAACAGATGTCGTGGGAAAGTTCCGGAATCCGGCGCGTTTCGTGCTGAAGGTGCGCAAGCAATGCTGCCAAACCGCTGTCTGTCATTGTGCCGATGGCTTTGGAACACTCGCATTGCACCCAAACAATTCACGAAAAGCATACCAAATGTGCGAAATACAGAAACAATATCCCAGTGAGTGCGGCGGCATCGGTGGGATGTCGGCCGGAGCCATGGAATAGTAAGGGTTGATGCACCAAAGCACCCATTGTGGCCAAGGAAAAGCCATAGCGACGAAATTATTGTTCTTTGCACCGTGGCGCGACATTCCTACCATGAATGCCAAGCGAAACGGGGCGCCGTTTGGCGCGACATCCATTGGTTTGTTCGCTTGTGTCAGTGATTGAAGAGGTAACGGGTTGGATAAGTTTCTTTTCAAGAAGATCGAGATGTGGGTCGTTGCCCTGATCGTCGTCTTTCTTTTGCTAGTGACATTCGCATTCGGGGTCATCGTCCGCGATGCCGTCTATGGCAACAACCGACTTGGCGCCATCAGCCGTGTCTCACTGAAAATCGCGGCCCTTCCAGCCGAAGCCGCCAAGGCGGTTCGTATGGCGGCCGGAGGCGACCTGGCGGGCATGGCCACAAACAATTCGGGTCGGTTTCCCGACAAAAGCGGGTGGACCTTTTTCGATGAACGACTGGACAGCGGGCTGGACGCTTACCTGTTCTTCAGCCGTCACGACGGCGATGTCGGACATCACGTTCTGGAACTGGTGGATCTGAAGGCCGGTGCGGTCGTGCATCGCATCGATTTCGACTTCGAGAATACTTTTCGCAATGCGAGCCGCGACTCGCGACTGATCAACTATGACGATTGGCGCAATGAACGCTTTCAGGTCGTCCATCCCCTTGCGCTCGAGAACGGCGACATTCTGGTGAAAAGCATGTTCAGCCCGATGGTGCGCATGACCCCGTGCGGCGAACCGGTTTGGACACTGGAAAACGGCGTCTATCATCACACGACGGAACCGGGCCTCGACGGCACGATCTGGTCCTCGGCCTATGTCGAGCCTCCGCGCATCGAGGGGCTGAACAAATACTACCTCGATCCAGGCATCACCCAGTTTTCGGCAGATGGAGAGGTTCTGTATGATCGTTCGCTGACCAAGGTCATGCTGGAACAGGGGCTGGGCTACATGATCCTGGCCAAGCAATTCGACCCGGATCCCATCCACCTGAACGATGTGGAACCCATATTCGAAGATGGCCCATACTGGGAACGCGGCGACGTCCTGCTGAGCTTGCGCAACATTTCGACAATCATGCTTTTTCGCCCGTCCGAAGACCGGATCATCTGGTGGTATCAAGGCCCGTGGGCGGCCCAACATGACGTTGACGTCATCGACGAGAAGACATTTGCGGTCTACAACAACAACTCGCTGGATATCGGAGACGGGCGCGAGCTGGTCGTGAACGGAACCAGCCAGATCGTCTATTTCGACCTCGAAACCGAAACCGCATATCGGCCCTTCCAGGCGGTTCTGGATGCACAGGACTTCAAGAACGAGGCCGCCGGCCTATTCACACTGCTGCCAGATGGTCATCTGTATGTCGATGAATCCGAGTCTGGCCGCAGCATGATCTTCACCCCTGACGGCAAGTTGGCTGTCGAGCATGTGAACCGCGCCGAAAACGAACTGATTTACCATTTGGGTTGGAGCCGGATCATGGACCGCGAATCCGGTGACCGGTTTCTGGCTCAACTCAAGGAAAGATCCTGCGATGGTTGATGCCGTGGCCGATGATCCGGTTGCCGATCTCGGTTTTGAGACTGCGACGCAGCTGCGGGCCCGCAAACTATCACTCTTCCAAGTGGAGGACCGCCTTTGAAACAGCGCTCACCGGAAATCGGCCGCAGCGATCTGGGCATCCTTCTGTTCATTCTTTTGTTGGCCACCGTTCTCAGAACCGCAGGGTTGAACGGGCCGCTGTGGTACGATGAAATCTGGACCGTCGATACGCATGTCCGCCAGCCCTGGGGCGACATGATGCGCGAGTATTCGATGAACCATCACTATTTCTTCAGCATGAAGGCCAAGCTGTCGGCACATCTGTTAGGGGAGACCCCGTGGGCCTATCGGTTTCCCGCCCTGGTATTCGGGGTTGGCACCGTGGCCGCGATCTGGTGGCTGGCCCGCGAGGTCGCAAATACCCGCGTTGCGCATGTGTCGGCCCTGCTTGTGGCGCTGTCCTATCACCAGGTCTGGTTTTCACAGAACGCCCGCGGATACACCGAGCTTGCTTTCTGGAGCGTTCTGGGCCTCATCCTGTTCCTGCGCGGGGTGCGCCGCCCGACATACGGCACCTGGATCGCCTTTGGCCTGACCGCCGCAGCCGCCGTGTTCACGCATCTGACCGGGGCGTTCTTTTTCGTGGCGCTCGGGTTGGTATGGCTGCTGTCTTTGGCCACCGGTATCGGCCGGGATGCGCTAACCCGTGCATGGGTCCTGCGTCCTCTGGTCGGGGTCGCGATCGCGCTTGCGCTGACCACCTTGGCCTATCTGCCGATTTTCCCGAGCCTATTGGAAGCCATGGGCGAGGTCTCGGCGTCGTCAGCCGTCGACCCGATGCAGGAATACCAGAACCCGCTCTGGACGGTGGCCGAAGGTCTGCGGACGGCCTTGGGCAATACCGGTGGATTGACCCTGCTGATCGCCGTCGGCGGGCTCTTGGCCATCATCTTCGGAGCGATCGGGTCGCACACCCGGCAACCACTGTTCTTTCCGGTTGTCGCAGCCCATGTCGCCGTTACCCTGCTGTTGCTTTCGGCGCTGGACATGCGGATCTGGCCTCGGTTCTTCTTCGTCGATATCGGCCTCATCATCGTGCTCGTCGTGGTCGGGTGCCAGTGGGCCGCCGGACTCATTTCACGCATCGTTGGACGCGCCGGCCTTGCTCGGCCCTTGTTCAACCTGGGCGCCCTGATCATGATCGCCCTGTCGGTTTTTCTGGTCCAGAAGAACTATGCCGCGCCGAAACAGGATCTGGCTGGCGCTTTTGCATTGGTCGAAAGCCAGCGCAGCCCCACCGAGCGCGTCTATGCCATCAATCCGGGCGGCCCGATCTTTCAAAGCCACTTCCAGGCCGACTGGGGCACCATCGACACTGCTGCGAATTATGATGCGGCGATGTCCCAACCCGGTCCGGTGACGTTGGTCGTTCTGTTCCCGAACCGGATGTTCCGCGCCATTCCGCAACTGGGCCACGATGCCGAAACCGGCCTGGAGCTGGTCAAGGAATTCCCCGGCACCCTGGGAGACGGCGCGGTTCTGGTTTTCCGACGCCCATAGACAGACCGAACGGCCAGTTTCAGCACCCGCTTTGTTCGATCGCCGCCAAAGCCTTGTCTCCGTGGGCCTGGGGGATGTAGCGCGACCAGCCCATCGTATAGAGCTCGCCATTTTCCGCTCTGTTTACATATGTTGCCACGAGGTCGCCAATCCTGTTGAGAACCAGTATTCGGCCCCGGTTTTCCTCTTCAACGATCAAGTGGCCAGAAGGTGTAAAATCCTGCAGACCTTCTGTCATCGTTGCCGTTTTCAATTCCATGAATGCGTCATGAAAGGGCCTGGACACAGCGCCGGTCTCGAAATCGTAGATAACAGGCTCACTGGCACTGTCGACGCGCGACCCAAAACCGCGATCGAACGCAGCATTGTCAAAAACAGCTATTCGGCGATCACTAACTATGTCTACATCGTGTTGCGATTGCCATGGTCCGGCCTTCCACCAAACGAATTTTTGGATTGATGGGCGATACAGCGCAACAAGAGACGGACTTCTAAAGCTCAGAAAGAGGTCTCCTTTATTCCAGAATGGCCCGTCCTTTAATACTGGTTCTATGTCGTTAAGATGCATAGGATCTTTCCAGAAATGGGACGCCGGAAAAATCAGGTGTTTCAGCCCGCTGTTCTCGAATATTGGGGCCAAGGGTTCCTCGAAATCAACTTGGCCGCCCGCGGTTACATGCACAAGCGAGTCGCGCACAAATCGTTCTGACAGATCGCTTGGTCTGGACTTCAACGCCAGACCCGGCAGCCAATAGCCTCCCGCTCCGTCTGAATTGGTGGAATGGTGGACCAGCACGTCGTTTTGCGCCCAACGGACGTCACCGCAGGCCGTCAGCATGATCAAAGGCGAGTGATGACTCTTGACCAGCAACTCTCCTGCTTCGGTCAGGTATGGGTGTATGTAGCGAAAGTATCCATCGTTCCAGTACTCATACGGAGCCCACCCTTCAAATTCGGGCTTGCGTTCAAAGCTTGCCAGGACCGTCTCGGCATCAGGCATCCAAGTTCGAAGCGTTTCGCCAGTTTGCAACGACACAAGCTCGACCACGTGCCGCGTCCGGTCACCGTCATAGCGACTGAGCAACAGATATCCGTCCAACCCGTCCGAACCCGGCGGTTGCGACCAAGACCACTTTGCCGGAGCGGTGCTTCCCGGAGGAAGCTTCAGAAATGAAATCATCGTCGGGTCCGGCCCGATCACAGTTTTCAACGACTGGCGCGCGTTTTCCGGCAGTTCGGCCAAGGCCAAGGCTGCGTCGCCGATCACGCCGAAATGGTCACCGCCCAACTCCTCCTCGCCACGTTCCTCATCCAGAACGATGGCTCCGAACAGAACCATGCCGAAAAAACCGAAGACGGCCAACACCCCCAAGACCCAGAGCTCGATCTTCTTGAAGAGGATTTTTTCCATCCGATTACCTCCGATTTGGTTCCCGGGTCCGCGCTTCAATTGGCCCGTTGCACCGGGCTGCGGGCCGGTCTTAGCCGGCCGGTGACGGCTTGCGCCGCCAGTTCCTGAAAGATGTCCTCGGCCTGCTTCAATAATGTGTCGGAAAACCCGTCCTGCCGCCGCGCGTCGGGCTCAGCCCGGAAGAATCCGCGGAAGTCCATATCTGCGACGTCGATATCCAGGCGTTCACCGAGGTCGGCCAGAACCTCGTTCGGACGGGCCCTCAGGTCGTCCTGGACTACGAAATGGCACCGATCCCCCTGTGCGGCGATGTCGCGGAAGGCTGCAATCCAATAGGCCAGCCAATAATTCGGGTCCTCGAGGTGATAGCCTTCGACCGCAAGTTCGGGAAAATCCAGCGGGCGGTGGAGGAGCCCGAACTCAAAATGCCCGATATCGCGCATATAGCGCAGCACGAACGGATCCTCGGCCTGTCGAACAAGGAAATTCCGATGCTGGCGCAGCATCGACCAGGCATGTGCGCCGGGATGCCGGATTGGCACGACGACCGCACAGCCCGGAAACAGATCGTGCAGCAGACGAAGACGGGCGATGTTGGCGTTGTTCTTGGACAGGTAGCGCGGCGGCGCGGTGTCGCCGTCGCCGGATCCTCCAGTGCGCAGATGGCAAATCTTGCGAAAATGTGTGTCGAAAAAGCTCTGGGCCTCGCTGTGCAGATCCGTCGCGTACCAAAGCTCGATCCGGTCGTCGCGATATTTTGCCGGCCAGAACAGATGCCAGAAAATTTCATCAAAGGCCTCGGGGCTGTCCAGCCCGATCGTCAGACCATCGCCATGCGCCCGTTCCACCTGCGCCACATCCCGCCTGAGCGCGCCGCCTAGCCCGTTCCACAAATAGGGGGCGGAAATGAACGGCATGTCTCTGTATCGGTGCGTTGCCATTCCCTCGACATGAGACAGGGCGTTCAACACCGAGGTGGTTCCGCCGCGCGCCAGCGAGGTGACGAAAATAGGCGGGCGGGTTTCAGCCTCGGGCACCCGGCGCCGGAAGGCATAATCATCGACTTTCGCCGATACCTTGTGAAATTTCGGACCGGAAAAGGCCAGCATATGTGCAAACCGGTCCGCCGAACTGTACGGGCCTGGTGCATCGGCATCGCTTTCCACCCGGCCCTTCCGACGTAGGAAAAAGTGGCCAACCAGAATGGCGGCCAGCGACACACCCAAGATATAGTCGAGGCGCAGCATCAGGGAAAAGACCGCGTCCGCCGTGGTCAGGCCGATGGCGTCAGCAACCATGATAGGCAGAGCAGCCGCCGCCAGAGCTACACCAAACCGCCAGAACAGGCGCCACGCCCCCTGGAGCAGAGTGACCCCGGCCTGCCGGACCCGCACTTCCTTGACCTCGTCGCTCAGCTCGCTGTCAAGCATCGCCGAGATGCCTTGCATGGCATCCTCGCCCAGACCTTTCGACAGACTGATGATATTCAGCGCCCAGATGCCGAACCCGAAACCGGCCACGGCAAACAGGGACACGATGAAGGCAACGATCATTGGGACAGGTCGGCTTCTTCGCCTTTCGCCTCAGAGTTTTTCCTTTTGCGCAGCGCCCGTTTGATTGGGTACCAGAGGAAACCGACGACCAGCAGAAAGCCGCCGACCACGATCGCCAGCAGAGTAAACAGGGCGCCCAAGCCCGCGCCCGGTCCGATATAGGCATGCGCCGGCGTTGTCAGGGCCAGAAACAAAAGGGCCGCGTTGATCCAAATCCGCATGGGTACCTCACTCGCAACAAACGAAACCGACCGTGTGGTACAGGCCAACAGTCAATCATATTCAAGAAACGGTACCACGAACCGATGAAAATCCAAAAAAGAAACCCAGCCTCCGACGATTTCGTTGGTCTTCTGTGCAACAATCGCAGAATTCGCCATTCATTATCTAGGGTGCGTGCCGGACCAGCAGGCGCTTAGAAATCAAGGCCCAGATCGACTGTCCGATAGGAATGGGTCAGAGCCCCGGACGAGATATAATCGACCCCGGTGGCCGCGATCGCCGCTACCGTACCCACGGTGACATTGCCCGACGCCTCGGTCACCAGACGCCCATCCACCATCGCCACGGCCTCGGCCAGCATGTCCGGCGTCATGTTGTCCAGCAGCACGACATCAGCGCCACCAGTGTCCAGAACCTCGGCCAGCTGGTCCAACCGGTCCACTTCGATCTCGATCTTTATCATGTGCGACGCACGCGCCTTGACCGCCCCCAATACCGCACGCACCCCGCCGGCGGCGGCAATATGGTTGTCCTTGATCAGGATCGCATCCGACAGCGAATGGCGGTGGTTGAACCCGCCGCCATGCAGCACGGCCAGCTTCTCGACGATCCGCAGGCCCGGCGTGGTCTTGCGGGTGCAGGTGATGCGCGCCTTGGTCCCGGCGGTCTGCGCCACCAGCTCGGCTGTCAGAGTGGCTACCCCTGTCAGACGACCGGCAAAGTTCAGCGCAACGCGTTCCCCCGACAGGATCGAAGCCGCGCTGCCGGTGATCTCCATGAGGGTTTGGCCCTTGGTGCAACGGTCCCCGTCGGCCACAAGCGGATCGATCTTCAGCGTCGGGTCCACCAGCCGGAACGCCAAGGCCGCCACCTGCATACCCGACACAACCGCATCCTCGCGCGCGTTCAGCCGCGCGGCATAGGTCATGCCCGCCGGGATTACGGTGCGGGTGGTGATGTCGCCGCTGGTGCCGAGATCTTCGGTCAGCGCGGCGCGGACCATTGGTTCAAGGATCAGGTCGGGGACAGTGGCATGATGCATGTTGCGGTTTCCTTGAAGATTTTCGACCGCAGTGCCACGGCCT
This sequence comes from Ruegeria sp. BHSC026, assembly GCF_059613065.1. Lineage (NCBI taxonomy): Bacteria > Pseudomonadati > Pseudomonadota > Alphaproteobacteria > Rhodobacterales > Roseobacteraceae > Ruegeria > Ruegeria sp. BHSC026. The sequence continues at coordinate 288,174 of NZ_JBXWRV010000002.1, read as the reverse complement.
CGTCCAGTGTCAGATCAGACCGCCGCCCCGGCCCCGTGGCCGAAGCAGGACAATCGGATCGGTAATGCGCGCCGCGGCTTTCGGTGCGCATCAGGGCGGCCGCCGCGATCAGCGTGGCGGTTGCGGTCATGTTACGGAACAAGTGAGACTGACCGTGCAGCGACTCCAACACGGCGATCCGGCCCAAGGCGCGGCGCAGCCCATCGGCGTCGCGGACCACGCCCACGCTATCGGTCATGACCTGGCGCAGTTCGGCCACTGCCTGCGGGTCGGGCTCGGTATCGCCCGATGGCAGGCGCAGCCGCACCTCGGGCGCGTCGGCAACCGTCAGGGTGCCGGCAATGTCACGGGCGCAGGCGCGGGCAAAGACCAACGCCTCAAGCAGACCGTTCGACGCCAGCCGATTCGCCCCGTGCAACCCGGTTGACGCCGCTTCGCCACAGGCCCAGAGCCCGGCCAGAGAGCTGCGGCCGTTCAGGTCGGTGGCCACGCCGCCCATGTGGTAATGCGCCGCCGCCGTCACCGGAATCGGTTGGGTCACGGGGTCGACACCGTTGCTCAGGCAGGCCTCGGTCACCGCCGGAAACTGACTGCGGATCGCCGCGCCGATCGCCGCACGGGTATCCAGCGCGGGCCGGTTGCCGGCTTTGGTTTCCAAGTAGACGGCGCGCGCCACGACATCACGCGGGGCCAACTCGGCATCCGGGTGGATGCCTTGCATGAACCTTTCGCCGTGGCGGTTGATCAGTACGGCGCCCTCGCCACGTAAAGCCTCGGTGGCCAGAGGCATCGGATCCTCGCCCACGTCGATTGCGGTGGGGTGGAACTGAATGAACTCGGCATCGGCGATCCGAGCCCCGGCCGTTGCGGCCATACCGATCCCCTGCCCGCGGATCCGCGCCGGGTTGGTGGTGCGGGCATAGAGCCCCGCCGACCCGCCCGTGGCCAGTACATGCGCAGCCCCGCGCAGCAGTACCGGTTCGGCCCCCGGCGCATCGGTCGGCGCCAGATATACGCCCGAGACCTTGGCCCCGTCGCTTTCCAGCCCGACCGCCAGCGCCCCTTCGATCACTTGGACCGAAGCACGCCGCCGCAGCTCGGCGATCAGGGCGCGCATGATCTCGGCACCGGCCTGGTCGCCCTTGACGCGCACCACGCGGGCCACCGAATGGGCCGCTTCCTGCGATTGGATGAACCCGCCATCGGCGTCCCGATCGAACCCGGTGCCCAGATCGGACAGGTCCAGAATATGATCCCGCGCCGCGCGGGTGGCGAACTCGGCCACCTCATGCAAGACCGACCCTGCGCCGGCGCGCATCGTGTCGCGGGCATGGGCTTCAGGGCTGTCGGACGGGTCCATCGCCGCCGCCACCCCGCCCTGCGCCCAAGCCGAACTGGCACCCGAGCCCAGCGGCTCGGGCGAGATCATCACCACCGGATGCGGGTCGAGCTTGAGCGCGGCATAGACCGCTGCCAGACCGCCGCCGATAATGACCACCCGAGGGGTCGAGACCGTCTGCATCGCCCCGGTCAAATTCCCAGCTTGCGCGACAGATCGATCATCCGCTGAACCGAAAGGCGCGCTTTTTCCGCCACTTCGGGGTCAACCTCGACCTGCCCAGTCATGGTATCGAGCGCATACAGCACCTTTTCCAGCGTGATCTTCTTCATGTAGGGGCACATGTTGCAGGGCCCGACGAAATCGACCTGTGGCAGCGCGTCCGCGATGTTCGACGCCATCGAACACTCGGTGATCAGCATCGCCTTTTTGGGCTGTTCGTCGGTGACGTATTTGATGATGCCGCTGGTCGAACCCGAGAAATCGGCCTCGGCCACCACGTCGGGTGGGCATTCGGGATGCGCGATCAGGCGGGTGCCCGGGTTCCATTCGCGGAACTCGCGCAGGTCCTGCGCCGTGTATTGTTCGTGTACGATGCACGAGCCTTCCCACCAGACCACGTTCTTCTGCGGCACGTCGCGGGCCACGTTCTGCGCCAGGTACTGGTCGGGGGTCATGATGACCGTGTCGCTGTCCATCGCTGCCACGATCTGCGCCGCGTTCGAGGAGGTGCAGCAGATGTCGGATGCCGCCTTCACCTCGGCCGTGGTGTTCACATAGGACACGACCGGCGCACCGGGATAGCGGCGGCACATCTCGGCGATGCCCTCGGCGGTGATCGACTCGGCCAGCGAACAGCCGGCCTCCATGTCGGGCATCAGAACAGTCTTTTCGGGGCTGAGAATCTTCGAGGTCTCCGCCATGAAATGCACGCCGCATTGCACGATCACGTCGGCCTCGACCTCGGTCGCCTTGATGGCCAGCTGCAGGCTGTCACCGACGAAATCCGAAATCCCATGATAGATCTCGGGCGTCATGTAGTTGTGGCCCAGTATCAACGCGTTGCGCTCGGTCTTCAGATCGTTGATCGCCTTGACATAGGGCGCGTAGATCGCCCAGTCCGCCGGCGAGACGACGCGCGACATACGGTCGAAAATGTCGCTCATGCTGGCGGCCAACTCGGGCGAGGGGGTCAGGTCGTATTTCTCGGCTAGATGCGCGCGCTGCGCGGGATGGTCGAACACTTGGTCTGATTTCCGCCTGGTGAGTTCCTGTGCCGCTTCATATGGGGATTCCGTCCCGTTGGCCACAACCTGCCAACGGAAAATATGCCGCATCACCAAGCGTTATGCCCCGCGCGGCTGTGGAACTCTGGGCCGATGGGGCGGGTCAGAGCTCGACCCGGCACCACACGCAATCATGATCCGACAGCGGCTTGCCCTCGGCCGTCAGCGAGGGCAGCAGCCCTCGGTCCAGGCATGTCAGCCCCCTGCCCGCGAACCAGTCCAGCTTCATCACCCGGTCCGGGTGCGGCGTGATCAGGCTGGGGCGTGTGGTGTGACCTTCGGCAGTAAACGCCCAGCTGTATCCGCGGCGCTCGGCCATGGAAAACAGAGTTTCACGGCGCCAGTCGAAATCGGGCGGCAGGTGGTTGCCGGTGTTCAGGTCTCCCCCGATCAGAACCGGCATGTCTGGCGCAAACGCCTCGACGGCATCCAGCAGTTTTTCGAACTGCGCGTGCCGGTGGTCCGAGGCGGCGTTGCTTTCCAGATGCGTCGACACCACGCAGAGCGGCCCGGCCTTTGTCGGAACTTCGGCCAAGATCGCCATGCGCCCGCCCAGTCGCGGCTGATCGGGGTCGGCCGCGCCGCTGTCGGCGGCGAACCAGTGGCCGTGATCGTCCAGCCGAAGCAACGAGGTCCGGCTGAACGGCACCGCCGACAGGATCGCATTGCCGTGCCAACCCAGCGTGTTGAAATCGTCGCTGCAAAATGCGCGTTCGGTCGGACCACCCATACCCAATTCGTGGAACTCGACGCCAAAGACATAGGCCATGTTCAGATGGGCGGCCATCTCCTCGGTCGTGTGGCGCTGTGCGGTGCGGGCCATGCCGTGATCGACCTCGGACAGCAGAACGATATCCGGCGCGACCGGCGCCAGATGCGCGGCGGTCTCAGCGGGAAAAAGGCAACGCTCGACGTTCCAGGCCGCGACCGTCAGAGTCGGGTCAAGCACGTCACGCGACGCCCGCCCGCCCAGTTGCAGCGCGTTCATGGCCGGCGTTTCCGCCATCAGGGCACGATGCGCTTCGGCGGTGCGCGGCGCGGACAGAATGCGCGCGCGCGCGGCTTCGGAAACAGGCGGCAAGGCCGCGACGGTCTTGGTGATCACAGGGCTTTTCCGGTTTCCGGGTGGAACAGAGTGATGGCGTCGGACTTCAGCGCGATCCGGGTCTCGCCCGGCGCGGCCTCGACATCCTTGCCGACATGGATGGTGAACTCCTGATCAGCCAGCCGCCCGTGCAGCAGCCGATGCGCGCCCAGCTCCTCGATGATGTCGACATGGAAGGAAATCGAGCCTCCGGCGCCCAACATCACGTCCTCGGGGCGGATGCCCAGAGTGACCGGGCCAGACCCTTCGGCCGCGCCCAGCACCGTCTCACCGTTGATCATGACATTGCCACCGTCCAGCCGGGCCTGGATCAGGTTCATCGGCGGCGCGCCCATGAAGCTGGCCACGAAGGTCGAGGCCGGGCGGTGGTAGATCTCGGACGGGGTACCGATCTGTTCGATCCGGCCCGCGTTCATCACGATGATCCGATCAGCCATGGTCATCGCCTCGACCTGGTCATGGGTCACATAGATCGAGGTCACGCCCAGACGCCGCTGCAGCGCCTTGATCTCGATCCGCATCTGGTTGCGCAGCTTGGCGTCCAGGTTCGACAGCGGCTCGTCGAACAGGAACAGCGCCGGGTCGCGGACGATGGCCCGGCCCATGGCGACCCGCTGGCGCTGACCGCCCGACAGCTGAGAGGGCTTGCGGTCGAGATACTCGTCCAGGTTCAGCATGGCGGCGGCCTCGGCCACCTTCCGCTCGATCACGTCCTTGGGCGTTTTGCGGTTTTTCAGACCATAGGCGATGTTCTTGCGTACCGTCATGTGCGGGTACAGAGCATAGTTCTGGAACACCATGGCGATGTCGCGATCGGCCGGATCGACGTCATTCATGACGCGGCCATTGATCGTCAGTTCGCCTTCGGTGATCTCTTCCAGCCCGGCCACCATGCGCAGCAGGGTGGACTTGCCGCAGCCGGACGGGCCGACAAGAACCACGAACTCGCCATCACCGATGTCGAAACTGGACGGGGTCAGCGCCTCGGCGCCGTTGGGATAGATTTTTCGGATGTTCTTCAGGGATACCTGAGCCATTTGCTTTCCTGCCTTACTTGTCGGATTCCGTCAGGCCCTTGACGAACCAGCTTTGGAAGAAGATGACGACCATGACCGGGGGGATGATCGCGATGATCGCCAGCAGGTTGGCCCGGCCGTATTCGGGAATGCGGTTGCCCTCCAGCACCTGCGTGATCTGCTTGATCCCGCGCACCAGGGTGAACATGTCCTCTTCGGTGGTGATCATGGTGGGCCACAGATACTGGTTCCAGCCATAGACAAACATGATGATGAACATCGCCGCGATCATCGTACGCGACAGCGGCACCAGGATGTCGATGAAGAATTTCACAGGACCGGCGCCGTCGATGCGCGCGGCCTCGACCAGTTCTTCGGGGACTGAGCGGAAGAATTGCCGGAAAAAGAACGTGGCCGTGGCCGAGGCGATCAGCGGAATGATAAGGCCCTGATAGGTGTTAAGCATCCCCAGCTTCTGCACCACCTCGTACGAGGGCAGAATGCGCACTTCGAGCGGCAACAGCAGCGTGGTGAAGATCACCCAGAAGGCCAGCGTGGCAAACCGCATCCGGAAATAGACGATCGCATAGGCGGCCATCATCCCGATGAGGATCTTGCCCAGGGCAAAGCCGATGCCCAGGATGAACGAGTTCTTGAGCATGTTCAGGCCGGTATTCTGCCCCGAGAAGCCCGAGGCCTGGAACATCGCCTTGTCGAAATTCTCGGGCAGCTGATCGCCGATCGTCAGGCTGGGGCCGGTCTTGATCACCTCGACATCCGGAACGGTGGTCATTTGCAGGACCATCAGCAGCGGCAGCATCATGAACAGCGAGCCCACGATCAGAACCGCGTGATCGCCGATGGCGCCCCACCGGATGCGGCGCTTGCGTGGCGGCGTTTGCGAGGCGGCGTAGTCGATCACACCTGCATTTGCTTCGGTCATCGTCTGCCCTCCTCAGGTATAGTGAATGCGGCGTTCGACCAGCCGGAACTGGAACACCGTCAGCGCCAGGACCAGTACCATCAGAACCACCGACTGCGCCGAGCTGCCGCCCAGGTCATTGCCGCGGAAGCCGTCCACATAGACCTTGTAGACCAGCGTCATCGGGTTGTTCCCCGGCTCGCCCTTGACCATGGTGTCGATCACGCCGAACGTGTCGAACAGCGAATAGGTGATGTTCGTGATCAGCAGGAAGAACCCGGTCGGCGCCAGCAGCGGGAAGGTCACGTCCCAGAACCGTCCAGAGGCCGAGCGGTTGTCGATCAACGCCGCCTCGCGCACCGATTTTGGGATCGATTGCAGCCCGGACAGGAAAAAGATGAAATTCACCGGCACCTGCTTCCAGACCGACACGATCACCATCGCGGTGGCGGTGTCATTGAAATTGACGCCCAGTTTGAAATCCCATCCGATCGAACGCGCCAGTTCGGTCAACGGTCCCCAGCTTTGGTGGAACATGATCAGACCGATGAAGCCCGCCACCGGCGGCGCCACGGCATAGACCCACATCAACAGCGTGCGATAGGTCTTGGCCCCGCGCAGAACGTTGTCGGCCTTGACCGCCAGCAACAGCGCGATGGACAGCGACAGAAAGGTGACCAGAACGGTGAAGATCACAGTGAACCAGGCGATGCTGAGGTATTCGCCGTTGCCTGCAAGGTCCCTGTAATTGTCCAGCCCGACAAAGGTCGATCCGAATCCGAACGGATCCTGCAGGAAGAATGACGACTGAACCGCATGCGCGGCGGGCCAATAGAAAAAGACCGAAATGATCACAAGCTGCGGCATCAGCAGCAGGATCGGCAGCCAGCGGGCGGTAAAACCAGCGCGTTTCATGAATTCTCCGTATAACGGAGGGCGGCCGCAGGACTTGCGGCCGCCCGTTTTGCGTCAGTGGGTCAGTTCTGGGTTTTCGCGAACCGATCCAACAGGGCGTTGGCTTCGGTTTCGATGTTGTTGAACGCGTCCTCGACCGAGGTCTCGCCGGTCAGGATGCGGCCGTATTCACGGTTCATCACGTCGCGGATCTGGACGTAGAAACCCATACGGTAACCCTTGGTATGCTCACCGGCCGGCAACGACAGCTGCTTGATGCCAACCTCGGCCGCGGGGGCGCGGTCATAGTGGCCATCGGCCTTGGCCATTTCATAGGCGGCGGTGGTGATCGGAACGTAACCGGTCTCGCGGTGCCACATGTACTGGGTTTCCGGCTTGGTCAGGAACTCGAAGAACGCAGCCGTAGCCTTGTTTTCCTCTTCGCTCTTGCCGGCCATCGCGAACAGGGCCGCGCCACCGATGAAGGTCTGCTTGGGCTCTTTCGTCACGGCTTCCCAATAGGGCAGGAAGGTGGCTGAAAACTCGAACGGCAGGTCCTTCTTGGACAGGCCGCCGAACGAACCGGACGACCCCAGCCAAATGGCAACCTTGCCTTCTTCAAACGGGGTCTGGTTGTCGCTCCAGCCGGTGCCGTACCATTCGAAGAACCCGTTGTCTTTCCAGTCTTTGACGGCGCTGAAATGTGCCTTGATCGCGTCGTTGTTGACAAGAATATTGGTGCCGTCAGCGCCTTCATAGCCGTTGTCGTTGGTGGCGAACGGCAGGTCGTGACGCGAGTGGAAGTTCTCGGTGAAGATCCACGGCAGGTGCGATTGCGACAGACCGATATAACCGGCCTCTTTCAGCGCGGGCGCGGTGACGGTCTGGAACTCTTCCCAGGTCTTCGGCGGGGTCACGCCAGCTTTTTCCAGCGCATCCACGTTGTAATACATGATGGGCGAGGACGAGTTGAACGGCATGCCGATCATCTTGCCGTCACTGTCGGCATAGAAATAGCGCACGCCCGAAATATAGTCTTCGATGTCGAACGCAACGCCGTTCTGTTCCAACAGGTCCTGAACCGGAACGGTTGCACCCTTGGCACCGATCACGGTGGCGGCGCCAGCGTCGAATACCTGCAGGATGTTGGGCTGTTCACCCGCGCGGAAGGCGGCGATGCCTGCGGTCAGGGTTTCCTCGTAGGTGCCCTTGAAGACCGGAGTGATCTTGTAGTCATCCTGCGAAGCGTTGAAGTCCTCGGCAATCTGGTTGACGGTATCGCCCAGTGCGCCGCCCATGGCGTGCCACCATGTGATTTCAACCTCGGCCATGGCGGCGCTGGCCACCATCGCGATCGCTGCGGCCGACGCGCCCAACTTGAATTTCTGCATGTGAATCCTCCGGTTCGTGTTTGGCCCTTTCGGGCGGGCAAAGCCCATGAAGCTGTGCGGGCGCAAGGCCCCGAGAACGCGTGAACATTGTTCAAAATTTTTTTCTGGCCAATGTGCACACGTGTTCACTAACTTCTAAGCATGACATTTTGGTGAAAGAATCGATTCAATTCAACAAATTCCTGCACCTCGCATCTGGTGCCGATCAGACATGACCGACACATCGAAAAAACCACCCTCGCGCCCCCGTCGGGTCACCGCCAAGACCGTTGCCGATCTGGCCGGGGTTTCGCGTTCGGCGGTGTCGCGCGCCTTCACGCCAGGCGCCTATGTTGATTCGGAGAAACGCAGGCGCATCCTGCAGATCGCCGCCGAAACCGGGTATCAACCCAACGCCTTGGCGGCGGGGCTGAAGGGCGGCCAGTCGAACCTGGTCGCGGTCTTTGTCGGCGACATGCGCAGCCCCTACGACGCCGCCTTCGTCGGACAACTGACGCGGCGGTTGATTGGCATGCGGAAATGGCCGATCTTGGTCGATCAGGCGAACGGCCAACCCGAAGCCGCCTTGGACGACCTTCTGCGGTTTCCCTTGGATGCGCTGATCCTGCGCGGCGGCAGCATGTCGCAGCAGATCGTCGAACGCTGTGCCCGGTTTAACGTGTCCACGATTTCGTCGGGACGACCGGTCGAGGGGCCGGGTATCGACACCGTGTGCTGCCGTAATGCCGATGGCCTGCGCCGGTTGACCGAGTTGCTGATTCAGCGTGGCTATCGAAGGTTCGGATTTCTCAATGGTCCGAGCGAGTTCTACTCGTCTTCACGGCGGCGCGCCGGGGTGTTGCAGGCTCTGACCAAGGCCGGGCTGCCGCTGGTGGCCGAAGCCGGGGGCGACTATACGGTGCAGGGCGGGCACTCGGCCGCGGTTGAGCTTCTGAACCAGCACCGCATCGATGCGTTGATCTGTGCCAATGACGCAATGGCGATCGGCGCGCTGGCGGCGGCGCAGGCACTGTCGCTGGACGTGCCCGGCGACCTTGCCGTCACGGGATTCGACGATATCGACATGGCCGGTTGGCCGATCTTCGACCTGACGACGGTGCGCAACCCAATCGACGAGGCTGTCGATGCGATCATCCACCTTCTGGATCTGCGCCAAGCCGAGCCGAAGAAGACCCCGGACCGCATCGACATCGATCCGGTCGTGATCGAGCGCGGCACGCATTGAGCAGCGGCGCACAGCTCGGCCTTCTAGGGTCAGGCCGGACCGCCGGCGAATTGCCTGAGCTCAACACCACTCTTCTGCAGGGCGTGGCGCACCTGGGCTGCGATCTTCACGGCCGTCGGCGTGTCTCCGTGCAGGCAGATCGTGTCGATGCGGGTGGGAATATGCTTGCCGCTTTCAGTGATGATTGCCCCGGCCTTGACCATCTCGACCATGCGCGCGGCGGCACGGTCGGGGTCATGGATCACCGCGCCGGGCAGGCTGCGGTCGACCAGCGTGGCATCATCGTTGTAGGCACGATCGGCAAAGATCTCGCAGGCTACGGTGCAGCCCAGGTCGCGCGCGGCGCGTTGCTGGGCGGTTCCGGCCAGAACCATGATGATCAGATCCGGAGCCACCGACAGCGCCGCCTCGTAACAGGCCCGCGCCATCGCCTGATCTTCGGACGCCATGTTGGCCAGCGCGCCGTGCAACTTCAGATGACGCACCTGCCCGCCGGCCGCACGCGCCATCGCCTGCGCCGCGCCGACCTGATAGCGGATCAGGTTCTGCAGCGACGGCAGGGGATAGTGCATCCGCTGACGCCCGAAGCCGTGCAGATCGGCAAACCCGGGATGCGCGCCGATGCCCACGCCGTTCTCCACCGCCTGCGCCATCGTCGCGGCCATCACGTCCCAGTCGCCCGCATGAAACCCGCAGGCCACGTTGGCCGAAGTCACGATCTTCAACAGCGCCCCGTCATCGCCCATTTTCCAAGGGCCAAAGCTTTCGCCCATATCGGCGTTCAGATCGACTTGATGTGCCATGGCACAGGCTCCTTATCTACAAAACATCCTCTTCGCGGGCGATGGCGCCGCTGATCAGTTGATAGGATAGCAGGTCGGACATACTGCGCGGATCACGGATCAGCGGGCGCAGCGCCCGAGGTAGCGCGACCCTGACCTGGGCGGCGGCCCGCTCGGCGGCCACCGCTTCGTCCAGCGACACGAAGCGGAACCGCAGGTCGGCCCCGGCCGGGGCCTGCGCCACCTTGGGCAGGTCGCAGGGCAGAACGGTGCCGATGCGGGGATAGCCGCCGGTGGTCTGGCACTCGGCCAACAGCACGAAGGGCGTGCCGTCGCCGGTGACCTGGATGTCACCCGGCACGATGGTTTCCGACAGCACGCTGCGCCCGCCCGAGACATGAAAGCCCGGCCCGTCGCTTTCCAGCCGCACGCCCATGCGATTGGCGCGCGCGTCCCGACGGAACGCGGTGGCTTGCAACCGCTCCAGAACATCTGGGGCGAACAGGTCGGTCTGGAAACTTGCCACGATACGGATTTCTCCGCCCGAGAACCGGTCCTCGGGGTCGAAGGTCATGCCGGTTGCACCGCCCGAATCCGCGCCGATCGCCAGCCGGTCCCCCGCCTTCAGCAGGGCACCGATCCCCGCCGTCAGATGGGCCGAACAGGCGCCCAAAAGCGGGTCGCCCTTCACCCCGCCGCCGATGCTGAGATAACCATAGCTGCCGGCGACGGCGGGCCCGATGCTTAGCCGGGCGCCCGCAGGTAGAAGGTGCGAGGCGTTCCAGACTGCGGTCGCGCCATCGATCTGCGCCCGCATCCGCGCGCCAGTCAGGGCGATGCGTAGATCCTGATCGGCCTGAAATTCTCCGCCCATGCCAGCCATTTCCACGGCGGCAAGACTGTCGGCCTGTCCCAGCAACGCTGCGCCCTCGGCCAATGCAAGCCGGTCCACCGCACCCCCGCGCGACAGGCCCATGTCCAGATATCCGGGCCGCCCCAGGTCCTGCACCGTTAGGCCGGGCCCGACACGCAGTATGGTTAGATGCGCGCTCATGCCAGCGCCTCGCAAGTGGCGCCGCCGCGCGGATCGCTGCGCATCCGCGCCAGCGTTTCCGGGTCGGTGGGGTTGAACTGTACTTCATCCCCGGGGCGCAAAAGGAAAGGTTCGGGCACATCGGGCTGGAACAGACGGATGGCGGTCTGGCCCACATGCTGCCATCCGGTCGGCGTGGTGACAGAGAACAGCACAAGCTGCCGCAGCGCCACCACCAGAGCGCCCTCGGGCACGCGCGGGGTCAATTCCTTTTGCCGGGGGATGTCCCAGGCGGGCGGCAATTCACCTAGATAAGGCTGACCCGGGGCAAAGCCGATGGTCTGCACCCGCACCCGCGCTTCGGAAAGCGACCGGATCGCCTCGGCCTCGGACAGGCCCGCCGCCTGCGCCGCCTGCCCCAGCCGCGGCGCCAGATCCGTGCCGAAGACGGTGGGTACCCGCCAGAACCTGCGCCCGCCGGGCAGGTCGGCCGCGTACCAGTCGCGCTGGTCCAGCAGCGCCTGCACCTGCTGGTGCAACGCGGCATGCGACAAGTGCAGCGGATTGAACCGGACGAAGGCCGACACCAGCGAGGACGAGGTTTCCTCGACCCCCGCCCAGCTTTCCGCCTCGAGCGCGGCGCGAAAGGCCAGGGCAGCGCGGTTGGCCGGTTCGCTCAGCGCGGCTGCAAAGCTGATCAGCAGCCCGTCCACCCCGGCGGTTCGTATGATCGGAAAATCCTGCATCGCCCCCGTCACATCTGGTTCGGCAGATAGGTCACGATGCCGGGGAAAACCACGATGATCACCAGCGCCACGATCATCAGGAAGAAGAACGGTAGCGCCGCATGGGCCACCCGCAGGATGTCGCGCCCGGTCAGCGATTGCAGCACGAACAGGTTGAAGCCGACGGGCGGGGTGATCTGCGACATCTCGACCACGATCACGAGGAAGATGCCGAACCACAGCGGGTCGATCCCCGCCTGCATCACCATCGGCATGATGACCGAAGCCGTCAGCACCACGACCGAGATCCCGTCCAGAAAACATCCCATGATCACGAAGAACACGGTCAGCGCCGCCAGCAGCGTGAAGGTCGACAGGCCCAGCGACGCGATCCATTCCGCCAGCACGCGCGGAATGCCGGTGAAGCCCATCGCCACGGTCAGGAACGAGGCCCCTGCAAGGATGAAGGCGATCATGCACGAGGTCACCGTGGCCCCCATCAGCCCGTCGACAAAGCTGGCGCGGGTCAACGTGCCCTCGCGCCAGGACAGCAGCAGCGCCAGCACCACGCCCACAGCGGCCGCATCGGTGGGCGAAGCGATCCCGGCATAGATCGAGCCGATCACACCGACGATCAGCAGGATCACCGGCACCAACCGGCGAGAACGTCGCAGCTTTTCCCCGAAACTCGCGCGGATGTCCTCGGTGGGTAGGTTGGCGCGGTTGATCAGTGCCCAGATCGCCACATAACCCACGAACAGCCCCACGAGAAGCAGTCCCGGCAGAACTCCGGCCACGAACAGGCGGGCGATGGACTGCTCGGTTGCCACGCCATAGACGATCAGGATGATCGAAGGCGGGATCAGCAGGCCCAGCGTAGCCGACCCGGCCAGCGTGCCGATGATCATCTTCTCGGGATAGCCGCGGCGCGAAAGCTCTGGAATCGACAGCTTTCCGATCGTGGCCGCCGTGGCCGCGGACGACCCGGACACCGCCGCAAAGATCCCGCAGGCAAAGACGTTCACATGCAACAACTGCCCCGGCAGCCGGTTCATCCAGGGCGACAAGCCCGTGAACATGTCCTCGGACAGGCGCGAGCGGAACAGGATCTCGCCCATCCAGATGAACAGCGGCAGCGCCGCCAACGCCCAGGAATTGCTGTGCCCCCATAAGGTGGTCGCCATGACCAGCCCCAGCGGCGCATCGGAAAACAGCGCCATCGCCGCAATCCCGACCCCCAGCAGCGAAAACGCCACCCACAGGCCCGACCCCAGAAAAGCGAACAGCAGAACAAGAAGAATAATGGAAAGCGTGGCAATCGACATCTGCTGTCCCTATTCGTTCAGAAGGTTTTCGCCCTTGCCGTCCCAGCTGGGCGCGCGGCCCGCCAGCAGGCCGACCAGCTCGTCGACCAGGGCAAGAGTCAGAATGGCCAGCCCCAGCAGGACCGGCATCTGCACGATCCACAACGGCACCGAGACCATGCCTGGGCTGCGGTCGCCATATTCCAGCGACTCCAGAACCAGCAGGCCCAGATACCAGGTGGCATAGGCGCTCATGGCCAGGGCAATTGTCACCACGCAGATCTCGGTCAGGCGGCGCGGCCCCTTGGGCATCCGTCCGATCAGCAGCGTGACCCGGATATGCCCGCCGGCGCGCAGCGCATAGGCCAGCGCCAGAAAGCTGGATGCGGCCAGAAAGAACCCGGTGAAATCGGCATAGGAGGGGATGGTCAGGCCCACGCCCTGCCCGGTCAACGCGGCCCAGATCTTGTCGGCCAGATTCAGCCCGACCTGCGCAAAGACCAGCACGACGATGGCCAGAATGAACAGCGCTGCCAATCCGCCGGCTGCAAGATAGATGAAATCAAGACTGCGCCGCAGCATCGCCATCCCCTCCCCTTGTTGTCTAACCCGGCCGGACGTTTGGCACCCGGCCAGGTCGGATCGTTTACTGCTGATAGGCCTGCAGCAACGCGGCGCCTTCTTCGCCGGCCTCAGCGGTCCAGTTCTCGAGCATCTGCGCGCCGATCGCGCGCAAGCCGGCCATCAACTCTTCGGATGGCTGCACCACGGTGATGCCGTTTTCCTGCAGGACCGCGGTCTGCTTGGCGGTCTCGGCCTGGCTCATCTCCCAGCCGCGGGCTTCGGCGGCGGCGGCCGCCTCCAACACGGCGGCCTGGGTCGCGTCATCCAGACGGCGGAAGGCGCGCTTGTTCACCACGACCACGTTCTTGGGAATCCAGGCCTGGATGTCGGTGTAGTGGGTCAAAAAGTCCCACGCCTTAGAGTTCACCCCGGTCGAGGGCGAGGTGATCATCGCTTCGACCCGGCCGGTGCTGAAGGCCTGCGGAATGTCCGGCACCTCGACCTGCGTGGGTGCGGCGCCCGCCAAGTTGGCGAATTCTTCCAGCGTGGCGTTGTAGGTGCGGAACTTCAGGCCCGCCAAGTCATCCACGCTGTTGATTTCCTTGGTGGTGTACAGACCCTGCGGTGGCCACGGCACGGCGTACAGTACCATCATGCCCTGTTCATCCAGCAGACCGCTGATCACGTCCTTCTGAGCCGCCCAGAGCTTTTGGGCGTCGTCATAGTTGGTGGCCAGGAACGGAAGCGAGTCCGCACCGAAGGCTGGGTTGTCATTGGCCAGCAGCGACAGGAAAAACTCTCCGATCGGAACCTGACCGCTGCGCACGGCCTTGCTGATCTCGGGGTGCTTGAACAGAGATCCGGCGGAATGGACCTTGATTTCAAGGGCACCATCGGTGGCCGCGGTGACGTCCTTGGCGAATTCGTGGATGTTGACCGTGTGGAAAGTGGCATCCGGATAGGGGGTCGGCATGTCCCAGGTCTCGGCCTGCACCTGCATGGCCAACCCGGCCAGCGCGGCCACCGCGCCACCGGCAATCTGCATCAGTTTCATTTTGGCTCTCCCTGCTTGAGTACTGGCGCAGAAGCTGACTCAACGTCAGCGATTTGTCAACGTTTTGTTATTGTTTTGGCCGAAACGCTGCGGGTTCCAAAGGTCAGGACGTTGAAAACGCACGCACTCCATGCCAAAACACTGATAATTTCTCAGCGTTTTGCAGATCAAAGGGCCGCAACATGACCAATTCTTCCCCCGACACGCGCCGCATCGTTTCCTCTCGCCACCTGGCCGAGGGCGAAGGCTGGGAACTGTCCGAACTCGAATTCGGCCTGATCATCGTCTACAACGCGTTCTCACGCTGGATGACCCGCTGCATGGCCGCAGCCGGGCAGGCCGATCTGGGACCGCTCGACATTCTGATCCTGCACAACGTCAACCACCGCGGCCGCGACAAACGCCTGACCGACATCTGCTTTCTTCTGAACATCGAAGACAGCCACACCGTTAACTACGCCCTGCGCAAACTTCTGAAGGCTGGGCTGCTGGCGTCGGAAAAGCGCGGCAAAGAGGTGTTCTACCGCACCTCGCCCGAGGGCGTGGAGCTATGCGACGCCTATCGCAAGGTGCGCCAACAATGCCTGCTGGAAGGGCTGCCTGCCACCGACCTGTCCGGCGACGATCTGCGCGAGTTGGCCCGCAACCTGCGCGCTCTGTCCGGTCACTACGATCAGGCGAGCCGCGCTGCGGCGTCGCTCTGACCGTCGTCGCTTGTGCCATTCACCCTGTGATCTGACGACCTGAGGCTGGCAGCGCAGGTTGTATCCCGCCCTGCAGCCAAAAGCGCGACAAAGACCGATACCCGCGCCCACCCGGCCTATTTGCACCGTTAGCCCGCTTTCCCAAAAAGCACACCTGGCCAAGCGCAAAGCGTTGGGGCTCTATCCGGCAATTCTTGCCCCTCGGGAGATATTCATTCATATTCCGATGTGAGCATTTAGGGAGTTGGACATGAATATCTCACGGCGCAGGATGATGCAGGTCATGGCGGCCATTCCGCTTGCAGGCGGGCTGCCGGTCTTGGCACGGGCCGACATTTCGTTGGGTTCGGCCAGGCTGACGACGGTCAGCGACGGCCATCTGATCCTGCCCGCCAGTTTTATTTTTGAACCCATGCCCAAAGATGAGCTTGGTCAGATTCTGGCGGACTTCGGGATATCCAATGAAACGCTGGAACCCGAGTGCAACCTGACCCTGTATCGCGACGGCGAAAACACTGTTCTGTTCGACGTCGGCGCGGGGCCGGATTTCGTTCCGACTGCCGGCACCGTTCTTGATAGCCTCGACGCGGCCGGTGTCACCCCCGAAGACGTCACCCATGTCGTGTTCACTCATGCACATCCCGACCACATCTGGGGGCTGTTGGATGATTTCGACGAGATCGTCTTCCCCGATGCAACCTTCATGATGGGCCGAGCCGAGTGGGATTATTGGTGGAATCCCGAGACCGTCAACACCATCGGCGAGACCCGTACCGCTCATGCCGTCGGTGCAAAAAGAAGAATGACCGCGATCGAAGACCGCGTTCAGCTTTTCGACGCCGATCAGGAAATCCTGCCCGGAATCGCTGCGGTTTCGACCCCGGGCCATACACCCGGACACATGGCGTTCGAGATCCGGAAGGGCAACTCGGCCGCACTGGTCGTCGGCGATGCCATCGGCAATCACCACGTCGCCTTCCGCCGGCCCGCGTGGCACAGTGGTGCGGATCAGGACGCAGAGACGGCGGCCGCCACGCGGCAGGTTTTGTTCGACCGCCTGACGCACGAGGACCTGGCCCTGATCGGCTTCCATCTTCCCGGCGGCGGCATCGGCCGCGCCGAAAAGGCCGGTGACGGTTATCGGTTCGTCGAGGCATGAATATGCGTATCGTCCTGTTTGCGGCGCTGCTTGCGTCTCCGGCCCTGGCCAGCGAAGATATCGCAGATCAGTACCCGGCCTCACCCCTGTATTCGAAACCGGTGGAGTTCATTCCGAATGTCTGGTCCGCGATCGGTGCGACAGCTCCGCCGACCTATGAAAACTCCGGCCACAACAACAACCTCAGCTTCATCGTCACCGGCGATGGGGTCGTGGTGATCAATGGCGGCGCGGCCTATGTCCTGGCCAAGGCGCTACACGAAGAGATCAAGGCCATCACCGACCAGCCCGTGAAGCTGGTGATTGACGAGAACGGCCAGGGGCACGCGATGCTGGGCAACTCCTACTGGGCCGAGCAAGGCGTTCCGATTCTGGCCCATGTGGATGCCGCGCATGAAATCGAAGAGCGCGGCCATCAGTTGCTGGAGGAGATGAAACGGTACAACCGCGACAAGGCCGAAGGCACGTTCGTCGCGCCGCCCACCGAAACCTTCGAGGACACACGCGTCGTCGAGATGGGCGATTACCGGATCGAAGTGCTGCATCTGGGCCCGGCGCACGGGCCAGGCGACACGCAGGTCTGGCTGCCCGAGCAGAGTCTGGTCATTGCCGGTGACATGGCCTTTCACGAACGGATGCTGCCGATCTTTGAGGATACCATCGTGGCGGACTGGATCGAAACCTGGGAAACCGGGTTCGAGCCTCTGGGCGCCACCTATGTCATTCCCGGTCACGGACATCCCACCAACATGGACCAGGTGCGGCGCTATACCCGCGATTATCTGGTCTATCTTCGGGAAAAAATCGGCGCGCATCTTGAAGAAGGCGGCGATCTGGCCGATGCCTACTACATCGACCAAAGCCCCTACGCGCATCTCGACACGTTCGAGGAACTGGCCACGAAGAATGCCGGGCGCGTCTATGAACAGATGGAGTTCGAGTGACCGACCACCCAGCCGAACCGTTTCTGACCCAGGGCAACAGAATCCACGTTCCGGATGGCACCTGCCTGTTCCGGCCCGGCGACGAGAGCCGGGCCTTTCTGTTTGTCCTGTCTGGCTCGGTTCGGGTGGAACAAACCAACGCCGCCGGTCGTACTGTCGTCCTGTACAGGGTCGAGGCTGGGGATAGCTGCGTTCTGACCACCACCGGGCTTTTGTCCGGGCGTCCCTATTCGGGCTATGGCTACGCCGAGGGCAATGTCACCGCAGTCTCAATTCCCGCCCAGCGGTTCCGCTCGCTGCTGAGTTCGGAACCAAAATTCCAAGAGATCGTGTTCCTCAATTTCGCCGCCCGTGTGGGGGAATTGACCGATGTTATTGACGATCTGCTTATTCACCGGACCGACCAACGCGTTGCCCGCTGGCTGGCCAATCGTGCAGGACCGACCATCCACGTCACGCAGCAAGAGCTGGCTCAGGAATTGGGAACAGTGCGCGAGGTCGTCTCGCGAACACTGAAGTCCTTTGAAAGGCGGGGCTGGATCAATTCTGGCCGCGGGACGATCACGGTTCTTCAGGTCGCTGCCCTCGCAGAGCATGCCGAGCATGCCTGACCGTGATTGAGTCACATACGACCCGGTGGTTTTCCGGCTACATAGGTGGCACAGAAATGAAGGAGACCCGCTATGACTCGCAATCTTGGACAATTTGACCGCCTCGCCCGCCTGGTTCTGGGGGCTGCACTGATCATCCTGGCGGCCATGGGCACCATCGGTATCTGGGGCTATTCTGGCGTTATCTTCGTTGGTACTGCATTCCTGAACTTTTGTCCTATCTACCGAATTCTGGGAATCAAAACTTGCAGAGATTGCTGAAACAACATTTTCCGGTGCCGCGCACCCTTCTGGCCAGCCTGCTGCTGTACTTGTTGTCTGTTGCTCAGCCAGCTGGTGCAGCAGGTCAGGACATGTCAGCTCCGGAAGCTGCCGGCCTGGTGGAGGCGGGACGCCTTGTTCTGCTGGACATCCGCTCTCCGCAGGAATGGGAAGAGTCGGGCGTTGCCCGTGGGGCCTTGCCCATTTCAATGCACGAGCCGGATTTTCCGAAGCGCCTGCAAGAAGTTCTGTCCCGTGTTCCACCGGAACGCGTCGGCCTGATCTGTGCGACCGGCGGTCGCTCGAACTATGTGGCCGAAATTCTTGAGAAGAACGGCGTGACCGATGTCGTAGACGTTTCCGAAGGGATGTTCGGGAATGGAAAATCCCCCGGCTGGATCGCCCGCGGCCTGCCTGTCGTTCGGGCCCGCGAGGCGCTGGACAACTATACCCTGTGGCGCTTGAGCGAAATCAAGGCAGACTAAAATAGTCCCACCCTATATTGCCACGCAACAAGGACTGCTGGTGAACACGGATGGAACAACTGATTGATCAGTTCGGCGAGCCCACACTTCTGATGATGTCAGGGGCACTGGTGGGGCTTTTGTTCGGGGCCGCCGCCTATCATTCCCGGTTTTGCCTGCGGGCGGCGACCGTCGAAGTGGCCGAGCGTACGCTTGGGCCAAAACTGGCAATTTGGCTGATCGCATTCTGCACGGGTCTGGCCCTGGTCCAGCTTTCGATCCTGACTGGGCATCTTGACGTCAGCATGGCCCGGCAAATCGCCGGCACAGGCAGTCTTTCTGGGGCGATCATCGGCGGGTTGATGTTTGGCATAGGCATGATCCTGGCGCGGGGCTGTGCCAGCCGTCTGCTGGTACTGTCTGCTTCGGGGAACTTGAGGGCCATCGTGACAGGGCTGGTTCTGACCCTGACGGCGCAGGCATCGTATCGCGGGGTGCTGGCACCTCTTCGTGAGAGGCTGGCCAGCCTGTGGACAATTCCGGGCGGGTCTGAACGGATGCTGTTCGACTCCTCGGTCGTGGTTGGCGCTGTCGGCGTTCTGGGTCTTGTCGCAGCCGTCTCCTACGGAATATCCCGAAACCTGCGCTGGTCCGAGCTGGTCTCGGCGGCCTTGGTAGGTGTCGCTGTTTTTGCTGGTTGGAGCGTGACCTACGCGATCGCCTCGGCCTCGTTCGATGTGGTGCAGGTGCAATCAGTTACCTTTACCGGGCCATCAGCGGACACGCTCATGGCATTGGTCAACGAACGGAACCTCCCGCTTAGCTTCGGAGTGGGTTTGGTCCCCGGCGTATTCCTTGGTGCCCTGATGCTCGCCCTGCTACGGGGCGAAGCCAGGATACAGCGGTTCGAGCCGAACACACCAATGGAAAGATACCTGATCGGGGGCGTTCTGATGGGGTTCGGCAGCATGTTGGCTGGCGGTTGCGCCGTGGGCGCCGGAATGTCAGGCGGGGCAATCCTTGCCCTGACAGCCTGGGTGGCCGTGTTCTGCATGTGGGTCGGCGCCGTTGCGACGCACACTTTGCTGCAAATGCGAGGTGGCCGGATGTCGGCCACCGCCTGACCCCCTATCGGGCGTTACTGCGCGGCCAGCGGTTGACGCCCCAGTTGACACTGTGACCAGAGCATTTCGAGTGCAGAAATCAAACGATCGATGTCCCGATCGGTGTGAACCGGTGAAGGTGTGATCCTAAGCCGCTCGGTTCCTTTCGGCACCGTTGGATAATTGATCGGTTGGATGTATAGACCGTGCTCTTTCAAAAGCATGTCCGAGATGAACTTGCATTTGACAGGGTCGCCGACCATCACCGGAATGATGTGGCTGGGGTTTTCGATATGCGGAAGGCCGATTTCGTCCAGCCGCGCCCGAACCTGCGCCACACGCGCCTTGTGGGCTTCGCGTTCCGACGCGCTGTTTTTAAGATGCCGGATAGAGGCCGCCGCTCCGGCTGCAAGTGCCGGGGGCAACGCCGTGGTAAAGATGAATCCGCTGGCAAATGAGCGTACGAAGTCGCAGATCTCGGCCGAGGCGGCAATGTATCCGCCCATCACGCCAAAGGCCTTGCCCAGCGTGCCTTCGATGATGGTCAGCCGGTCCATCAAACCTTCGCGTTCGGCAATGCCGCCACCACGCGGGCCGTATAGTCCGACAGCATGTACCTCGTCCAAATAGGTCATGGCGTTGTATCGATCAGCCAGATCGCAGATCTCGCGGATCGGGGCGATATCGCCGTCCATCGAATAGACACTCTCGAAAGCGATCAGCTTGGGCTGATCGGGCGGCAAGGCAGCCAGCTTTGCCTCGAGATCAACCAGATCGTTATGTTTCCAGATTACCTTCTGCGCCCGCGAGTGGCGGATGCCTTCGATCATCGAGGCGTGGTTCAACGCATCCGAAAGGACGACACAATTGGGAATCCGCGCCGCCAAAGTGCCCAGTGCCGCCCAGTTTGATACATAGCCCGAGGTAAACAACAGGGCGGCTTCCTTGTTGTGCAGATCCGCCAGTTCGGATTCCAGAAGAACATGGTCATGGGTGGTGCCGGATATGTTGCGCGTACCACCTGCGCCTGCACCGGTCCGGTCCAGCGCCGCGTGCATGGCCGACAGAACTTTCGGGTGTTGGCCCATGCCCAGGTAGTCATTCGAACACCAGATCGTCACCTCGCCTGGCCCGTTGTGGCAGTTTGCGGCCGGAAAACGACCGCAATGCCGCTCGAGCTCGGCGAATTCGCGGTAATTGCCTTCCTCGCGCAATTTGGCCAGTTCAGACCGGAAAAACCCCTGGTAATCCATCAGTTGCCAACAGCCTCCGAGACGATATCGTCCAACAGAGCCTGAACCTTCTGCATCGGCCCTTCAGGATAGGGGCGATATCCGACCATCACCTCTCCGTCACGGTCGGTGACGAAGATGCCATAGGGACAGTGCTGGATATTCATCGGATCGGCCTCCATCACTTCGCGCGACAAAACCGCCGAGCAGAACAGGAAAATATCTGCGTTTTCGAAGACTTTTTCAGAGCTTCCAACATCTTCGCCAGTACGGTTCAGCATGTCGCCCACATGGCTGACGTAGTCAATCACCAGCCCCTTTCCAACGATCGCGCTTTCAACGGCAAAGGTCGCTTCATCGAAACTGCCATCGAAAGGAACAAGGATGGGGTCTGCTCCTGCTGCACCAGCAGTCAGAACAAATGCCATAAATGCGTTTTTCATCTTCCTAGTCCTTTCATTTATCAAGGGCGAATAACCGTCCAGCCCGCTTCGCTGAGAGTCATCAGATCGACTACTCCGGCCGGGACATGCTCGGCGATTTCGACGATAGGTGGCTCTTTGCCTTCTTTCTTGGTCATGCCGGCAATCGTATTTCCGCAGGCTGCGAACGTGACGTTCGGCATCGAGGCACCGAACGCATCCAGACGTTCGAGAACCGGCGATGTATCCTTGCGCAGCATGTGAAGCCCCGCATTGAACGCTACAATCCGAACTTCGACGGTTTCGCCCTGGCTTTCATAGTACCGCGTCACATTTGCCGCCACGTTCAGGACCGTGTTCATTTTCTGCGGGTTGTTGTCGCTGATTTGCAGAGCCAGTTTGTGGTCTGCAAGACCGTCTTGCGCCACGGCTGCGGACGTCCACAGCGCCATGACGCAGACCGCGATCATTCCCATTATTTTTCTCATTTTTTTTCCTCCCACTGGATTACTGATCGCCCCGAAACCCGCTTTGCCAGTCGGGGCGCCCTATAACATCAACCGAACATGTCGGACGTGATACCAGTGTACCAGCCTTCAGACTCTTCGTAAGTCGTCTTGCGCACTTCCGCGCTTTCGCCGGTCTGTGAAATAAACCCGTCCACCTTGGCGATCTTTTCCGGCGTCGCCTCATAGGTGGCGCCGACCTTGACACCGTCGTCGGTGTCGATCAGCGACCAGCAGGTGTTCGAGAACTTGGCCGGGAAAACCTTGGACCCGGTCAGCGCCCCACGCACGGCATTGGCACAGACTTTTGCCTGACTGTTGGCCGAGAACCCGGATTTCGGCATGTCGCCTTGCTGCGATGCATCGCCCAAAACGTAAATGTCTGCATCAGCCTTCGACGACATGTCAGCCGCGTTCACCGGCGCCCAATTGCCATCGGTCACGCCTGCCAGTTCGGCGATCCGACCGGCCTTCATCGCGGGGATGACGTTGCACACATCCACTTTGGTTTCCTCGCCGTCGATGGTCAGCGTCATCGCGGCCGGGTCCACGCTGACATTGCCGCCCCCGAATTCTTCGCCAATCCAATCGATCATGCCGTCATAGTGATTGGCCCATCCTTCCTGGAACAGCGCCATTTTCGAGAATTTTGGCTTGGGATCGGCCACGATGATCTTGGCCGTCGGATTGTTGGCCTTCAGGAAGTGGGCGACCATGGACACGCGCTCGTACGGTCCCGGCGGGCAGCGATACGGGTTGGGTGGCGCAACCATGGCAAAGGTGCCGCCTTCGGGCATTGCCATCAACTGCGCTTTCAGCAGCTCGGTCTGCGACCCGGCCTTGTAGGCGTGCGGCATGGCGTTCTGTGCCGAGATGTCCCATCCTGGCACCGCGCCATCGACGAAATCAATGCCGGGGCTGAGGATCAGCTTGTCATAGGGAAGGCTTCCGCCCCCGGCCAGCGCCACCGTCTTGGCATCGCGATCCACCCCGATAGCCCAGTCATGCACCACGTTGACGCCGCCGGCCGCCAGCCCGCCATAGCTGTGGCCAAGGTCTTTCATATCCTTGAACCCGCCCAGATAAAGGTTCGAGAAAAAGCAGGTATAGTAACGGCGCGTCGGCTCGACCAAGGTGACGTCGATGGCGCCCTTGCTGTCCTTGGCGATGTAGCGCGCAGCGGTGGCCCCGCCGGCCCCGCCACCGATCACGACGACCCGCGGCTTGCCGTGACCATCGGCAAGAACCGCCGGGGCGGCCAACGAGGCCGTGACCAGCGCCGTCTTTCCCAGAAATGCGCGTCTGTTCATCGTCATGTGCAGTCTCCTCCCTGCAGTGCCTCAGTGTTCGAGGCGGTTGAAATACGCCGCAAGCGCGGCGATTTCCTCGTCATTGAGACGCCCGGCCATCATCTGCATGACCGGATGCTGACGCTGTTTGTTCTTGTATGCGTGCATCGCAATGACAAAGTCTTCTTCGGGCCACAGCACGATTGACGGAATACCGTCATCGCCTCCGTCCGCCTGGTGACAGGTCGTGCATTCGCTACTCAGGTATTCGCCGTATTCCGGATCACCCTGGATCGCCAGGATCGCCGGGTCCAGGTCATGATCGGTGGCCGTGGCCGTGGGATCCGCCTCGGGGATGTTCGCAGGATCGTCGGAAAACAGCCGAAGATAGGCGATCACGTCGTGACGATCCTTGGCGTTTTTGATCCCCCGAAAACTCATGCGCGTTCCCGAGGCATAGGACCGTGGATTTTCCAGAAACGCATCCAGCGTATCCGCATGCCATTCCAGCCCGCTGGCCGCGGCGCGCCGGAAACTTTTGGAATACTTGAACCCTTCAATGCCGGCCGCCGGCCGGCCAAACAGTCCGTTCAGATGCGGGCCGATCCGGTTCTTTGCCCCCTTGCCTACCTGATGGCATCCCTTGCACTGGTCGAACACCACCTTTCCGGCCTCGGCATCGCCCAAAATATCGGCAGCCACGGCGGTTGAAACCACCGTGGCACAAGCCGAAAGGATCACCCCCAGCGCCCGTTGCATCATCTACTCGCCGAATGTCGCAAGATAGGCATTGAGCGCCGCGCGGTCCTGCTCGTCCTTAAGCCCGGCAAAACTCATCTTGGTGCCCTTCATGTAGGTTTTCGGCTTCGCCAGAAACGCGTCCAGCGCGGCCTGGTCCCAGATCCGGCCTTCTTCGTTGGCTTGCTTGAAAACCGACGAGTAACCGAACCCGTCCACCGATCCGAAGGTCCGCCCGAACAGACCGTTGAGATGCGGACCGGTCTTGTTCTTGGCGCCGTCCCCCACCTGGTGGCAGGCCGAGCACTTCCTAAACACCTTCTTGCCGGCGGCGATCAGCTCGGCATCACCGGCTTCGGCCGCATCCCCGGAAGCGGCTTCTTCCACCGTCGCGGTGGCAGCCGCAAACGTGGGCGTTTCGGATGTGTCGGCGGAATTCATGACCGAGTCGCCGCCATGGTCCGGCGTCACATCCAGGAACGTCGCGCGCTTGGTGATCTCGACACTGTCCTTGCAGTTTTCCATGCAGGGCTCGGTGCGCCATTCCGCGTATTCCAACTGAGGCCGGTCGTCGATCACGAACCCGTCCTGGTTGGGCATTTCGAACGTCGCCAGATTGTCGTGGTTCAGCTCGAACTCGTCATCGACCAAGTCGTTGGAATACAGGATGTAGGCCACGATCGCATAGGTCTCGTCGGCGCTGAGTGTTCCGGCCTCGCCGAAGGGCATCGACCGGTGCACATAGTCCCAGGCCGTGGTCAGGTAGGGCCAATACGACCCGACCGTCTTGACGGGGTCTTCGTCGGCCAGCGTGCCAAAGCCACCGGCCAGAACCGGCCAGTTGTCCACGCCTTCGGCAAAGTCACCATGGCAGGCCGCGCATTTTTCGGCGAAAACTTCCTCACCCGTAAACACATCGCCCGACCCCTCGGGCAGCCCGCGCCCGTCAGGCAGCACGTCCACGTCCCAGGCCGCGATCTCTTCGGGCAAGGCCGGACGGCCCAGACCGAAGGTTCCCTCATGCGCCGAAACTGGCTCACCCCCGGCAACCGCGTTGCCGGCCTTGCTTTCCAGTTCGGAAAGGCGGGTCTCCAATTCTGCCAACCGGGCCGAGCTTGCCTCGGCCTCGGTCAGCGCCGAGGCCTTTTGCGCCTCGACCTGTGCAAGTCGCGTCTGCAGCGTCTCGATCTGGCTGTCACCATATCCGCGGTTCGCGACCGCAACCGCGACACTGCACACCAAGGCGATCCCGCCAAAAACGGGAAGATAGATGCCACTAAGAGACTTCGACATTTTCGGCGATCCCTTCTGCGTTGACGTACCAGGTCTGGATACAGTTGTTGTGATAGACCGAGTTTTCGCCGCGCTTCTCGCGCAGTTGGTCTTTGGTCGGCTGGACATAGCCGGTTTCGTCCATGGCGCGGCTTTGCAGCAGCATCGGAGAACCGTCCCACTCGGTATCCAAATAGAAGCGGGTCAGCGCCTTGGTATCAAGCTGCTTGCCCAGCCGCGCGGTCTCCCAGGTGATACCGCCATCCTTCGAGACATCGACCCGCGTGATGCGTCCGTGACCGGACCACGCGAGGCCGGAAATCACCAGCGGCCCCTTGCCGTGCTTGATCGGCATCTGCGGACTGGGCGAAGTGATGACCGATTTGGCATCCATCACCCAGGTCCATTTCCGGGCGGTGCCATCGGCGTATACATCCGTGTATTTCGAGGTCTCCTCACGGCTTTCCACGGCCGCATCGGTCACTTCGATCCGGCGCAGCCACTTGACCCACATGTTGCCCTCCCAGCCCGGAACCACCAGCCGGACCGGATAGCCATGCTCCATCCGCAGCGCCTCGCCATTGGCCTTGAAGGCGACCAGAACGTCGTCCAGCGCCTTTTCCATCGGGATCGAACGGCCGTTCGACGAAGCGTCGGCGCCCTCGACATAGACCCATTTGTCCGACAGGTCTCCGGCGGCGTCCAATCCGGCCTCTTGCAGCAGGACGCGCAGTGGGACACCGGCATATTCCATGTTGTGGATCATGCCATGGGTGAACTGGACGCCGTTCAACTGGGCGCCGGCCCATTCCATGCCCGTATTGGCCGCGCATTCGCAGAAGTAGACGTGATTTTCGCGCGGGAACCGTTCAAGATCATCGTAGGTAAAGATCAGCGGCCGATCGACCAACCCGTTGATCATCAGCCGGTAATCCTGCTTGCTCAATTCGATTGCGCCGGAATGGTGCCGCTCGAAGGCGCAGCCTTGTGGGGTAATGGTGCCGTCCAGCGCGTGGATCGGCGTGAAGTTGATCGACGAGATCGGCGAGGCGGTCAGCCATTCGACATTACGCCGCACGACGTCGCTTTCAAAACGGATCGGCAGACCATAGGGCGTTTCATCGACACCGGCGCCGGTGTACGAGGCCCAGTCCTGCAACTGGGTGATCAGCGGGTCCGCCTCCTGCGCCGCGACCGACCCCGCGACCGATCCTGCGGCGATCGCGGCGCCGCCTCGCAGAAAGGCGCGGCGGGAAGGCTTGAACATATCATCCATGTCTCAAGTGCTCCGGGTAGTGTCAGACGCCCACGACGTCGACGTTGGTGTTTTCCTGAACCGTGACGGTTCCAAGCTTGCGGATATGGCTTTCGACCACGTCCCAGATCGGCGGTCCCTCGGTGCCCTCGTTGACCGAGGCCCAGCCAGCCACGACATAGGCCCTGGATGCGTCGATCGGCTCACCGGTCTTCAGCAGGGTCATGTTCGAGATCCGCTCGCCCTGCGGCTTGGACACGTCGATCCGATAGCCGAGCCCACCGGTGCGCACCATGTCGCCGCCCTGCTGATAATAGGGATCGGGGTTGAAGATGTTGTCGGCCACGTCTTCCAGGACCACCTTCAGGAATTCGCCGGTCATCTCGGTACGGTAGGCTTGGCCGTAGGTCATCGAGGTGACACCGAAGATATCCTCGCGGGTGATGTCCTGCCCCGGTATCAGCGACGGCCCCCAGCGCACGCCCGGGCTGAGCGCGATTTCCGCTTCGCGCTCGCTGAGCAGCGCGTCGCAGATCAGGTCATCCCAGGTGCCGTTGAAATTGCCCCGTCGATACAGCAGGCCGTCGGTCTGTCCGATCACCTCGGACATCTCGTCCAGATAGGGCGCGCGCTGTTCGTCGATCAAGGCGGAAACTTCGGGATCGGGGGCGATCACGTCCGAAAAGATCGGGATCAGCTTGGTGCGATAGCCCATCATCCGGCCATCGCGGATATCCAGATCCACCCGGCTGACGAATTTGCCGTTCGAGCCCGACGCAACGATGATCGTTTCACCCACCAGCACCGGCTCGGGCAGAGCGTCATGAGTATGGCCCGACAGGATCACGTCGATCCCCGGCACCACGCTGGCCATCTTCTTGTCGACGTCAAAGCCGTTGTGGCTGAGAACCACGACGCATTCCGCACCGGCGGCGCGGACCTCTTCAACCATCTGCGCCATGTGTTCGTCGCGGATGCCGAACGCGTATTCGGGGAACATCCAGCCGGGATTGGCAATCGGCATGTAAGGGAACGCTTGGCCAATCACGGCGATCTTGGTGCCGCCGCGCTCGAACATCTGGTAGGGCGGGAACAGCTCGGCCGGCTCGTCCCATTCCGCGTCGAAGATGTTCTGTCCCAAGGCCGCAAAGGGCAGTTGTTCGACCAGTTCGGCCACGCGGTCGCTGCCCAGGGTGAATTCCCAATGGAATGTCATCGCGTCCGGCCGCAAGGCGTTCATCACGTTGACCATGTCCTGACCCTGGGTCTTCAGGCAGGTATAGGATCCGTGCCAGGTGTCGCCCCCGTCCAGGAGGATCGCATCGGGACGATCGGCGCGAATGGCGTTGATCACCGTGGCCACGCGATCCAGACCGCCAACCCGGCCATAGGCCTTGGCCAGCGCGGCAAAATCGTCGGACGTCAGGGCATAGTGGCTGGGGCTGCCATCCTCGATCCCGTAGAGCCTGCGGAAATCGGCCCCGGTAACATGCGGCACAACCCCCTTGTTGGCCCCCACCCCGATATTAATCGACGGTTCGCGGAAATAGATTGGCTTGAGCTGTGCGTGAATGTCGGTGATATGGATCAGCGACACATTGCCGAAGGTCTCGAACTCCAGCAGCTGGTCCTGGGTCAGAGACTGCTGCGCCGCCAGCCGGGCCCAGTTGCCGAAGCCGGACGCGCCCACCAGCGCCGAGGCTGCCATTGAAACCTGCAGAAAGTCACGTCTTGAGATCATCTGATGCGCCCTTGATTCACATTTAAATTCGTGAATGTTTTAGGAAAGAAATACCCGCACCAGACGATCCGGCGCGGGTGTTCGATTACTGGCGGACCGCCGGGGTTTCGACCGACAGACCATTTCCGCGCGAAGCCACATAAAGTTCGAGCGCGCGGAACTCATCCGAGCCTTCGGCAAAGGTTTCGGCGCGCGTATCGCGGATGCAGCCGCGGAACCGGTTGTGGCGCGAAATCAGCTTGGCCTGTTTCAGGCGATAGGTCGGAAAGCCGTTGATCATGCCCTGGCTCAGGTGGTCGGCCCGGATCATGTTGCCGTAATTGTCTTCGTGGCAATTGGCGCAGCTCAGCTCAAGCTGGCCATACCGGGTATAGTACATCTCCTTGCCCTGCTCCCAGTAGGGCGCGGCGGGTCCGTCAATGGCTACGTTCATCGGCATGCCCCGCGACTGCAGGCCGATCAGCGCGACCATGCCCTGCATGTCGGCGCCCGACCATTTCCAAGCGTCAGCCTCC
Organism: Ruegeria sp. BHSC026; assembly: GCF_059613065.1. Taxonomy (NCBI): domain Bacteria; kingdom Pseudomonadati; phylum Pseudomonadota; class Alphaproteobacteria; order Rhodobacterales; family Roseobacteraceae; genus Ruegeria; species Ruegeria sp. BHSC026. The sequence continues at coordinate 259,318 of NZ_JBXWRV010000002.1, read as the reverse complement.
ATGCGCTCGGTCCGGCATTCGTTGATCAGGTCTTCCATCACCACCAGCTTGCCGGTTTCAGGGTCAACCTTCGGCATCTGAGCGGCAAGACCGGCAAAGCTTTCGGCTCCGTCATGGCACGAGGCGCAGCTCTTGCCGGCGGCGCCGTCCACTGCTTCAAAAGTGTCAGCGGCCTGATCCACGAAAATCATGGCCGGGTTGTCGAAGTCGTCAACCTGCAGCGCCTGCGTCTCGTCGGTGCGGAAATGCCAGCCGGAATAGATCGTGTCGAAGTTTTCCAGATGTTCGGGCGCTTTGGCGACCGAAATCATCTCGGTCTCGCCATTGATGATCAGCTTGTCGTCATCGGGGCCGGCCAGAACCACAGTCGGCATCGCCGCCATTGCAACAACAGCCGTCAAAGCCTTCAATTTCATTCCGTTTCCTCCCTTGGTCGATCGGCGCCCAGATACACCCGGGCACCGCTCTGCCGATTTGCCGAGCCGTCAAGCGATCTCGATCTTCTTGTTGGTGTCATAGACCGACCCGTCATCGTCGTACCAGGTGAAGACGAATTCCCCGGCCTCGGGCACGGTGGCTTCGAACTGGAAATACGGGTTGGTCGAAATCGCCGGCTCGAGGGTCACGTCGATGACCATCTGGCCGTTGAATTCGCAGGTAAAGCGGTTGATGATCGAACGCGGAATGACATTGCCTTCCTTGTCCTTGCGCTGACCGCTTTCCATCGTGTGGCTAATAAGGCTCTTGATCGTCACCGCCTCGCCGGCCGCTGCCGTTTTTGGGACCTTAACGCGGGGTTTCACTCCGGATGCCATGGGGTTTCTCCTGTTGTTCTAAGGGGAGCGCGGGCGATCAGCCGCCGCAGCCGCCGATTGTGACCTTGACCGTTGCCGATGCCTTGGCAAAGCTGCCATCGGCCATTTTGGCCACGGCGATGACGTCCTGTGTTCCGGCCAGTCGAATCCGGGTCGATGCCGACTGCGACGCGGCCAGTGGTCCGAAGTTGAACGTGGCAACATCCGGCGTCGGGTTGCCTGCGGCGAACACTGCGATGGCCACGGCCCCCGGGGCGCTGACTTCGATCGGTACGGTGTTGCCGTTTTCGGCGATTTCCGGCGCGGTCAGGGTGACGCCACCGTCGGCGATGTCAGCCCCACCGGTGAAAGCCGAGATCGAATCCTCGACCGCCGCATTCACCCGGAACGGCAGCATCGTCAGAACCGCAGCCCCCAGACCCAAGGCCAGGGTTTCGCGTCGCGAAATTTCCATTTTACATCTCCTTTGAGTGTGTGCCCCTCGGACAGGCGAAGGCGACTATTGTTCGTTGAGGGTCATCAGGAACGCGACCACGTCCTCGACGTCCTGTGCGCTCAGGATCGGCTCAAGCGGCCCGCTGGGCGCCTTGCCGGTATAGGCATCGCCAGGTCGGATATAGCCATCGGCCTTGAAGAAGGCCGGCATCACGGTGCCTTCGAAGGTCATTTTGGCGTTTGCCACCAGACCGCGCAGCTCGGCCTCGGTCCAGCGGTCCCCCGCCCCATCCAGCGGCGGGCCGACCTCGCCCTGAAACGGCACGTCCGCCAGCGCCGCCACCTGATGGCAGGCCACGCAGTTGCCCATGGATTTCTCACCCACGATCATCGCGCCTTTTTCAGGGTCGCCCGGAGTACCGGTCAGCGACTGTTCGATGGCGCCGTCGGCAAACGACACATCTTTCGGCTTGATCTCACCCGCCATCGCCGTCGATGCACACAGCATTCCGGCCAGGCCAAGTTTCAACGCTTTTGTCATGCCTCCTCCCAAAGACGATTCCCTGCTTTGTCTTTGCACACTAGTGCACACCAACACCGACTCGCAACATTAAATTCGTCTAATTGAATTTTTGTATTTTTACGCAGTGAAGGCGGGGTTCAAACTATTGTTGCGCGGAGCCAAGGGTGCTTAGCCTTTGCGCGCCTCGATCATGCGGGCATGATATTTCTGGAACGGCTCGTCCCCGTCGTAACCTTTTTCCAGCACCCAGTTCAGCATGTCGAACGTTGTCCCGCGACCGAAAGCGCCCGGCATTGTGGCCACCACTGCCTGTGTCGCCGCTGCACCCTCCGGCACCTCTTGGGGGAAAAAATAGACAGTTGGAGTGAACAAGGCTCCCCAGCGTTTGACCATGTCTTTCTCGGGCAGGACCGTACCGTCGAAATCAGTCACTTCGACATCGCCGAACATGTTGATCTGAACGACGAAGAACCGGTCTTCCAACAGGCTTTCGATCTCCGGATCGACAAAAACCTCTTCATGCATCTTCTTGCAATATATACAGCCGCGCTGCTCGACGATGACCATCAGCCGCCTTCCCTCGGCATTGGCTTCCTCAAGGTCTTCGCGCAGATCCTTGAAAGTATCGCGCATCCACGAGGCCTTGTGCAGGCCGTCGTCACCCAGTTCCGCAGCCAGAGTCATAGGTGCCATCAAAATCGTGGCGAACAGGAGAAGCATTCTGATCATGGTGAGAGTCCTTTCGAGTTTCATCCGATTGCGCTGAACCAGGGAATGGTCTCAAGCATCCATTGCGCAATGTAGTTGATCGAATTCGTGGCGATCAGAACGCCGAAAAGGACCAGCATCAGCCCCATCAGCTTCTCGATCAGCCCAAGATGTTTGCGGAACCGCGCCATCCACGTCATGAACGGACCGATGAACATGGCGGCCACGATGAAGGGCAATGTCATGCCCAGACCGTAGGCAAGCAACAAAGCGGCGCCTTCGTTGGCCGTTTCCTGCCCGGCCGCAGTGAATAGAATCGCAGCCAGGACTGGCCCAACGCAAGGGGTCCATCCAAAGGCGAAGGCCAGCCCGATCACATAGGCCCCGATCAGACTTACATTCGATATATCCCCTGCGTCCGCCCGGAACTGACGGTACAGGAATCCGATTTTGACCACGCCAAGAAAGTGCAAACCCATCGCAATGATGATCGCCGCCGCGACCCAGCGCAGCACGTCAAAATACTCGCGCACCAAGCTGCCGAACACAGTCGCGGTGGCGCCGAGGCCAACGAAAATTGTTATCACTCCCAACGCAAAACAACTCGCTGCCAGTACGGCACGGAAACGGACTGCGGGCGAAATCTCGGACCCGGCGGAAATCTGGTTCATACCCGCTCCGGCCAGATAGCTCAGGTAAAACGGGACGATCGGCAAGATGCAGGGCGACAGGAAAGAAAGTAGCCCGGCGACAGTTGCACCCCAAAAAGTGACATCAAACACTTGGTCGCCGCTCCACCGCTTGAGATATTCAAAAATACTATTATGATGGAAACATAGCCTACGTCAATTTGGGAGCGTATCAACTTGGGACAACGTCGATGATGAAAACACTGGCTTTCGTCTTGGCCATGTTGCTTCCGACGGCTGTCCTGGCGGATACTTACCTGCTAATGGCCGAGGAAAAAGGGTGCAGTTGGTGTGCCCGCTGGAACGCCGAAATTGCCCCCATCTATCCTAAGACCCTCGAAGGCCAGGCCGCGCCATTGCGCCGATACGACCTGCACACAACGACGCCAGACGTACAACTGCAGCGCGGCGTGCGGTTTACCCCGACTTTCATTCTGATTGAAGACGGGCTCGAGGTCGGTCGAATCGAGGGCTATCCGGGTGAAGATTTCTTTTGGGGTCTCTTGGGAATGATGCTTGACCGGGCGGGTATTGATTGGAAGCAAGCTGGGTAAGGAAAACAGTTTCGTGACAACCAATCCTGAAACCCCTGCGTCACGTCTGCCGGTGTTCGACAAGAACATTTGCGCCGAAGACATGCAAAAGATGGTGAACAACGCTCAGCGTGCGTCGAACTTCCTGAAGGCGATCAGCCACGAAGGGCGGCTGATGATCCTGTGCCATCTGGCATCCGGCGAAAAATCAGTGACCGAACTGGAAGAACTTTTGTCCGCGCGCCAGGCTGCAGTGTCCCAGCAGCTGTCCCGCTTGCGCTTCGAGGGGTTGGTAACCCCGCGCCGAGAAGGCAAGGCGATCTACTACAGCTTGACAGACGACCGCCCGAAACAAATCATGGAGGTTGTGTACGACTTGTTCTGTCGTGCCGACTGAGCGGCCCTGCCCTGTTGTGGCATCCGGCCGAGGGAGGATACCGTGCTGGAACTCATCGGAGAAGCGAACTCCGCAGCCCTGATCGGGTTGGTCGGGGGCGTGGCGCTTGGGTTGGCGGCTCGGATTGGCCGCTTTTGCACATTGGGCGCCATTGAGGACGCTCTGTACGGATCTGACAACCGGCGCCTCAAGATGTGGGCCATCGCCATCGGTGTGGCAGTGATCGGTGTGCATTTGGCTATTGCGGCGGGCCAGTTCAACAGCCTTGAAACGGCCTATCTGGATCGCGCATGGAACCCGCTGGGAACGATCATCGGCGGCCTCATGTTCGGCTACGGCATGGCACTTAGCGGAAATTGCGGATACGGCGCGTTGGCTCGGTTGGGCGGAGGCGACTTGCGGTCTTTTCTCATCGTTGTCGTGATGGGTCTGTCGGCCTATTTCGTCATGTCCGGACCCCTGGCACAAGCGCGCGTTTGGCTGTTTCCCGAAATTATGGGCGCTGAGTCACCTCAAGGTTTCACCCAACTTTTTGAAACAGTTGGGATCGAACCTTTGGCAACCGGTTTGGTCGCAGGGGCGGTTCTTATCGGCGCAGCTCTTGTTCGGGCGGGGCAGCGCCCGTCGGCAAGCCAGATCATTTGGGCCAGCGTGGTGGGACTTGCCATCGTATCAGGCTGGGTCGGCACATATTGGGTTTTTTATACCGGTTTTGACGCCGAACCCGTCCGGACCCACACGTTTGCAGCCCCGATCGGAGATACAATCATCTATGCCATGACCGCGTCGGGCAATACATTGTCGTTCAGCGTCGGTTCCGTTGTAGGTGTGGTAATAGGGGCGGCACTTGGGTCGTATTCCAAGGGGCATTTCCGGTGGGAAGCCTGCGAAGACCCGCGCGAATTGCGACGTCAAATCATGGGGGCCGCAATCATGGGCCCGGGTGCGATCCTTGCAGTAGGATGCAGTGTCGGCCAAGGAATTTCAGCTTTTTCGGTTCTTGCCTTCAGCGCGCCTGTCGCCTTCGGTTCGATCTTTGTCGGTGCAGCCATCGGTTTACGTCAGCTGATTACGGGATTTGCTCCGGCGGAATGATTTTGCGTGCCCGGGTATGGAGTTGCGTAGGTGTTGTCTGGGGTCTGTAGCCTAAAACCTGTAACCGCGGAGTGATAGCCGCAGCGTCTCCCGTCACGCAGCTTCGGGGAAGAGATCTGCAACGAAGGCCGTTTCCCTGGCAACCCCTGTCTGACAGTCTTCGAACTGGCCCTTTCGGATCGTGCGGAAGGTCTCGTTTCCCGGCGAGCGCCGCGATGGCTCCGGCCATGGTCTGGAACCCGCGGATCGGGCGCAATCGCTGCATGAGCGCTGCATGATCGATGGGCACTATAGACACGCCCGCGGATTTTGGGGCCGAACTTCCTGACGCAACGGTGGATCGCCGAGGCATCGACTGTCATCCCGCGCTCGCCCACCATACCGCGAACGTCGCGACACGACAGCGGATAGCGGCAAGACCAGCACACCGTGCCAATTTTCTATTCTTCGAAGGAAAACTCCATTCGCAAACGCCCTCCCGCGGGTGTTCGAACCGGCGACCGGACTGACCCAGCTGAAGCCACCGGGTTTGAACGTTCATCAGTTCGTACAAAAACGCACCCGAACGGACTGGCCCAGTCGTGGTGCTTGCGCTGCGCGATAGCGACACGGCGGAACACCTGAATGACCAGCACTTCTTTTGCGCTGACCATATCCACCCTGATGGCATGCGCCCTTGCGACCGCCGCCGCCGCTGGCGATGCCCCGGTCCTGACCGGGAAACTGGGTGATCAGACCTTTCTGATGGATGCCAACAAGATGACGCTGTACACGTTCGACAAGGACGAAACGGGCAAGTCCAACTGCTATGACCAATACGCCGTGAACTGGCCGCCGCCGGAACCGACCTGCCCAAGAACTATTCGTTGCTCCAGCGCGATGACGGTACGATGCAGGTCGCCTACAAGGGCCAACCCCTGTATCTGTGGATCAAGCACAAGCAACCCGGAGACATGACCGGCGACGGCGTCAAGGGTGTCTGGCACACTGCGCGACCCTGACCCCGGACCAGAAGGGCGACCGGATCCGGTCGCCTTTCGTCAACGCGATAAGACAGACATTCCACAAACAAATCGAAGACGCTCTGCCCGATTTTTGGCGGTTTGCGTTCGCGCTGACCCGAAGCCACAACCAGGCCGATGACCTGGTGCAGGATGCCGTTCTGCGTGCGATAAGAAAAAAGGGGCTTAGATGGCCGGACCACCCGGTCAAACCTTGGGCGATGAAGATCCTGCTCAACTGCTATCGCAACGACAGCAGGCGCGCCGCCGGCGTCCCGGCCTCTGACCCCCAAGCGCTGGATCAGCTGGCCTCGCCCGAGGCCGCCGCCGAAGAGCGTTTGGAACTGCGCTGGCTGCGGCGTCAGATCGGTGCCCTGCCGGAGGATTAGAAACTTGTACTGCTGGCGGTCAAGGTCGCGGAGCAGACCTATGCCGAGACCGCCCGATTGCTGGGGATCCCGTAGGGCACCATCACGTCCCGTCTGTCGCGCGCGGGCACGACTGCAAGCCGCCGAAGAACCGCCGAAAACGTCACGATTGCGGAGCGTGAAATGACGACCGAACCGACCATTGAAACCCTGATGCAGGCCGCTTTCGACGGCCAGTTGACGCCATCTCAGCAGGACCGTCAGGATCGGCACCTGGCCGCGCATCCCGCCGACCGTGCGCGGCTTGCGACAATGATCCGGCAGCCGGGATGATCGGTGCCTTGGTGCCGCAGCCTGATCCCGCGCAACTGGACCGACTGATGCGCGGGGCACTTCAGAGTACCGGTCATGCCGGGTGCAGGCGGCTGGCCGCGGCGGTTTCGATTTTGCATTGGGTCTGGACAGTGGCCTGTTCCTGTCGCGGGACTCCGCCAAACCAGTGACACTGATGTCGCAGGCACCGATTCAGGCTGCGGCGGCACACGCCCTGTATTCGCCCCAGGTTCTTAACCCGGTCGAGGTGTTCGCCGACCAACGCGATCATCTGCAAACCTGGCTGAGTATCTGGCTGAGCGCACCCGTGATCGCGCCGGAACTGGGGGACACCGGTTACCGGCTGATCGGTGGGGGGTTGTTGCCTCTGGGTCATGGCCCGGCACCAGTCTTCCATTATGAAAACGAATCCGGCGACCGCCTCAGCCTGTTTGCCGACCTGGCCACGGGCCCGGCTCAACCCTCGTTTCAATACCGGCGCGACGGGGATTTGGGCATCGTGATCTGGCAGGATGGGCGGTGGGAATACTCCATGGTAGGCCGCTCCGGTCACCAGGTCATCGAAACCATCCCGCGCAAGGCCCATGAAGAACTGATCTGACCGAATTATTCCGCCGCGCGCACCCGGTCAGGCGCGGTCAGTCTTTGCCACGCGTCGTATTGTGACAGGAAGACCTGCCCGTTCAGTTCGTCTAGGAAGTGGGACTGTTTCAAGCGGTCCATGACGGGGCCCTTGACCTCGCTCAGATGCAGGCCGACGCCCATGTCGCGCAGGCGGTGATTGATCGCCTCGAGGCTTTCGAGCGCCGAGAAGTCGACCTCGTTCACCGCCGAGAACATCAGCACCACGTTGCGGATCTCGCAGCCCTCGGTCACGCGCGACTGGATTAGGTCCTCGAGGAACCGGGCGTTCACGAAATACAGGCTTTCATCCACCCGCAGCGTGACCAGCGTGGGGTCGGTTTCGACCTTGTGGCGCTTGATGTTGCGGAAGTGCTGGGTGCCCGGCACCAGCCCCACCTCGGCCACATGTGGGCGCGAGGTCTTGTACAGATGCAGCAGGATCGAGATTGCCACACCGCTGGCCACGCCGGTCTCGACCCCGGCCAGCAGGGTCAGCACGATGGTGGCGGCGACGGCAGCAAAATCGGCCCGCGAATAGCCCCAGGTCTTTTTCAGGATCGACAGGTCCACCAGGCTGAGCACCGCCACGATGATCGTCGCGGCCAGCGTCGCCTTGGGCAGGAAATAGACCAGCGGGGTCAGGAACAGCGCGGCGATCGCCAGCCCGCCGGCGGTGTAGATGCCCGCCGCCGGGGTCTCGGCGCCCGCGTCGAAGTTCACCACCGAGCGCGAGAACCCGCCGGTGACCGGAAAGCCCCCGGTGAATGCGGCACCCAGGTTGGCCGCGCCCAAGCCGATCAGTTCCTGATCGGGGTCGACGCGCTGGCGTTTCTTGGCGGCCAGCGTCTGCGCGACCGAGATACTTTCGACAAACCCGATGATCGAGATCAAGATGGCGGGCACCAGCAGCGCGCCGATCAGATCCGAGGACACCCCCGGCAGGGTCAGCGGCGGCAGGCTCTGGGGCACCTCGCCCACGATCTTGACGCCTCGCGCGTCCAGCCCGAAGGCCCAGACCGACAGGGTTGTGGCCACCACCGCCGCCACCGGCCCGGCCTTGGTCAGCACATCCGCCAGCAGCGGTGGCACCCCCATACGCCGCAGCGCGGGTTTGAGATTTTTGCGCACCCAGAACAGGAACGCCGTGGCCAGCACGCCAATCACCACGGTGATCGGGTTGGTCTGGTTCAGATGCGCAAGGATCGAGCCCAGCATCTCCGGCAGGGTATGCCCATGCGCGCTGACCCCCAGGATATGTTTCAGCTGGCTGGTGGCGATCAGGATGCCTGAGGCGGTGATGAAGCCGGCGATCACCGGATGGCTGAGGAAGTTGGCCAGAAAGCCCAGCCGCAACACGCCCAGCAGCACCAGGAACCCGCCCGACAGAAAGGCCAGCGTCAGCGCCGCCACCGCATATCCGGCGGTGCCCTGTTCAGCCACCTGCCCCACCGCACTTGCCGTCAGCAACGACACCACCGCGACCGGACCCACCGCCAGCGCCCGGCTGGTGCCAAAAATTGCATAGAGGATGATCGGCAAGATCGAGGCGTAGATCCCCGCCTCGGGCGGCAGCCCCGCCAGCAGCGCATAGGCCAGCGATTGCGGGATCAACATGATCGTCACGATCACCGCCGCGATCATGTCATTGGACAGCGCCGCCCGGTCGTACCGGCGGCCCCAGTCGAGAATGGGAAGGTAGCGATAAAGGCTCTGCATGGGGTCTCGTCCTGGAAAGGCGGCGGTCAGAGCGAGGAGGCTCTGACCGCCAGGTCTTGGCCGGACATCCGCAGCGTCAGGCCAGAACTTGCACCGGTTCGGCCGGCATCGGGTTCGGAGGCGGCAGGTTGTTTATTCGGCCGCCACCTTCAGCGGTTCGGGCTTGGCCATCCATTCCTTGCCCTTCAGCATCGCCGACCAATAGACCGGCGGCAGCAGCTTTTCCTTCAAGAACCAGGCCGCGCGGCTAGGTTTGGTGCCGTCAATAAGGAACTTTGGGAAGCTGGGCTTCAGGACACCGCCATAGCCGAACTCGGCCAGCACGATCTTGCCGCGTTCCACTGTCAACGGGCACGAGCCGTATCCGTCATAGGCCGCCACCGGGGCGCGGCCCTCGATATCGGCCACGATGTTGTCGGCCACCACCGGCGCCTGCTTGCGCGCCGCCGCCGCGGTCTTGGCGTTTGGCGCGTTCATCACGTCGCCCAGCGACCAGATGTTGTCATAGCTCTTATGGCGCAGCGTCGCCTGATCGACATCGACCCAGCCCACCGCATCCGCCAGCGGCGAGACCCGGATGAAGTCTGGCGCCACCTGCGGCGGGCAGACATGCATCATGTCGAATTCGACCGTCACCTGCTCGGGCTGCTCGTCGGGCTTGGCCACCTTGAACGTGGCGGTCTTCGCCGCCCCGTCCACCGCCACCAGATTGTGGAAGAAATTGAGCGTGGCGTCATATTTCTTTACGTATTCCATCAACGCCGGGACATAGTCGTTGACCCCGAACAGCACTCCACCAGCGTTCATGAACTGGATGTCGATATCCTTGAGAACCCCGCGCCGGACCCACGCATCTCCCGACAGATACATCGCCTTCTGCGGCGCGCCCGCGCATTTGATCGGCATCGGCGGCTGGGTGAACAGAGCCCGGCCCGCCTTCAGCCCTTCGACCAACTGCCAGGTATAGGGCGCCAAGTCATAGCGATAATTCGAGGTCACGCCGTTGCGGCCCAGCGTTTCTTCCAGCCCTTCGACCGCGCCCCAGTCCAGCTTGAGCCCCGGAGACACCACCAGACGGTCGTATTTGACCACCCGGCAGCCATCCAGAATGACGGCATTGTTCTGCGGCTCGAACGCGGCAACGGCGGCCTTGATCCATTTGACCCCGCGTGGGATCAGCGAACCCATGGTCTTGGCCGTCTGTTCCGGCGTGAACACGCCGCCGCCCACCAGGGTCCAGCCGGGTTGATAATAGTGCACGTCCGACGGGTCGATGATGGCGATCGACAGGTCGGATTTGCGCGCATGCAGGCTGGCGGCGGTGGCGATGCCCCCTGCCCCGCCGCCCACGATCACCACGTCAAAGGACGCATCGCCGGTGTCGGTGGGCGTCTTGCCGCCATTGGCGATACGGCGGGCGACACCGCTCATGTCGTACCCGGCAACCTTGGTCGCGGTCAGGATCTCCGAAACAGGGCGTTTGTGCGCGGCCTCGTGCAGCGACCACAGGGTGGCCGAGCGCGTGCCCGTCCGGCAATAGGCCAGGATCGGACCCGGCAGCTCGGTCAGGGCCTGACCGAAGGCGCGGGCATCTTCGTCGCGGACCAGGCCAGATTGGACCGGAACGTACCGGGCTTCGATACCCAGCCTTTCTGCAGCGGCCTCGATTTCCTCGAAAGTGGGCTGGTCGGCGCCTTCACCGTCGGGCCGGTTGCAGATAATGGCGCGGAACCCCGCCGCCTTGATGGCGGCAAGGTCGTCCGACGTGATCTGCGGCGAGACCGACAACTGGTCGGAGATTTTCCTGATTTCCATCGTCGCCTCCCGCGATCAGAGCTTGTTGACCGGCACCTTCAGCATCTGATTGCCGTCTTGGTCGGTCGGAATTTCGCCCGCCCGGATATTGACCTGGATCGACGGGATGATCAGTGTCGGCATCGCCAGCGTCGCGTCACGCTCGGTGCGCATCTTGATGAACTCGTCCCGCGACTTGCCGCCGCCCACATGGATGTTGTGCGCCTTTTCCTCGGCCACCGTGGTCTCCCACTTCACCTCGCGCCCGCCGGGCATGTAGTCGTGGCACATGAACAGCCGGGTCTCGTCCGGCAGGCTCAGCACCTTCTGGATCGAGTCATAGAGCGTACCGGCATCCCCGCCCGGGAAATCGGCGCGCGCCGAGCCACCATCGGGCATGAACAGTGTATCACCCACGAAGGCCCCATCGCCGATCACATGGGTCATGCAGGCCGGCGTATGGCCCGGCGTGTGCATGGCAAAAGCGGTCATGTTGCCGATCTTGTAGGTCATGCCATCGGTGAACAGCGCATCAAACTGGCTGCCGTCGCGCTGGAACTCGGTGCCTTCGTTGAAGATTTTGCCGAAGACCTCCTGCACGATCTTGATGTTCTCGCCGATACCGATCTTGCCGCCCAGCTTCTGCTGGATGTAGGGCGCCGCCGACAGGTGGTCGGCATGCGCATGCGTCTCGATGATCCACTCCAACTTCAGCCCCTGCTTTTCGATCTCGGCGATCAGCAGATCGGCATGTTCAAAGGTGATCCGGCCGGCGGCATAGTCGATGTCCATCACGCTGTCGATGATCGCGCAAGCGTTCGACGTGGGGTCCTTGACGATATAGCTGATCGTCGCCGTCGCCTCGTCGTAGAAGCCCTGAACCTCGGGCTTGACGCTCAGATCGACCGGATACTCGGCAATCGGCGTTGCAATCGCATCCGCCATCCGCTGGTTGTGGGCGTCGATTGATTTCTGATCGTTCATGATTGTGTCTCCTCTTGGGCGCTCAGGCCTTGGCCGAGCGCGAAAACAATGGTTTGCCCTGCAGGATCCGGGCCAGGACCAGGCCGACGGCGACGGCCCCCAGGAACAACACCACCTCCCACCGTCCGGTACCCAGGGCCGGGAGGGCCGCTCCAGGGCAGAACCCGGCAATACCCCACCCGATGCCGAACAGGGCCGAACCACCGATCAGCTTGCCGTCGATGACGGTCGAGGTCGGAATCTGGAACCGCGCGGCGAACAGGGGTGCGTCCCGGCGCCAAATCAGCCGATAGCCGATGAAGGTCACCACAAGCGCACCGCCCATCACGAAGGCAAGGCTGGGGTCCCAGGTGCCGGCAATGTCAAAGAAGTTCAGGACCTTGGCCGGGTTCATCATGCCCGAGATGGCAATCCCAACGCCGAAGACGAGGCCGGTCAGGAAGGTATGAAACAGTTTCATCGGCTTACCCTCCGATCACATGGCGAATGATGAAAACGGTGATGGCCGCGGTCGCCATGAAGGTCGGTACCGCCACCAGCGACCGCACCGACAGGCGCGACAGGCCGCAGACACCGTGGCCCGACGTACACCCGGACCCGAGGCTGGCACCGAGTCCGACGATGACACCTCCGACGGCAATCATCAGCGGGCTGACCGGTACGTCAATCGCGGGCATCGTGCCGGTGACCGCGAAGATCAGCCCCGGCGCCACGATCATGCCTGCCACCAGAGCCAGACGCCATGAGAACTCCGAGACTTTCTCGGGAAAAACCAGCCCCGACATGATCCCGGTCGCCCCCATGATGCGACCCAGCCCTAGCATTAGAAGAACGGCCCCCAGGCCGATCAGCAAACCGCCCCCGAAAGAAGCGAAAGGTGTAAATACAGTCTCCATGTCAGGTCCTCTTACAGGTTTTGATGCCGAAGGCACCGTAAAGCGGGCAGATCCGCAGCGCCGAAGTGATCAGCATCACTACGCCGACAATTACTGCACCCCATTTTCCGATGCCGCCGTCGAAAAACGGCAGTTTGCTGGCAAATGCCAAGTACAACAGGACCAGCCCCAGCGTAGCACGCAGAATTCGGTCGAGCGTTCCCACATTGGTGGCCATTATGCCCTCTACATTCCAAGTCTTGAATGACACATAGGGCAGGTTTCCGGCCCCTTCAGTGACAATGTCACGAAAGCCGGTGGATTTCAGGAAAAACTCAGCCGCTTTGCGCCAGCGACTGCAATGCAGCCTTGTCGGCAAGGGTGACTCGCCCGCGCGACTGGGTGATCAACTCGCGCTTCTGAAAATCGTTCAGGACACGCGAGATCACTTCACGGGCGGTTCCAAGCTCGTCGGCCAGTTGCTGGTGGGTCACCTGTATCTCGGACGCCTCGCCTGCCAGCGCCAGCAACCGTTCCGCCAACCGCACATCGATGCGCCCGAAGGCGACATCATCAACCACCCGCAACAGATCGATCAACCGGCGCGAATAGGCCTCGAAGACAAAGCTGCGAAACGCGTCTTCTTCGGCCGCCAGCCGGTCGAACTCGGCCTTTGGCAGAACAACGGCCGTCACGTCCGTTTCCGCGATCCCCTGGGCATTGTATGCCTCCTCGGCCAGCATGCAGGCCGTGGTCAGAACGCAGCTGTCGCCGGCCTCGACGCGATACAGCACGATTTCGCGCCCCGTATCGGACCGCTGGGACACCCGAATTCGACCAGCGTAAAGAAACAACAGGCTTTCGGGCACATTGTCCGGGCCAAACACCTGCGCACCCTTCGCAACCCGCACCATACGCGCCGCCTTGCGCAGCCGGTCGCGGACCCGGTCCGGCAAGCGGCGAGTACCATTGAACCGGTCGGTCCAGTCCGGCTGCGTCATGTTGGCGTTCGCATCTATATACCGATGCTCCTATCCATCGTTGGCCCCACCGGCCACCATGTTGCGGACCCAACTTGCGGGCCGCATCCGCGAACGTCAAGCAATCGCCGCCGGGGTTTCAAGTGGCCCGGCGTTGCGCTTACAGCGCCGCGCGGAACAGCTGGGTCAGGTTGTCCTCGGTCAACTCGATCGGGTTTCCGCCGCAGGACGGATCGACGATCGCACCCTTGACTAGGTCGGGGATCGCATCCTCGGTCACGCCCAGATCGGACAGCTTGCGCGGGATGCCCAGCGAGTCGTTGAATTCCTGCACGAAGGCCCGAAATCCGTCGAACCCACCCGAAATGCCCAGATAGGCTGCGGCCGCGTCGAACCGGTCGGCAATCGCAGCGGCATTGAACTCCAGAACCGCGGGCATGCAGACCGCGTTGGTGGTGCCATGATGGGTGTTGAACACCGCGCCGATCGGGTGGCTCATGGCGTGGACTGCACCCAGCCCCTTCTGGAAAGCCGTCGCTCCCATGGCGGCCGCACTCATCATCTGGGCGCGGGCCTCAATGTCGGTGCCGTCCGCATAGGCGCGCGGCAGATAGTCCTTGACCAACCGCATCCCCTCCAGCGCGATGCCCTGGCTCATCGGATGGTAATGCGGGCTGGAATAGGCCTCGACACAATGCGCAAAGGCATCCAGGCCGGTGCCGGCGGTGATGAATTTCGGCATGCCCACGGTCAGTTCAGGGTCGCAGATCACCACGGTCGGCAGCACCTTGGGGTGGAAGATGATCTTCTTGGCATGGGTTTCCGAGTTGGTGATGACGCTGGCGCGGCCGACTTCCGAGCCGGTGCCGGCCGTCGTCGGCACCGCGATGATCGGCGCGATCGCATCGGCATCCGCGCGGGTCCACCAATCGCCGATATCCTCGAAATCCCAGACCGGCCGCGTCTGACCGGCCATGAAAGCGACCATTTTGCCCAGATCCAGCCCAGAACCGCCGCCGAACGCGATCACACCGTCATGCCCGCCCGCCTTGTAGGCGGCCACACCGGCCTCGAGGTTTTTTTCGTTCGGGTTGGGGTCGACCTCGCTGAACAGGCCCCGGCCCAGCCCGGCAGCCTCGAGAATGTCCAGTGTCGCGGCAGTGATCGGCAGATCGGCCAGGCCGCGGTCGGTCACCAGCAGCGGGCGCTTGATCCCAGCCGCCGCGCAGGCCTCGGGCAGTTCCTTGATGCGGCCCGCACCGAATTTGATCGTGGTCGGATAGGACCAGTTTCCAACAAGACTCATGTCAGTTTTCCTTGTGTCTAAGGCCTGCCCCGGCGAGGGGGTCGGTCCGGGGCAGGCAAATCGTCCTCAGCCCGTCACCTTTTTCAGGTGGTAGGATTTGGGACGTGTCAGGTTGTGATATCCGATGATCGACAGGCCGCCGCCACGGCCGGTATTCTTGCACCCGGTCCAGCACAGACCCGGGTCCAGATAGTCGGCCCGGTTCATGAACACGGTTCCGGTCTCGATCCGGTCGCCGATGCGTTCGGCCCGCGCCACGTCGCGCGTCCACAGCGAGGCGGTCAGGCCGAATTCGCTGTCATTCATCAGGGCAATGGCCTCTTCATCCGAGGACACTTTCATGATCCCGACGACCGGGCCGAAGCTTTCGTCGCGCATCACGCGCATGTCATGGGTGACATTGGTCAGGATCTGCGGCGTCAGATAGGCGCCGCCGTCATCCTCGGCAAAGGTCTCGATATGCGCCACGGCACCTGCGGCCACGGCCTCGGCGATCTGCGCGCGCACCTCGTCTGCAAAGCGCACGTTGGCCATCGGTCCCAGCGTCGTCTCAGGGTCCAGCGGATTGCCCAGCTTGTAGCCCATGACGATCTCGACCGCCTTGGCAACGAAATCGTCATACAGGCTTTCATGCACATAGATCCGCTCGATCCCGCAGCAGCACTGGCCCGAGTTGAACATGGCCCCGTCGATCAGCGTCTCGACCGCCGCATCCAGATCGGCGTCGTCCATGACATAGCCAGGATCCTTGCCCCCCAACTCGGTGCTGACGGGGGTAAAGGTGCCGGCCGCCGCCCGTTCCATCGCCTGCCCTCCGGCAACCGAGCCGGTGAAGTTCACGAAATCGAACGCCTTGCCAGCGATCAATTCGTTGGTCACGTCATGGCTCAGAAACAGGTTCTGGAACACATCCTCGGGCACCCCTGCCGAATGGAAGGCCCGCGCCATCCGCTCGCCCACCAACAGGGTCTGCGTGGCATGTTTCAGCACAACCGTGTTGCCCGCGATCAAGGCGGGCGCCACCGTGTTGATCGCCGTCATGTACGGATAGTTCCAGGGCGCCACAACGAACACCACTCCATGCGGCACGCGCTTGATGTAGCGCTTGAATGTTTCGTCCTCACCCACGGCAATATCGGCCAGCGCATCGCGCGCGATGCCCGCCATATAGGTCGCGCGTTCGTTGAAACCGCCGAACTCGCCGCCATAACGCACCGGCCGGCCCATCATCCGCGCCAGTTCCGGCACGATCTCGTCATTCATCGCCCCCACGGCTGCAACGCCGGCCATCACCAGATCGATCCGCTCCTGCAGGGGCCGCGCCGCCCAATCCGCCTGCGCTGCACGTGCCCGGCCCGCTGCGGCGAATGCCGTGTCACGATCCAGCGCAGTCCGCTCGGCAAACACCGATCCGTCGATCGGCGAGATACATTTCAACACCTGACCCATGGTCACTCCATCCTCAAGCAAAACAGGCCCGCTGCTTCATCTGGCCAAAAATATCCCGGGGAGCGTGAGGGGCTGGCCCCTCACATCCGCCCTTTATGCCCGCTCGAACCCGCGGGCAATCTCCCAATCGGTCACCACGCGCTCGAATTCCTCGATCTCGACCTCGGCGGCACGCACATAGTGGTCCACCACGTCATCGCCCATGGCCGCCCGCAGCATGGACGACCCATGCAGCGCATCCCGCGCCGCACGCAGGTTGCCCGGAATCATGCCCGTATCCCCCTGATAGACATCGCCCTTGGTCGGCGGCTGCAGCTCCAGCCCCTCCTCGATGCCCGCGATCCCCGCGGCCAGCATTCCGGCGATGGCCAGATAGGGGTTCATGTCCGAACCCGGAATCCGGCACTCCACCCGCACCGCCTTGGTGCCATCGCCGCACAGCCGGAACCCCGCAGTGCGGTTGTCCACCGACCAGATGATCCGCGTCGGCGCGAAGGTGCCCTTCATGAACCGCTTGTAGCTGTTGATGTAGGGCGCCATGAAATAGGTATAATCAGCCGCGTATTTCAGCAGGCCCGCCATGTAGCTCTTCATAAGGTCCGACATGCCCAGCGGGTCGGCCTTGTCAAAAAATGCCGGCTGCCCGTCCGCCCAAAGCGACTGATGCACATGCGACGAACTTCCGACCCGGTCATGATGCCATTTCGGCAGGAAGGTCGCCGCATGGCCCTGCTGGAATGCAATCTCCTTGACCGCGTTCTTGGCGATCGAGTGATACTCTGCCGTCTGCATCGCCGGGGCATATTTGATGTTCAGCTCTTCCTGCCCGGCCTCGGCCTCGCCCTTTGAGTTTTCGACCGGAATGCCCGCGTTCCAAAGGTGATTGCGGATCGGCCGCATCACATGCTCTTCCTTCGTGGTCTGAAGGATGTGGTAATCCTCGTTGTAGCCCGAGATCGGCTGCAGGTCGCGGAATCCCTCCTTGCGGATCTGGTCGAAGCTCTTCTCAAACAGGAAAAACTCCAGCTCGGTCGCGCACATCGCCTCATAGCCCATGGCCTTCAGGCGATTGACCTGCTTCTTCAGAATGGCGCGCGGAGAATGCGGCACCTCTTCATGCGTGTGGTGATCCAGCACGTCGCACATCACCATCACCGTGCCCTCCAGCCACGGCACCGGGCGCAGGGTGCTCAGGTCGGGCTTCATGACATAGTCGCCATAGCCGCGCTCCCAGCTGGTCGAGGCATAGCCGTCCGGCGTCGCCATCTCGAGATCGGTGGCCAGCAGGTAGTTGCAGCAATGGGTTTCTTCCCAGGCCCCGGCCACGAAATGCCCCGCATGAAAGCGCTTACCCATCAGGCGGCCCTGCATGTCCACCATGCAGACAAGCACGGTATCCACATCGCCTTCATCGACCTGGACCTTCAGATCCGCCAAAATCGCGTCAATGCCCATTGTTCTCATTCCTCGTCACTTCCAAGACCCCGGCCTAGTCTCACACTGGCGAACTTGCTCTTGCAGTCACCCGCGCCCGAACGGGCACCGGCCAGAACCCCCGGCGCACGATTCAACCCGCGCGCCGGAGTATCAGATTTAGCTATAGCGATATGGACGCCCGGCCTTCTGCATGTCGGCGTTGTAGCGCTTGATGATCTCGACGACCTTGGCCTTGGTCTCGGACTCGGCGGCGATCTCATCCCAGAAGGCAACGGCGGCCGCTTCGACCTGCGCCCATTCCTCGTCGGGGATGGTGGTCAGCTTCAGCTTGTCACCATTCACGCGCAGCGATGCCTCGCCGCCCCAGTACCACCACTGACGGTAGTAGTGCGACTGGTCGGTGCAGACACGGAACAGGGTCTGCAGGTCTTCGGGCAATTCGTTCCAGCGGTCCATGTTGGCAAAGAACGACCCGGCCCAGGCGCCCGAGATGTTGTTGGTCAGGAAGTAGTTGGTCACATCCGCCCAGCCGACGGTGTAATCCTCGGTGATGCCCGACCAGGCGATGCCGTCCAGCTCGCCGGTCTGCACGGCAACCTCGATGTCCTCCCACGGCAGGGTCACGGGGACCACGCCAAACTGCGACAGGAACCGGCCCGCCGTCGGGAAGGTGAAGACCCGCTTGCCCTTCAGGTCCTCAAGACTGTTGATCGGGTCCTTGGTGGCGAAATGGCACGGGTCCCAGGCGCCGGCCGAGATGTGCTTGACGCCCACCTTGGAATATTCTTCGTCCCAGATCTCGTTCAGACCGTACTGGTTGAACAGGACCGGAACGTCCAGCGAATAGCGCGAGGCAAACGGGAAATAGCCGCCGAAAACGGTTACCTCAGTGGGCGAGGCCATCGAGTCATCATCCGACTGCACCGCGTCGATCGTGCCGCGCTGCATGGCGCGAAACAGCTCGCCCGTGGGCACCAGCTGGTCGGCATAGAACAGCTCGATCTGCATCCGGTCGCCGGCGATCTGGTTGAACATCTTGATGGCCGGATCGATCACATGCTCGGCCAGCGCGGGGCCGGCATATGTCTGCATGCGCCAGCGGATCGTGGATTGCGCCAGTGCGGGCGTGGCCAGCGCGGCTGCCGGGGCCGCGGCGGCCCCTTTCAGGAATGTGCGTCTGTTCGTCATCTTCTCTCTCCGTTGTCGGTTTCTATGGGCGAGAGACCATCCTCTCGCATGTGCCCCGGTATGTCCGGGGTCATTTGTTGTAGATGTAGTCGGGCAGCCACAGCGCGATCTGCGGGAAGGTCATTATGATGGCCAGCGCCAGCGTCATCACCATCACAAAGGGCAGAATCGAGCCGTAGATGTCGCGCAGCGAAATCTCGGGCGGGGCCATGGCCCGCATCAGGAACAGGTTATAGCCGAAGGGCGGCGTCATATAGGCGATCTGCGTGGTGATCGTGTACAGCACCCCGTACCAGATCAGGTCGAACCCCAGTTCCCCCACCAGCGGCACGTACAGCGGCGCAACGATCACCAGCATCGCGGTGTCGTCCAGGAAGGTGCCCATCACGATGAAGCTTAGCTGCATCAGGATCAGGATCACCCACGGGTTCAGGCCCAGCCGTTCGGTGAACAGCGTCTCGATCGCGCGCACGGCGCCCAGCCCATCGAACACCGCGCCAAAGGCCAAGGCGGCCAGGATGATCCACATGAACATGCAGGTGATGCCCAGGGTCGAACGGACCGAGACCTCGAACACCTTGCGCGTCATCCGCCCTTTCAGAACCGCGGCGGCAAAGGCCGTCAGCGCACCGATGGCCGAGCTTTCGACCAGCGAGGTCCAGCCATTGACGAAGGGCACCATCATTGCCGCGAAAATCGCCAGCGGCAGCAGACCCGCGCGCAGCAGCCGTAGCTTCTCCGCCATTGGCACGTCGCGCTCTTCCTTGGACAGGGCCGGGCCGAGTTCCGGGTTTATCCGGCAGCGGATCACGATGTACAGGATGAACATCCCCGCCATCATCAGGCCCGGCAGGATACCCGCCAGCCACAGCTGCCCCACCGGCTGACGCGCGATCATCGCATAGAGAACCAGCACCACCGACGGCGGCACGAGAATGCCCAGCGATGACCCGGCCTGGATAACCCCGGTCACCATTTTCTTATCATAGCCGCGTTTGAGCAGCTCGGGCAGCGCAATCGTGGCCCCGATCGCCATGCCTGCCACGCTCAGCCCGTTCATTGCCGAAATCAGCACCATCAACCCGATCGTGCCGATAGCCAGCCCGCCATTCAGCCCGCCCATCCAGACATGGAACATCTTGTACAGGTCGTCGGCGATTTTGGACTCGGCCAAAACGTAACCCATGAAGATGAACATCGGCAGCGTCAGCAGCGGGTACCATTTCATCAGCTTCATCGCGGCCGAAAACCCGATATCATAGCCGCCGCGGTCTCCCCACAGCAGCAGCGCCGCCACCACGGCCACAAAGCCGATGGCACCGAACACGCGCTGACCGGTCAGCAGCATCAGCATCATGGTCGAGAACATCAGAATGGCGATCAATTCATATGACATCAGATCACCTCGCGCGGGATGTCATCGCCCTTGAGGCGCAGAATATCTTTGAAAAGCTCGCAAATGGCCTGCAGCAGCATCAGGATCAGCCCCACGACCATGATCACCTTGATTGGCCACAGATAGGGGCGCCACGCGGTCGGGCTGCGCTCACCATACTGCAGGGAATAGCTGAGCGAGTCGAAGCCGCCATAGATCATCACACCCAGATAGAAGATCAGGAACAGCACGGTGATGGCGTCGGTCCAGGCCCGGCGCTGGTGCGACCATTCGCTGTAGAGAAGGTCCATCCGCACGTTCGAGCCCATCTGGATCGAATACGGCCCGCCCAGGATGTAATAGGCCACCATCGCGAACTGCGCGACTTCGAGCGTCCAGAGCGACGGAAGGAAAAAGGTCTTCGAGATCGACGACCACAACAGGATACTCATCATCACGAAGATGCCGTACATCACGACCCGCCCGATCCAGCGGTTCATGCGGTCGATGACCGCAACATATCCCCGCATGAAATTCATACCTGCTCCTCTGTTCCGGTTGGCGAAAATGCCGCAATGGTCCGGGTCAGAACCGGGGACAGAATGCCAGCCATACGGTTGACCCCGGCGGGCGTGTCGATCAGGTCGTTGCGGACCTCGATCATCACGTTCGGAAGGCCGCGGGCGACGCCGTGCTCGCTCAGGGTGTGGGTCACGCCATCGGCGGCCGAATAGGGTTCGTTCAAAGCGGTCCTCAGGCCGCAGCCTGCGACATGGTCCAGCATCACCCGAGCCGCGCGCTCGTCCTGATCGTGCAGGATGCCCAGTTCGACGTCGCGCCTTTGTCCTTTGTAGACCGGGGTGAAACTGTGGATCGTGATCAGAACCGGTGGTTCCGGGCGCGCGTCCAGCGTCTTGGACAACAGATCCCGGAACGGTTCGTAGATTTCACGCACCCGTTGGGCACGTTGAGCCGGGGTCAGGTTCCGGTTGCCCGGCACCTCGAACACTTCGCTGACCTCGGGCATGGAATCGGCGCGTTCGGGCGGGCGGTTGCAGTCATAGACCAGCCGGCTGACCCGGGCCTGCACCAGCGGCGCATCCAGGGCGCCCATCAACTCGACCGCAAGCTCCAACGCGCCGATATCCCAGGCGGCGTGAGAGCGGGCCGCATCCGCTTCGAGCCCCAGACCGTCCAGCGCCGCCGGAATGAACCGGCTGGCATGCTCGCACACCAGCACTGCCGGGGCGCGGCCAAGCGCGTTCAACACCCGTGCGGCGGGTGCTTCGATCGTTGACAGCAAAGGAGACTCGGGCGCAGCAATCATGAGTAGCATTTGTTACAGCGAAATTCAGCCTGTCAAGAAACTTTCTGTAGACAAATTTACATTCGATCATATTCTGTAACGAATTGAATAATACGAGGACGCCGATGGCCTCTGTCGCCAAGACCGTCAAGCAACGCATCCAGGACGAGCTTGATGACCTGACCCGATCCGAACGTCAGCTGGGCTCGATCCTGCTGCAAGATTATCCGATGGCCGGGTTGCAATCGATCACCAAGCTGGCCGCGGCGGCGCAGGTCTCGACCCCGACGGTGATCCGCATGGCGCGCAAACTGGGCTTTGACGGCTTTCCCGCCCTTCAGGACGCCCTGCGCGAGGAGGTCGCCGCGCAGATCAAGAAGCCGATCTCGAAACGCGACGCCTGGATCGTCGACGACGAGACCGAGCACCCGATCACCCGTTTCGCGCAGGCCGTCTGGACCAACATGCGGCACACGCTGGAGCGGCTGGACAAGTCCATGTTCGACGCCGTGGCCCAATTGTTGGCCGATACCGAGCGGCATCTCTATGTCGTGGGCGGCCGCATCACCCGCTCGAACGCCGACTATCTGTTCAACCACATGCAGATCATCCGGCCCAACGTGACGATGCTGGGCAACTCGGCCAACGTGTGGCCGCAATACCTGTTGGACATGGATGACAGCTCGGTCCTGGTGATCTTCGACATCCGCCGCTACGAAGCGCATCTGGAGAAGCTGGCGCAGGTGGCGTCGGATCGGGGTGTGACGGTCGTTCTGTTCACCGACCAGTGGGGCTCACCCATTGGGCGGACGGCGGATTACACGTTCCACGCGCTGGTCGAAGCACCGTCGAGCTGGGATTCCACCATCGCATTGCAGTTGATCTCCGAGACCCTGATCGCCGAGGTGCAGGAAGCCCGCTGGGAAGAAAGCAAGGAACGCATCGAAGAGCTGGAGCGCTATTTCTCGACCACGCGGATCTTTCGCAGCCTCGACAACTGACCGTTCACGAGCCTTGGCAACCGGTGGACAAAACTGTTGTTCCGCCGATGTCACCCATATATCGTAGCTGCGACGAGGCTCGCTGCAACATCGGGTAGCCGCACCCCCAGAGTGCCTGAGTGAGGCGGAATCCGGCCGGTCGATCTGGCAAGAAACCGCCACACATTGCACTCCGGCGCCCCTTGCGACTTCAGAAGGCCGGGCGAGGCTGGTAAATCCCGGGTTTGGCTGCGGCCCAAGCTTGTCACAGCCCCGGATCCGCGCATGAATGACAAAGGTTGACCGATCGTGAGCCCGAAGCACCCCGAAAATCTCCGCCCGGACCCCGAGCTTCAATCCGCACGCAGGCAGGGATCGACCTTCCTGTTGCTGACCTTCCTGTTCAGCGTCTTCGTCAACATCCTGATGTTGACCGGGCCGCTGTTCATGCTTCAGGTCTATGACCGCGTCCTGTCCTCGCGCGCGGTCGAGACGCTGACGGCGCTGTTTCTGCTGGTCGCCCTGCTCTATGGCCTGATGGCAATGCTGGACTATGCCCGCGGGCGGATCATTGCCCGGTTCGGCGCCAGGTTTCAGTCCGACCTGGACGAACGTGTGTTCGACGCGACCCTGCGCCATGCTCTTTATCCTCAAGCCCGGGCCACACCCGCCCGGTCGCTGCGCGACCTCGAGACCATTCAGACCCTGTGTGCCTCGCCCGTATTTCTGGCGATGATGGACCTGCCTTGGACGCCGGTGTTTCTGGCCGCCATCTTCATTTTCCACCCTCTTCTGGGCTGGCTCGCGGTGGGGGGCGGGATACTTCTGATCGTCATTGCGGTCGTGAACCAGATCCTGACCCACCATAAGGTCGCCGAAGCCCAGGTCGCGTCGGCCAAGGCCAACGCCTTTTCCGAAAGTGCCCGTCAGGCGGTCGAAGTGGTGCGATCGCAGGGCATGCAGCGGGACGTTACCGACCGGTGGCTGCAACAGAGATCGCAGGCCTTGTCGCAGAGCATTTCGGCCAGCGACTGGACCGGCAGCTTCAGCGCGCTGACGAAATCCCTGCGGCTGTTTCTGCAGTCGGCCATGCTGGCACTGGGCGCCTGGCTGGTGCTGCAGAACGAGATGACGGCGGGCGCGATGATCGCGGGATCAATTCTGCTGGGACGGGCGCTGGCACCTGTGGAACAGATCGTGGGCCAATGGGCGATGGTCGAACGGGCGCGCATGGCGTGGAAGGGCCTGAACCAGTTTTTGGCCCGAACACCCAGGGAGCCGTCGCGCACCAAGTTGCCGGTTCCCGCCGCGCGGCTGGTGGCCAAGAACCTGACGGTGATCCCTCCGGGCACCAAGACACCGACCCTGCGTGGGGCGTCTTTGGTGCTGGAGCCCGGCAAGGCGCTTGGCGTGATCGGCAAGAGCGGATCGGGCAAGACCACTCTGGCCAAGGCGCTGCTTGGACTGTGGGCGCCGGCGGCGGGCGAGGTTCGCCTGGGCGGCGCAACCCTCAGCCAGTATGACCCGGACGATCTGGGCCGTCACATCGGGTATCTGCCGCAGCAGGTCACCCTGTTCAACGGAACCGTGGCCGAGAATATCGCTCGGATGTCCCTGTCGCCTGACGCCGAGGCCGTCGTGGCCGCCGCCAAGAAGGCCAATGCCCATGAACTGATCCTGAGCCTCGAGAAAGGGTATGACACGTTTCTGGAAGGCAATGACAGCCAACTGTCGGGCGGTCAGAAACAGCGGATCGCCCTAGCGCGCGCTCTGTATGGCGACCCGGTCGTGCTGATCCTTGACGAGCCGAATTCGGCGTTGGATGCCGACGGAACGGACGCGCTGAACGCGGCCATCCGCAATCTCAAAGCCGAAGGCAAGGCGGCCATCATCATGACGCACCGGCCCCAGGCCATTTCAGAATGCGACGACCTGGCTGTGGTCGAACGAGGCCAGATCGTTAAATTCGGACCGCGCGACGATGTTCTGAGCGCAATGGTGCAGAACGCGGGCGTCATCAAGCGACAGCTCAAGAAGGTGGGTGAATAGACATGGCCAACCAAGTTTCGCGCCCGGCCTGGCGGATCACCGTTCCGGCCCTAGTGGGTTTTGCCGCACTGACGATCCTGATCGGCGGCGTCGGCGTTTGGAGCACGCGGACCAGACTGGCCGGGGCGATCGTCTCGCCCGGCGTCGTCGAAGTCCAGAGCAACCGGCAGGTGATCGAGCACCCTGACGGCGGGGTCGTGGGCGAATTGTACGCCCGCGATGGCGACCATGTCGCCCAGGGGGACCTTCTGTTGCAGTTGGACGGCACCTTCCTGACGTCCGAGAAGGCCATCATCGAATCTCAGTTGTTCGAGTTGCTGGCGCGGAAGGTGCGGCTGGAAGCGGAACGCGATGGCGCCAAGGTCGACGAACTGGACGCGCGCATGCGCGATCTTGCGCGGATGGAACCGATCGACCCTGATTTGATCGCCGGACAAAGAAACCTGTTCCTGGCGCGGTCCGATACCTTGGCCCAGAAGATCGACCAGCTGGGCAAGCAACGGAATCAAATCGAAAGCGAAATCGCAGGAACCGACGCCCAATTGGTGTCGCTGACCAAACAGGTCGATCTGATCCGGCAAGAGCTGGAGGATCAGAACGACCTTCTGGCCAAGGGCCTGACCCAGGCCAGCCGGGTGCTGGCCCTGCAGCGCGAAGAGGCCAGCCTAACCGGTGAAATCGGGCGGCTGGAGGCAACGGTGGCCCGCCTGAAGGGACAGATCGCCGCGACCGAAATCCAGATCGTCGAGCTGGCATCCGCACGGCGCGAGCAGGCGATCACCGAGTTGCGGGAAGTGCAGGCGCAGATCGTGGAGCTGTCGCAGCGTCGCCTGTCGCTGACCGAGCGCCTGTCGCGCCTGGACATTCGCGCCCCGGTCGCTGGTACGGTCTTCGGCAGCCAGGTCTTTGCAGCGCAATCCGTGGTTCAGCCCGGCGAACCCATGATGTACATCGTCCCCGACGATACGCCCTTGCTGGTGGCCGCGCGCGTGGACGCGATCCATGTCGACCAGCTGCACGTGGGACAACCCGTCACCCTGCGGTTTCCGGCCTTCAACCAGAGGGAAACCCCCCAGATCGACGGCCATGTAATCAACGTGTCGGCCGACGCGCTGACCAATGAAAAGACCGGGCAGGCCTATTATCGGACCGAGGTGGCCCTGGACGATGGCCAGACCGAACGGCTGAATGGCCAGACCCTGCTGCCCGGCATGCCGGTCGAAACTCTGATCAAGACCGACGAGCGCACGCCGCTGTCCTATCTGGTCAAGCCCATGACCGACTATTTCAACCGGGCCTTCCGCGAATAGCGCGTCACGGAGCTTCGAGGTTGCCCAGCAGGATGGATGTCATGTCGGTGGCGATCACGCCATCGACGGCCGCCACGGAAACTCCGGTGTCATAAGACACGTTGTGCCGCGTGATGCCGGACAAGTCGGCGTTCTGATCCAGAAAGACCCATTCGGGCTCGTGCAAGGACGGCATGCCGACGGCCACCTGCAGGATCACCAGCGCATCCATCGCCGTCACTTTACCATCACCCGTGATATCGGCGGCAATCAGATCTTCGGGGCTTGCGGGACCCCATGTCGGATCCATGCCGACCGAGATTCGCAGAACCTGCAGGGAATCCAGCGCGGTGATTTCGCGCGTGGCATTGGAGTAGGTCTTGATGATGTCCAAGTGGCCGTTCAGGATTCCGTCCGGCAGGCCTAGGTCAAACTGCCCCTGCCCGTCCGCCTGCGCCGTGATCGTCGCGTTGCCGGAGGGCGTGAACCGGATTTCGGCATCGGTGAGGCCCGGATTCGCGGTTCGCGAGTCGATCGAAACGAGACCGACTACCCCACCCGAGGATTGCGGGCTGGCAAACACGCCGTAGTCGACCGGCATGTGATCGGGACCCTGAAACCCCGCACCGAACATAGCCGCACCGTCCAGCGGCGACCCGTCGGCCGAGACGACATGAATCGTCTCGTTGCGATAGTCAATCTGCGCACCCTGCGCGGTCGAGGTCACGGTCAACTGGCCGGGATTGCGCAGCAGCAGATAGTCGAACAGGTCCAGGCGGTCGGTGCCAGCCTGAAAATCTGTGATCGTGGTTGGCCCGCTGCCGGACCGCATGACGAAGATGTCGGCACCCGATCCGCCGGTCAGGGTTGTCGCGCCACGCCCGGCAATCAGGATGTCGTCTCCGGCCCCGCCCTGCACGACAGTATCCAGAACGCCACCGCTCAGCATGTCGTCCTGCGCAGTGCCGGTCACGGTGCCATAGCCTTCGGCAACCACGCCCAAATCCTGCAGAGACACGCTCAGTTGGGTCAAGCCCGGCTCCTGCTGCGAGCCGGCAAAGATCTGCAACTCGTTCCCGACATGGGCAACTTCGATCACCTCGACATTCTGAAGGCCGCTGGCCAGCGTATCGGCAAAGCTGTCCAGATAGACCAGCTTGCCATCCGGCGTCATCGTCAGCAGCGTGACCCCGTCGTCGCCGCCACCGGCCACCACGAAAACATGGCCGCCCGCTTCGACGACCTTCATGTCCTGAACCGATCCGAACCGGGTGCCAAGCGTGTCGAGGGCTTGGTCGGTTGGAACCAGGCTGCCATCCGCGCCCAACCGCATGACGCTGATCGAGTTGCTGCCCGACCCCGCAACCAGAACCCAGGTCTGGCCATGGGCCTGCACGATCTCGAGCGCCGTGGGGGTATGGATGCCCAACGTTGCGAGCGATGCGCCCGTATCGGTCAGGCTCAGACTGCCCGTCATCGGGTCGACTCCGAAGACCTGAACCGTGCTGTCGGCTGCATTGGCCGCAACCACGAATGAACTCGGGCCAACCTGTGCAGCCTGCATCGAATCAGCCTGACCGGCGAGGGACCCAACCTCGAAAAGCGTTCCGTTCGTTTCTATCCGGTATGTCGTGACCTGCGCAGTATCTTGATGGGAAACCGTCACGAATTCGCTTGCCCCGGCGGAGTACTGAACCAGGCTCGTCACGTCCCCACCTCCCGAAACCGCGGCGGCTTCGCCCAAGGCCCCGATCGTGCCGTTCCCGTTCAGCTGATAGCCGACAAGCCCCGTCGCGGTGTCGATATCCAGCACGATCCAGTCTTGGGCGCCAAAGGTTACGGGCTGCCCGAACCGCCCGGCCTGAAGGGCAATCGTACTGCCGAAATACTGATCATCATGGAACACGGGCGCGCCGCCCGCTGTCAGTTCCCAAACCGAAATCCCGCCTGTCGCGCCAGTCACGCCGTATAGGTACGTGACACCGTTAAACGTTTTTAAAGCCGTATCGCCGATACCGGAATCGAGCGCCGGGCTTCCCGTTGCCACCACTCTTTCGAACTGAAGATTCACTTTCGATTTCCCCCACGCCACTTGCGGCACACGTCAAGGGTCATCCGAAAGAGAAGCAGGGATCAGAACGAAAATGTGGTGAAAACGAGGATTTCGGTTCCAGTTTTAAACAACTTTTTGGGTTCGACCGCATGAGAAAACAGGCGACAGGAACGAAGATCGAAACACGCTGCGTCTCTGCCTGCCGACCTGCTGTTTGTGGCCGCCGATCGTGAGGGCATCATGACGATGAAACAAGGTTCGCAAAAGGCCTCTTTGGCTGACAAGGCACCGGAAACGGGCAACGATATCACAGCCCGCCACCTGATTGAAAAACAGCTGCGCAAATGGGCCGGTCGCGGCTTTGCGGGCGGTCTCGTTTCGACCTTGCTGGCCCTCCCTGCATTGGCCCAGGCCAGCCGAGAGGAACTGGACTCGTTTCAGTTCGCCGAAGTGTCGCCCGGCGTCCGGTCGGTAAAACTGCTTGAGAATGGCGACGTCCAACTCAAGATGCTTGACGGCCGAACTGTTGTCGTGGCGGCCGAAGACGTGCGCGTACTGGACGGCGGCGCGATCATGATCGCCGAGGGCGTCGCCGTCGAGATTGCCCAGTTCGCCGCCGCAGCCGAAGCCGCAGCCGCTGGGGCCGCAGCCGGAGGCGGAGTCGGCGCAGCCGGCGCGGTGTTAGGCGGCATAGGCCTTGCCGGCGCGGCTGCCGCCGGCGGGGGTGGCGGCGGGGATGAAACGCCCGAGCCAAGCCCGATCCCGGCCCCCGAACCGGCACCCGTCACACCTTCTGTCCCTGCGCCCCCCAGCCTGAACCTTGCCGAACTTCAAGGCACGTCGCTAAACAGTGTCAGCACAGGGGCAGAGGCAGCGTCGGGGGCTGCCGCCGTGGAGGTAACAATCGGCTCGGTCACCACAATCGCCGCGCCCGCGCCCGATGGCACATGGAGCGTATCGCTGACGCAGGCCGAGGCCGCGGGGCTGCCACAGGGGGTGACGACCGTTACGGTCCGCAGCTTGGACAGTGATGGAAACGAAATATCGGTCGCCACGGCGGATTTCACGGTCGACACGATTGCCCCGACGATCTCGATCACCGGGTTTTCAGACGGTTCGGTCATGAACACCGCCGAAAGCGGTACGGATCTGACTGTCACCGGAGTCACAAACGCCGAAAACGGGCAGACCGTCACCGTGAACCTCAATGGCCAGACCTATTCCGGAACGGCGTCAGGCGGCACCTGGAGCGTCACAATCCCGGCCGCGGATCTCTCGTCCTTGCCCGACGGAGCGATCATTTCCGTAACTGCAGATGTCGAAGATCGCGCCGGGAACCCAGCTCTTCAGGCGACTGGCAATTTCAACACCGACTTCACCGAGCCCACCGTGACCCTCGACCCCGTGGTCGGCGGGCAGATCGATCTTGCCGATGTCAGCGCGGATTTGACACTGACAGGAACGACCACGGCCGAAGACGGACAGACCGTCACGGTCACGTTCGCCGGAAACACGTATTCCGGCACCGTCTCTGGCGGCGCGTGGTCAGTTACCGTCCCGGTCGCGGATCTGGCGACCTTGTCGACCGGCGTTCCGGTAGACATCAGCGTCGCCGTCGACGACGCCGCCGGCAATCCGGCACCGCCGGTGTCGGCCTCGGTTCCAGTCGATTTGACCGGCCCGTCCATATCCATCGCTCCTCTGTCGGTCGGAGCAGTCATAAATGCCACGGAAGCCGGCTCGGATCTTGTGATCTCGGGAACCACGGGCAACGTGACCGACGGCCAAACCGTAACGGTGACCCTGGACGGACAACCCTATGTCGGTACGGTCGCGTCCGGAAGTTGGAGCGTCACCGTCCCAAGCACTGATCTGATGGCGCTGGCGGATGGTGACAGTTTCACCATCACCGCCGACGTGATTGATGCGGACGGCCTGTCTGCGCCTCAGGCCAGCATCGGATTGTCCAAGGACGCCACCGCGCCCGTGGTCACCATCGACGCGCTTTCCGACGGCGCCGTCATGAATGCAGCCGAGCAGGCCACGGACCTCACCGTCTCCGGATCGACGACCGCCGAGGATGGGCAGGCCGTGACCGTCAACCTGAACGGACAGAGTTATTCCGCGTCCGCAACCGGTGGAAGCTGGGCAGTGACCGTTCCGATGGCTGACCTGGCCGCGCTCGCCGACGGGTCCACAATCTCTGTCACGGCGGACGTCTCGGATGCTGCCGGCAACCCTGCTACTCAGGCATCTACCAGTTTCGACACGGATTTCACGGCCCCGACGCTGGCGATTTCGGGCATTTCGACCGGAGCGGTGATGAATGCAACCAAACGGGCTGGCGGTCTTTCGGTCAACGGAACGACGGATGCGCCGGACGGATCGATCGTATCCATCAGCATCGCCCGGGCCGATGGCACGGTCGACGCGACCGGCTCCGCAACCGTCAGCGGCGGCGCCTGGAGCTTCGTGGCGACCAGTGTGGACATCTCCTCGTTGCAGGACGCCGAAGCGTACAACGTTACCGCGACAGTAACCGATCCAGCCGGAAACACCCAAAGCGCGACCACCGGCTTCGCAACCGACTATTCGGCGCCGACGATCACGTTGGACCCGCTACTTGTGGGCGCGACACTTGATGTCGTCGAGAGAGGTTCAGACCTGCCGGTTTCGGGTTCGACCACAGCCGAAGACGGGCAGACGGTCACTGTATCGTTGAACGGTCAGACCTACACGGCCACCGCCAATGGTGGAAGCTGGACAGCGACGATTCCGGCGTCGGACCTTTCAGGTCTGTCGGATGGCGGAAGCTACACGATCACGGCCACGGTCACAGACGCTGCAGGGAACCCGGCCTCGGCCACGCCCGCGAATTTCGCGACCGATTTCCGTCCGCTCCTTTTGCTGGACCCGATGGGCACAAACGACAGCATCGCTCTGGCCGACGCGCAAGCGAACGGCACTGTGATCAGCGGAACGTCGTACGGCCTCGCCCCCGGCCAGTCGGTGGATGTAACCGTCAACTCCAACGTAGTGGGCGCCGCTACCATCGCAGCAGACGGGTCATGGAACATCTCTGTTCCAGCCGCAACTTTCGCAGGGCTCGACGGCGGCGACGCCATCGACGTTCAGGCTGCGGCAAGCGTCGCAACAGGGCCTGACCCCGTGCCCGTCAGTGACCAGGTTTTCGCGCATGTACCCTCGGCTTACACGATCGCCGAAATCGGCCGAACCGGGTCCGAAGTCACACTGGCCGTCTACGCCGACGCAGACCGCGATATCTCCAGCGGCATCGATTACAATGTCGACGCGACCTTCGACCCGACGGTCGTCACCTTCAACGCCGGATCGACGGTTCCAAACCCCGAACTCTTTTCGGAGCTCACTTATTCACCCGGTCCGGGCGCCGTCAACTTTGCCGGTACGGCCCTGACCTTCACCGACCTGTCGCAACCGCTGTTCACCTTCACGATCACGGTGCAAGATCCTTCTCAGCCCATCGCTCTGGCAATAACGACACCGAATGGCGGACCAGCCAAATGGCAAATGGGAACCGATGGCGCCGATATCCTGTCGACCTCGAATGTGGACGACGTCGTTCGAGGCGGCGGCGGCGACGACGCAATTAACCTGACGGGCGCCGGGCGCGATCTGGTCGTGTTTGAAGCGAACCCCGCGATCAACGGCACGGATACAATCACCGGCTTCAATATTGGTCCGGCGACGGATGTGACCGATGCATTGCTCTTCAGCGGGCTTGATGCTTCGACCTTGCGCGGAAGCGGGACAGATATCGAAATTTTGGGGCTGGGAGGTTCTCTTGGCGCGAACACCGGCTTTGTCGGACTGAACACCCAACTGGCCGATCTCGATGTGGGAACCTTGACGACCGCAGCCGAAGGCTTGGGTGGCGCTCAGTCTGGCGATGAGATTTATCTGATGGCCACCGACGGAACCGACAGCGTGCTGGCCAAGGTGGACTATACCGCCTCGGGAACGGCCTCTGTCGACATGATCGCGCACTTCCAGGGGGTTGGCGATCTCGGAAGCCTCAGCAGCGACAACATCCTGCACACGGATCCCACCGGCGCGACCGCCTGATCCAGCGAAGGAACATGCAACATCCCCAAGGGGGTGTTGCCCATAGCGAGCATTGAGAGGGAAAATGGTTCAGAACGACCGGGTCACAGTGACCACACAGAGACATTCCAAATGCTCTTGGCATCGGTTCACATCCTATGATTTCGCCCGAACCATGGCAGTTTGCGAGGTCGTTGCCTCAGAAATCCCGATCGTCGCGGCTTCGTTCCCGATCGGGTTTCTCTCCGACGGCGAATCGCTGCGACCGGTCTGCATCATGTCTGTCTTGGAAGGGGAACCAAACCCCTTCGTCGCAAACGACGGCCGATGGTTGGCACCGTATGTGCCGTCTGTCCTGCGGTGTCACCCCTTTTTCGCGGCGCCGGCCGACCGTCGGCAAGCCGGGCACGAGAGCACCTTTACCTTGCTTGTGGACGAAACGACGGGCCTTGTCACACCAGATTCGACAGGACTGCCGTTTTTCACGTCCGACATGGCGCCCTCGCAAGAGCTTGGGACAGTCGTCGACTTCATGCGACACTATGTGGCGGAGCAGAGAGCGGCTGAGTCCGCCTGCGCCGTTCTTGCCGAGCTCAAGCTGTTTGCACCCTTGCAATCAGGTGTGCCGCTGAGCCTGGATTTGCCTCTTTGCGGCATCGATTTCACGCGTTTGGCCGAGTTGTCACCGCCCGAAACCTCGCTGATGATGACAAGTGGCGCAATGCAGATCGCATACAGCCATCTGGTTTCGCTCGCTCATTTTGAATGGTTGGGCAAGTTGCAGATGGCCGCCAGCCGAACTCAATCAGCTTGCGCAACCTCCCAGCCGTCGGAACTGGACGGGTTCCTCACTGCGCTCGCTACGGCACAATCCAAGGCCGAAAACGAGGCTTCCCATGCATTTGTTTGAACGGTCTGCGCAGAAAGTACTTGGCTGCATTCTTTTGGCTCTTGTCTCCGCGTGCGAACCCGTGCCGGATCTGGCGCCAGTCGAAATGGCCTTCTCGGCCGGCACGGCCGGAGCGGGCGCTACCGAACCGTCTGAGCGACTGACCAGCAGCGAGTTCGGCCGCCGCATCCGCCAGGCGGTGGAATCCAGTCCGACGCTTGCGAAGTCAAATACGGAAATCGACCTGGCACGCGCGAACCGGGACGTCGCCGAAGGTGCATTTCTGCCGCAGCTGTCCTTGGGATTGAATGCGCGTTCCGAGCGCGTGGATTCGAATGTTTCTGACCTATCGCCCTATCTACGCGTCTCTCAATTAGTCTATGACGGCGGCGCGGCCTCTGGCAATCTGGCCGCTGCTCGGGCCAGGATCTTGGAAAGCCGCGGCAGCCAATTGCAGACGGCTTCCGCGACCGCATTGGCCGCAATCGAGGCCTATGTTTCGGTTCTGAACCGGCGCGAGCTTGTTGACATTGCTCGGCAGAATGTAGCGGCGCACGAACAGATCGAACGGCAGATTTCCGAGAGGACCGACATCGGAGCCGGATCGACTGCCGACCTTCTGACCGCCCGGTCCAGGATCGCAGATGCCCGCACGAAACTGGCCAACGCGCAGGCGCAGGCTGATCGGTCCATCGCCCGTTTCCGGGAGATATTCGGCTATGACCCCGGTGCTTTACCCGCTCCGCTTCCCGCGCCCGTATTGAACAGAAGCGACAGCCAGATCGTGCTGAACAGCCCACAGGTTCGACGCACGGATGCGGCGCTTCTTGCCGCTAGGGCCGAGCAGTCGGCGGCCTTGGGCAGGCGCCAACCGGATATCCGCGTATCCGCCTTCGCCAACCAGGACGACAATCATGACGCGAATTTCGGAGTGGACCTGTCCGTCAATTACGAGATTGACAGCACCGGCAAACGGCGAGCCGAAATCGCCGCTGCCTCGGCGCGCATCAAGCAGGCGGAATTCGAGCGGGAAACGCTGATCCGCGAAATCGGCCGCGAACTTGGCTTCATTCGGTCAGACCAGAAAGCCGGTGCGGAACGACTGAAAGAGGCGCGCCGCGCCGTTCAGGCAAACATCCAGAATGTTTCGGCGATGCAAGAGCAGTTCAAGATCGGCCGCAGCAGCCTGATCGAAATTCTGGATGCACAACGCGATCTGGTCGCCGCGCAGGAGCGGATGATCCTCGCCGAGCAGAACTTTTTCCTGACCAATTACGCCGCCATCAGCCTGACCGGCGACATCCTCGACCTGTTTGATATCCAACTGGAAAACTGGAACGGCATGCCATGACCTCGGAGCGCCCGGAACCCACAAAGCCGAACTTCAAAGCACTGGAGCGTTGCCTTCTGCACGTCGCAGCCGAATTGGGGCGGCCACTGACGCCATCGCGGGTCATTGCGGCCCAGCACAACCCGGAAAAGGGGTTGAACGTCAAAGAGACATTGGCTCTCGCTCAGGATGCCGGCCTGCAGGCCGGTTTTGGTGCACGTCGACTGGAAGACTTCGACGATGTGCTGGCACCTGCTGTTCTTTTGATGCAGGGCGACAAGGCGGTCGTCTATCATGGACGGGGTCACGGCGGAGACCTGTTGATCTTTGACCCTGAACTGGACAATGGCGTTTCGGAAATGCCCCAAGAGAAGGTTGCCTCGCTTTATTCCGGTTATGCCATATTGTTCCGTAAGGCCCACAGGGACGGTCCGAAGCCGGACACCAGGGACGACGGTCACTGGTTCTGGTCGGCCCTGATGGCGAACCGCTGGTCCTATGCGCAAGTCGCTCTGGCTGCCGCCATGACCAACTTTCTGGGTCTGGCCACATCGGTCTTCATCATGGTCGTCTACGACCGGGTACTTCCCAACGAGGCGACGGAATCCCTTGTCGCGCTGACGGTCGGCGTCGGTCTTGCGTTGCTGTTTGATTTCATCCTCAAGATCTTGCGGGCCGGGTTCATCGACAGGGCCGGCCAGAGGGCCGACATGCTGATGGGGCGACGGATCTTCAACCAGATTCTGAACATCCGGATGCAATCGCGCCCCGGGTCGATTGGCGCCATGGCGAGCACCGTCCGCGAATTCGAAACCCTGCGCGAGTTCTTTACGTCAGCCACGCTGATTGCCGTCGTCGACCTGCCCTTCATCGCGTTGTTCATTTTCGCGATCTACATGGTGGGCGGTCAATTGGCGGCCATTCCGGCGCTGGCGGTGCCTGCGGTCCTGCTGGCGGGCTTGGTGGTGCAACCCTTTCTTTCCCGGCTCGCGGCACGGAATTTTGACGAAGGGCAGTCCAAGCAATCAGTATTGGTGGAAACTCTGGCCGGTCTAGAGACGATCAAGACCACGACGGCCTCGAACCGGATGCGCAAGCGCTGGGAAGAGGCGGTCGAGCGGCATTCGCAAAACGGGATCAAGAGCCGGGCGATCACCCAGTTCGCGCTTAGCCTGACCGGATTCGTGCAACAGGCCGCGCAGGTTCTCATCGTCTTCTACGGGGTATTCCTGATTGCCGACGGTCACGCCAGCATGGGTGCCCTCGTTGCATCGGTCATGTTGACCGGTCGGGCCCTGGCCCCGCTGGGGCAGGTTGCGCAAACACTGACGCGGGTCAATCAGGCGCGCAGCGCCTATCGCAACCTGCAATCTCTGATGTCGGCAGACTGCGAACAGCCAGCAGGACGAACCTGGATCAGCCGGCCCGGCTTTGCAGGCCGCGTTTCCTTCAATAACGTCTGCTTCGCCTATCCCGGTCAGGAAGAAGATACGCTGCGAAACGTGACCTTCACCATCGAACCCGGGGAAAAGGTCGCAATTCTTGGGCAGATCGGCTCGGGCAAGAGCACAATTGCCCGGTTGCTTCTGGGACTGTACCAGCCGCGATCAGGGTCGGTTCTTCTGGACAATATCGACATCCGGCAGATTGACCCGGGCGACCTGCGGAGCAGCATTGGATCGGTTCTGCAGGACATATGGCTGTTTTCAGGATCCGTGCGTGACAACATAGTCAGCGGCGCCTATCGGCCCAGCGAGGAAGACCTGATCCGCGCCGGCCACATCGCCGGAGTCGAAGATTTCGTGAACCGACACCCCAGCGGCTACGACCTGCAACTGGCAGAGCGCGGCGAAGGTCTGTCAGGGGGTCAGAGACAGGCCATCGCCCTGGCACGGGCCTTGATCGGGCGACCACCGGTCCTGATCCTGGATGAACCGACAAGCGCAATGGACGTAAAGACCGAAGCCGAGATTATCCAGCGTCTCAAGACGGCCACAAAAGGAACCACGACCATCGTCGTCACCCACAGAACCAGCCTTCTAGAGATGGTCGAGCGGGTGATCGTCATCGAGAACGGCAGGATCGCCGCCGACGGCCCCAAGTCGATACTGACCCATCGCGCCCGCAGTACACGGAGGCATCTGAATGTCGCGGCATCCTGATTTTGCTTCCCTTGAGCGGGAACTGCGCGGCCGCCCGGGCGCGCGAGGTTCGGTTCTGCTGCTGGTGACCTTGAGCTGCATCCTGGTTGCGGGTGTCTGGGCGTATACCACCGAACTGGATGATGTCGTACGCGCCGATGGGCGCATTGTACCGTCGGCCGATGTTCAAGTCATCGAGGCCACCGAACCCGGCGTTCTGTTGGCCCTGCATGTTCGCGAGGGTCAGGTCGTCGACAAGAATGAGCTGTTGATGGAATTCGACGCCACGCAACTTGACAGCGACCTGGACCGCGAACGGCAAAAGGCCTTTGGGTTGATGGCAAAGGCACAAAGGCTACATGCCGAGATCGATGGAACCGATCTGAGGTTTGAGGACGATCTGGTCCGGCAGGCGCCCGAAGTCGTCCAGTCCGAGACGGCCTTGTATCTGGGGCGGCAGGCGGAATTGGCCGATGAGATCGCGATTCTGGAGCGACAACGCGAACAACGCCAGCGCGAGTATGAAGAAGGTCTGGTCGACAAGGTCACGGCGGAGGAAACGCTCAAGGTCCTGGCGGAGGAACGTGCCCTGATCGAACCCCTGGTTAAACGCCAGATGGAGCCGGCGACGACCTTGATGGCCCTGCGCCGCAGCGAAGCCGAATGGAAAGGGCGCAAGGTCAGAGCCGAGGCGGCCACATTGCGGCTGAACACCGGGTTGAGCGAAATCGATGATCGGATCAAGGCCGCCCGCAGCCGGTTTCGCACGTCGGCCTTGACCGACCTTGCCTTGGTCACGGCCGAATTGGCCGCACTGGAGCCGACGCTGCCCGCGCTGGAAAACAGAGCTTCGCGGGCGCAGGTCCGAGCACCGGTCAAAGGAATCGTCAACCGATTGCACCGCAGCACACTAGGCGGCTTGGCCCGCAGCGGAGAGGAGCTGGTCGAGATCGTCCCCTTGGATGACAGCCTGCTGGTCGAAGCCTATGTCCGGCCCGAGGACATTGCGTTTCTGCGTGCAGGCCAGAAGGTCAGGGTCAAGATAACGGCCTATGATTTCGCGCGCTATGGCGCACTTGACGGTGAAATCATCCGCATCGGTGCCGACACGATCACCCGATCCGAGCGCAACGACGAAGAGGTTTTCGTGGTCGAGGTGCGGACCGAAGACAAGCTGCTGGACGCGGCCGGGAACCCTGTCGAGATCATTCCGGGCATGATTGCCGAGGTCGATATTCTGTCCGGGCGGAAAACCGTCCTGGAGTATCTGTTGCAGCCGGTTCTGAAGATCAAGAACCGCGCGTTCAGGGACTAGGGCACGCCAACTGCGTCAATTAGAGGACGTCTTGAACTGTTGGTCGAACAAACACCGGAATCTGCCGTTCATTTCCAGCAATTCATCCAGATTGCCTTGTTCGACCACCTGCCCGTCTTGCACCACCATGATTTTGTCCGCGCCCAGCACCGTCGACAACCGGTGCGCGATGACGATCGTGGTGACGTTTTCGGTCAATCTGTCCAAAGCGTCCTTGACCAAGGATTCGGAATCCGCATCCAATGCACTGGTCGCCTCGTCCAGCAACAGGATCTCGGCCTTGCGCAGAATGGCCCGGGCGATGGCCAGGCGCTGTTTTTGCCCACCCGACAGGAAGGCTCCGTTTTCGCCAACCTGCGTATCATAACCTTTGGGCAGCGCCATGATGAAGTCATGCGCATGCGCAGCACGCGCCGCCTCAATGACCTCTTCGTCGGTGGCATCCGGTCGGGCAAAGCGCAAATTCTCCATCACGGATGTCGAAAACAGGAACGTGTCCTGGCCTACAAACGAGATTTTGCGCCGCAACGATGCAAAGCTGACATCCTGCAAGTTCTGCCCGTCGATTTCGACGGTACCACTTTTGGGATCGTAGAACCGCATGATCAGGCCGAAGATGGTCGATTTTCCGCCGCCGGATTGCCCCACCAGCGCGGTCGTCTTGCCAGCCTCGAAGGTAGCGCTCAGCTTTCGGATGACCGGGTGCGAACCGCGATACCCGAACGTGACGTCCTTCAGGCGAATTTCACCGGGCCCCGGAGCAAGGTCGATTGCCCCCGGCTTTTCGCGCATCGGGTCTTCCTGATCCAGCAACTGAAACATCATACCGATCGGCACCAATGTGGTTTCGATCGCCACACGCATGCGCGACAGCCGTTTGGCCGGCTCGTAGGCCATCAGAAGAGCCGTGATGAACGACATCAACTGACCCGCCGATGGCGGCTCGCTGCCGGCGAGTCCCATCGTCGAAACCACGAGAACGCCCGCCACCGCCAATCCGGCCAAAAGCTCCATCAAGGGGCTTGCGATCGCCTGCAGCTTGGCGATCGAGTTGGCGCGGCGTTCGACCGAGCGAATGGCGCCGTGCATCCGGTCGACCATCATGTCCTCGAGCGCAAAAACCTTGATCACCTTGATGCCGGCCGAAGTTTCCTGAAGCACCTTGATGATCTCTGCCAGCGATTTCAGCTCGGATTCCATGATGACGCGCACGCTTTTCAAAAGCGCCCGCACGCCCCACAGGGCCAATGGACCCACCACAAAGAACATAACCGACAGAACCGGTTGCTGGTAGACCATCACAAAGACCAGGCCGACCAGCGTCAGGGCGTCTCGAACGAAACTGGTG
Source organism: Ruegeria sp. BHSC026 (assembly GCF_059613065.1). Lineage (NCBI taxonomy): Bacteria > Pseudomonadati > Pseudomonadota > Alphaproteobacteria > Rhodobacterales > Roseobacteraceae > Ruegeria > Ruegeria sp. BHSC026. Next base: position 219,910 of record NZ_JBXWRV010000002.1, on the reverse strand, counting down.
ACGATGACATCCACAAGACGCCGCGCGGCCTGGGCCCCATTGGTCACGCGCATCAAAAGACTAGACGACTCGGTCTTGGCAAAAAACCCGACACCGCGGGTGATAAGCTTGTCGTACAGCTTTTCCTGCTGCTCGGCGATGATGCGGTTACCGGCGCGTGCCAGAAACACGGCCTGAGCATAGGAGGCCACCGCCTTGGTGAAAAACAGCGCAACGACCCCAAGCGCAATCCAGTAAACCTGCGACTGCATTTCGGGGGTGGTCATCGCGTCGACGATGCTTTCCATCATCCACGCGGTTCCGGCTGTCGTCGCGGCCACGATCGCCATGGCGACCATTGCGATGGCATAAAGCCGCCACTGCGCCCGCAGACTATCGCCCACCAGCCGGCCGATATGGCCGGAGCGCCACTTGGCCCAAGTCTTTCCGATCATCAGGGTCTCCAAACGTTCTGACGCCTTGTTGCGTGTCAGAACCGGATTTGCAAGTTGTCAAAGCGCCGACCGGCAAAGCCGTGCCACGACGCGCAGAAGCCTTCAGTTAGGGGCTGAGCTCGAAAATACCAGTGCCAATGCGGGTTTTCGTCAAAGCATTGGGTGACCAAGACCTGTCGGGCCGTTCGCTCCGAAACTCTATCACCGCCACTCGACGTCGCCCAGAAAGATGTAACCGGCGCCGTAGATGGTCTTGATCAGGCGCGGGTTCTTGGGGTCTTCTCCCAGTTTGGTACGCAGCCGCGATATGCGCACGTCCATCGCCCGGTCAAAGCTTTCGCCCGCAGCCCCGCCCAAAGCCTCCTGCATCTGCGCTCGACTGATCAGGCGTTTGGGGCTTTCCAGGAACAGCCGCAGAACTTCGCCCTCGGCATGGCTGAATGCGGCTTCCTCACCGGTATCAGACAGCAGAACATAGCGGTCGAAACACGCCGTCCAGCCATGGAACCTGGCCACCTGCGATTGCTGCACCTGGGATCTGGGCGCACGCAGACGGGCGCGGATGCGGGCCACCACCTCAGCTGGGTCAAAGGGTTTGGTGATGTAGTCATCGGCCCCCAACTCCAGCCCCGTCACCCGGTCCTGCACCTGTGCCCGACCCGAAATGATGATGACCGCCGCACCCTGTTCAAGCGCCAGCCGGTGCACCAGCGCCAATCCGTCGGTGTCGGGCAGCGACAGGTCCACGAGGCACACATCCGGCGTGACCCGTTTCAGAGACGCTTCGAATTCGCGGGCGCGGGCAAAGCTCTGGGTTCGAAATCCAGCGTCTTCAAGCGCTTCGGTCAGAATCCGGCGGATTTCCGGCTCGTCGTCCAGAATGGTCACCAGGGGTTGCGTCATGAGGCGGCCTCGGTTCGGATCAGCGCGGACAATTGCGCGCGGGTGAAGGGTTTGCGCAGGACCGGCGCCTTGGCAAGAGCTTGACGGTGCAGCGGGTCATCATAGGGCAACGAGGTCATCAGTATCACCGGAATTGGTAGAGCAAGTCGTTCGATCAGATCAATGCCGGTGGCAGTGCCCTCCAGCCGAATATCGGACAAGATCAGCGAGATGTCATTCAAACTGGCGGTCAGTGCCAGCGCCTCATCCGCCGAGGTCGCCTCGATCACCGAAAGACCCAGATCAACCAGCATGTCGCGGAACTGGTGGCGCAGATCGTCGCTGTCTTCGACCAGCAACGCCAGGCCCGACTGGACAGGCGGCGCGGGCCGATAGGGCAGCCGCAGCATTACGGATGCGCCCGAGGGCGTATTGCGCAGTTGCAGGTCTCCACCCGCCAGCTTGACCGTGTCATAGACCATCGGCAGGCCCAGCCCCGACCCCTTGCTGCCCTTGGTGGTGAAAAACGGGTTTAACGCCTTGTCCAGCGCATCGGGTGAAAACCCCGGGCCTGTATCGGACACGGTAATTTCCACCCAGATCCGACCGATCGCATGGGCGCTGATGGTGATCTGCCCGCTACTGCCGCAGGCGTCGCGGGCATTCAGCACAAGATTCAACAACGCGTCCTGAACCATGCCCGGGTCCAACATCAGCGCTTCATCCGGCAGAGTATTGACCACCGATAGCCCCACGCCACGCGGCAAGGAAGGCGAGGCCAGCACCCGCAGATCCTCGAGCAGGCCGCGCATGTCGGTGGCCTGCGGCTGCGGAGTGCGGTTGCCGGTCATGTCGGCGATGCGGTTCAGCAGCTGCCCGCCGCGCCGCGCGGTCTGCTGGGTTGCGACCACAAGCTCGGCGGCGTCTTCGGGCAGGTCCATCTTTTCCAGCTTGGCCTGCATCCCCAGGATGATGGTCAGCAGGTTCGAGAAATCATGCGCCAGCCCGCTGGTCATCTGCGCGGCCATAGCCCGGCGTCGGGTCTGCTGCAGGGCCACGCGGGCCTGCGTTTCCTCGGTGATGTCCACAGACATGATATAGACGCCGCCCGCGCCGTCGGGCGTGAACGAGACACGGATACGGCGTGAATCCTGATCCTCGGTGAATTCGAACACCGAGGCCTGCCCGTCATAGGCCTGTTTCAGATGCGGCCGGACCCGCTCGTAAGCGTGCGCGCCGAGGGCCTGCGAGATGTGCAGACCCAGGATGTCCGACGGCCGCCCCGGCAGGACCGAACTGAGCCGCCGGTTAGAATAATCATACCGCCCCTCGGCATCCAGATGGGCGATATGGGCGGGCATCATCTCGGTGGTCATGCGGGTGCGCGCTTCGATCTCGGTCAGCTGGCGCTTGGCCTCTTCCAGCGCGCTGATCGTGGCGGCCAGTTGCCGGTTGGTGGCCGAAAGCTCTTCGGCATGGCTCAGCAACTGGTCCGACAGTTCTTCGGACCGGCTGCGCAGAAGCTCTTCGACCCGTTTGGTGCTGGTTATGTCGGTATAGACGGCAACCCAGCCACCGGTGGGCAGGGGTGCACCCTCGATCGCGATCACCTGCCCGTTGGGGCGCACGCGTTCCATGTAGTGCGGCTCGAACGCCAAGGCCTGTTCGACCCGGACACTGACCAGATCCTCGACCGATTGGTCGTGACCATATTCCCCGCGGCTGGCCAGAAAATGGATCGTGTCGCTGAACAGCGCGCCCGGCTGCACCAGGCGTTCGGGCAGGTCGAACATTTCCTGAAAACGCTTGTTGCTGACCACAAGGCGCAACTGGTCGTCATAGATCGACAACGCCTGACCAATCAGGTTCAGCCCTGCGGTCGTCATCTCTTTGATGCGCTGTTCGGATATGTCCACGCCGATCCTCCCCTGGGCACAGGCCTATCACCAGTTTTCGGGCAGGTGTAGAGGGGCCGGATGCGACCGGTTGGCCCCTAGCCGGGTTTGCGGGCGATGATCCAGACGGGGTGATAGGTCAGGCGCACGCCTTCGGGGCCGGAAAACGCGGCGCGATAGCGCGTGCTGAAATCGGTCAGGTCGGAGCGGGTCCAGACCTGCGCCGCGCGGCCGTTCACCCCGGTCTCACGCAGGTGGCGCAGCACGTCCAACGGCGTGTCGAACCAAAGCGGTTGCCGATCCTGCCACAGGTCGAGGATTTCAACATCGGGGCCGATCCCCGCGGCCAGATCCTCGGGGCCGCACAAACCGGGCGCGCGGGCGGCCGACCCCAGCGCGGAAAGTTCGGCGTACTGGTCGCGGCCAAATCCCGAAATGGCAACCCACCCGCCGGGTGCGACCTGATGCATCGCGCGGCGGACCACGGCCGCCGGATCGTCCAGCCATTGGACCGTCGAGGCCGAGGCAATCAGGTCGGGCCGCGCGGGCCATGTCACATTGCGGATATCGCCCGGCAGGAAATCCGCGCCCCATCGCCGCGCAGTCTCCTGGGCCTCGGCCATCAGGTCGTTGAGCGTGGACCGGGTGAACGAAAACTGCTGGTGCAGCGCCTCGGTCAGATGGCCGGTGCCGCAGCCGATTTCGAACAGGGTGCCAAACTGGCGGGGTGCCCCGAGATCGACCAACCGCTGCGCCAACACGCGGGCGATCCGGGCCTGCGCGCCAGCGGCGCAGTGATAGCTGCCGAAGCTGCGGCTGAAACTGCGCCGGATCCGGTCCGTGGGCATGGCGTTCATGCGAACCACTCCGCCCAAGTCTGCCCGGCCGCGAAAGGCTGGTGCGGGCCAGGGATGCGTCGCACGGTGTCCGATTGGCCCCAGGCCACCTCCTGCGCCGCCGTCGGCACGATGCGGTCCGAGGCAGAAATCCAGACCCGGTCGAACCCGGGATCGGGCGCAGGTCCACGCGCCGCGATGGCCCGCAGTTCCTCGGCCGCGACGGCAAAATCGATCCCGGGTGCGGGGCCTTCCAGCCCGGCCCGGCGGCAGAACCGTGCAAAGCTGGCCGCGCTCAGGCCATCGGCCGTGGCCGCGACCGTCTCGGGCGCGATGCCCCGGTCTGCATCCGCCGGAAACAGCGTGCCGTTGACCGCAACCTTGCGGACACAGGTCAGCCCGTGACCCGCCAGCCAATGCGCGGCCGACGCGACCCCGAAGGAATAGGCCAGCAGCCGGACCGTGTCATAGTCGCCGGTTTCGGGCAGGGCGTCGTCGAGGTTGCGATAGTCGTCAACCACCAGAACATCCGCCGCCCCGGTCAGGCGCGTAAACGGCGCAGGCCCCAGCGCCCACCCGCCGAACACCAGCGTCAACTGCGCTCCGCCGTCACGGGTCAGCCAGTGCCGCCTCATGCGTCGCCTCGCGCCAGTTCGACCATGGCCGCCGTTACCCGGCTCAGCTCGTCGCCCGAGATCACATAGGGCGGCATGCAATAGATGTTGCGCGCAAAGGGGCGTAGCCAGACACCGGTTTCCGGCGCCCGCCGATGGGCGATGCGCGGATCGACCGTGTGCTCCATCTCGATCACGCCGATGGCGCCCAGCACCCGCACATCGGTGACGCCGCGCAGGCCGCACGCCGGCTCCAGTTCGGCCTTCATCTGCGTCTCAATGGCCCGCACACGGGACTGCCAGCCGTTGTCTTCAAGCAGCCCCAGGCTGGCGATGCCGGCGGCGCAGGCCAGCGGATTGGCCATGTAGGTTGGGCCGTGCATGAACACGCCGGCCTCGCTGTTGCCGATGCCATAAGCCACCTGTTCGGTGGTCACCGTTGCGGCGAACGAGATATGCCCCCCCGTCAGCGCCTTGCCGAGGCAGATGATGTCCGGCGTCACCCCCGCATAGGTGGTGGCAAAGAGCTCTCCGGTCCGGCCGAACCCCGTGGCGATTTCATCGAAGATAACCAGAACGTCATGGGCCTGACACAATGCCTTGGCCCGGCGCAGCCACTTGGGGTGATAGAAATACATGCCGCCCGCGCCCTGCACGACCGGTTCAAGCACCAGCGCAGCCAGCCGGTGCGCCTTGTCCCGCAGCAACTGTTCCAAGGCGTCGAGCCCGTTCTGCGCGGAGTCCTCTGGCCAGTCATCGCCCAGGCGAACGGACGGGCGTGGCAGAAAATGTTGGATCGACAGCGCACCGCGGAACAGCCCGTGCATGCCGTTGACCGGGTCGCAGACGCTCATCGCCTTCCAGGTGTCGCCGTGATAGCCGCCACGGATCGTGGCGAACTCGACCTTGTCGGTGCGGCCATGGGCCATCTGGAACTGCACCGCCATCTTCATCGCCACCTCGATCGAGACCGAGCCGCTGTCGCAATAGAAGATCCGGTCCAGCCCCTCGGGCAGCAGGGCCACCATCTTGCGGCCCAGATCAATGGCGGGCCGATGGGTCAGGCCTCCGAACATGACATGGGGCATCCGGTCCAGCTGCTGCTGCATGGCGGCTGTGATCGCCGGGTGACGGTGCCCATGGATGGCGCACCACCACGAGGACATGGCGTCGATCATCTTCACCCCATCCTCGCGGTACAGATACACGCCCTCGGCCCGGTCGATCAGATGCATCGGGCCCGGGTCGGCCACGTTCGTATAGGGGTGCCATAAGTGGCGGGCGTCAAACTCGAGTGGGGTCACAGGGCACCTCGGATCGTGTCCATGTCGATCGCCTCGAACGCGCGGCGCAGGGTGGCGGGTGTCAGATTCTCGATCCGGCCGAGGCGTCCAACGTGGGGCACCTGCGACATCTGGGCGATGGTCTGTTCGACCTCGGGTTCGGGGTCTCCGATGAAGGCCACGCCTATCACTGGGCAACCGGCGCCGCGCAGCGCCATCAGCGACAGGGTCGTGTGGTTGATCGTGCCCAAAGCCGTCCGCGCCACCAGAATCACGGGTGCTTGCCAGCGGGCGAACAGGTCAAGGTAATAGGCCTGCCGGGTCAGCGGCACCATGACACCCCCAGCCCCTTCGACCACCAGCGGGCCATTGGTCTGCGGCAGGGTCAGTCGGTTCAGGTCGATCTCGACCCCCTCGGCCTCGGCCGACAGGTGCGGCGAGGCGGGCAGGTTCAGCAGATACGCCTCGGGCAAGACCGGTTGGCCGGACAGGCGCGCCACGATCTGGCTGTCGGTCTCTTCCTCAAGCCCCGATTGCACGGGCTTCCAGTACTGCGCGCCAAGGGCCGCAGTCAGCCCGGCGGAAAACACGGTCTTGCCGACACCGGTGTCGGTTCCGGTCACGATCACTGTGGTCATGCGGTTCCTGCCTGTTGTTCGGCGATGGCCTGAAACACCGCCGTGATGTCCTGCGCGCCGACGTTGCCGGTGATCGAGACCCGCAGTCGCGAGCTGCCTCGTGGTACGGTGGGCGGGCGGATGCCGCGCACGTCAAACCCCATCTGCTGGAGTTCCGCCGCGCGATCCATCGTGGCCGCGTCCTCGCCCACGATGACAGGCATGATCTGGCTGTGAAATCCGGTCAGACCGCACAGGCGTGCGGCTTCAGCATGGGCATGGGCCATCCGGTCGCGCGCGGCCAATGTCAGGCCCGGGTCCTGTCCGACGGCCCGCAACGCGCCCCGCACGATGGCAGCGTCCAATGGCGACGGGGCTGTCGCAAAGATGAACGGCCGTGCCCGGTTGATCAGGGTGTCAATCATTTCACGCGGTCCGCAGATCAACCCGCCGCTGGCGCCCAGCCCCTTGCCGCAGGTGTGCAGTGTCAGCATCTCGGCGTCCAACCCATGGGCCAGTCCCTGCCCGTTCGGGCCGAAGACGCCCGTGGCGTGGGCCTCGTCCACCACCAGCACTGCCTGCTCGGCTCGGGCCAGTTCGGCCAGGGCGTTCAACGGGGCCAGATCGCCCTCCATCGAATAGACGCTTTCGACCGCGATCCAGACCTGGCCCGTGCCGCCTTGCGCACGCCAATCGGCCAGCACCGCGCGGGCCGCCGAAATGTCGTTATGCGCAAAGCCACGGGTGTCGGCCCGACCCAAGCGCATCCCTTCATGCGCGCTGGCATGGACCAACTCGTCATGCAGGATCAGATCCCCGGCCGCCGGCAGGGTCGAGAAAATGGCTTGATTGGCCTGAAACCCGCCGCCCATGAACAGCGCCGCCTCGGCGCCGAAAAAGGCGGCGGCCTCGGCTTCCAGCGCCTCATGCTCGGGGTGGTTGCCGCGCAACAGGCGCGACCCGCCGGAACCCAGCGGAACACCCCGGTCCAGCGCGTCCTGCGCCGCACGTTTCAGAACATCGGACCCGGCCAGGCCCAGATAATCGTTGGATGCGAAATCCAGCCCAGTGCGGGGCGCAAGCCTGCGCAGCCGATGGCGCGTTTCCAGCACCTTCAGCGCATTGCCCAGCCTTGCGATCGCTGTCATTCGGCCGCGTCCACGCGGGCCTCGGACTCCGCCTCCATCGGCTGGATGCCCAGCTTGGCGAACAGGATCGCGTCCTTGCTTTCCTCGGGGTTCTCGGCGGTCAACAGCGTGTCGCCGGCAAAGATCGAGTTGGCACCGGCAAAGAAGCACATGGCCTGCATCTCGTCGCTCATGTCGCTGCGGCCAGCGGACAGGCGGACATGGGATTTCGGCATCATGATCCGCGCCAGCGCGATGATGCGCACGAAATCGATCGGATCGACCGGCTTGGCGTCGGCCAGCGGGGTATCGGGTTGCGGCATCAGCATGTTGATCGGCACCGAATCCGGCGGCTCGGGCAGGTTGGCCAGCGTGACCAGCATGTCGATCCGGTCCTCGCCGTTTTCGCCCATGCCCAGAATGCCGCCCGAGCAGACCTTCATCCCCGCCTCGCGCACGCGGTTCAGCGTGTCGATCCGGTCGGCAAAGGTGCGGGTGGTGATGACCTCGGGGTAATAGCGCTCGGACGTGTCGATGTTGTGGTTGTAATAATCCAGCCCGGCATCGCGCAGCTGCACCACCTGGGTGTCGTCCAGCATACCCAGAGTCATGCAGGTTTCCATGCCCATCGCCTTGACGCCCTGAATCATCGCCACCAGCGCATCCATGTCGCGCGCCTTGGGCTCACGCCAGGCGGCGCCCATGCAGAACCGGGTCGAGCCGGACTCGCGGGCCTTGCGGGCCTCGGCCAGAACGCGTTCGACCTCGATCAGTTTCGAGGCGCTCAGCTTGGAGCCGTTGCGCGCGGATTGCGAGCAATAGGCGCAATCCTCGGCGCAGCCGCCGGTCTTGATCGACAGAAGCCGCGACATCTGCACCTTGTTGGGGTCAAAATTCTCGCGATGTACGGTCTGCGCCCGATACAGAAGATCCATCAGCGGCAGGTCATAGATGGCCTGAGCGGTTTCGCGGGTCCAGGTGTTCGATGTAGCCGACATTTTATAGATAATTTTTCCCGATGATTCAGATCTACTCGGGTTTATCAATAAAGCCGGAAAACGCAACATCCGCGATGTCACAGGGGGTGGAACTGGCGTGGGTCAGGAATAGCGCCGCACCGATCTCGGACCATCCGGCGTGATTGAATGCAACGAGAGTGTATGGTCCATGTTGCGCATCCGGTGGCGCAGCATCTGGCGCGTCAACCGCGCAAGGTCCGACGCGAATTCGGGCTTGTGCGCGACATTCTCGGCCTCGCCCTTGCCATTGTGATCGAACAGCAGGGGCGGCAGGTCGGCGGCGAATTCCACCAATGTAAACCGCGCATCCCGCAGGATGCCCAGGCACGAGTCGCTGTGCCCGGTCCCCAGCCGCCTCTGCCAGACGGTCGGGTCTTCGGGGTCCGAAAAATCCAGCTCACTGAAAGAATGGCTGCGCCAGTCCGCCGGTGTCTGGCCGCGCAGAAGCGGCAGCAGGGAACGCCCGTCCATCGAATTCGGGATGACCTGCCCCACCCAATCCAGAATGGTAGGCGCAATGTCGATGGATTCGGTCGGAACGTCGACGCGCAGCCCCGCATTCCTCGCGTTGCCAGGCGCGCGGATCACCAACGGCGTGTGATAAGCCGCGTCATAGACCGACATCTTGCCCCAGGCATGGTGGTCGCCCAGCATCTCGCCATGATCGGCGGTGATGACGATCAACGTGTCATCATATTGGCCACTGTCCTTCAGAAACCGCAGCACCCGACCGATGTGATGGTCGACCTCGCTCGCCAGCCCCAGATAGACGGCGCGCAGTGTCTGGGTGTTCGGATCGGTCGGTGACACCTCGGCAAAGCCATGCACGCAGTCACCGGGCCCGCAGTTTTCCAGCGCCGGACCAAAGAACGGATGAACGGCGGCTTCGGCATCGGGCGATTCAAGACGCGTCGGCAGGGGCAGCGACGCCGGATCATACATGCGGTTGTACGGCGCCGGCGCAACCAGCGGCGGGTGCGGGCGGATATAGGTCAAGTGCGCGAACCAGCCGGGCTTTCGATACGATGCGATCTCGTTCAAAAACGAGTCGGTCAGGAATGCCGTGTCACTGTCTTCGGCGCTGTAAGGGGCCGGATCATTCAACCGAGGCACGGACCCGTCCTGTGAAACCGGCTTGTAGAGGTCCCAATAGTTGTCGAACTCATATCCCTTGCGCAGCAGGTGCGATTGCCAGGGAAAAGATTCCTCGAGCCGCATTTCGACGACCTCGTGAAAGCCGTTCATCGGGTTTTCGTAGGTCTTTACCGCCGGGTCGTTCGGGTGATGCACCCTGGGGTCGGCCGAGGTGTCGGTATAGCCGAACAACTGCGGCAGGTATCCGGCCTTGCGCATTTCGGTGGCGATGTTTGGCGTATCATGCCGCAGCGGCGTGCCGTTGCGCACCGATCGGTGGTTCATGGCATATTGTCCGGTCAGCAGCGACGCCCGCGACGGCCCGCACGGGTTGGTGACCGAGAAATGGCGGGTGAACGTGACGCCCTCGGCCATGAAGCCGCGCAGGTTCGGCAGATCGACATGGTCGGCCAGCGCCCCGGTCAGGCAGTCGGCACGCAACTGATCGATGATGATGAACAGGACATTTCCCCTTCGCCGCATTCCGAACCACCCTGTCTGGATCCCGTGTTCCGTCCGAAGGCGACTGTGTCTGCGATCCTTGGTCCGGGCAACCGATTCCGTCGGTCAGGCGAGATTTTCCGACGGCGCGGCAGCCCCTGAAGGACACGCCCCACGCTCAGTTTCACCTCATGTGCAAGAAAGCCGTTGCAGCAGGGGGCCGTTTCCCATCTGATACCCACATGACACAGCCCTCGATTGCATTGGAGCAGGTCAACGACGACCTGCGGATCGCCGTTTCGGGTGAGATGGTGACCCAATCGCTGGAGTCGGTGGAAAAGGGATTTCGGTCTCTTCACCTCGACGCGAGAAGCATTGTTTTCGATCTGTCCGGGCTCAGGTCGCTGGACACCGGAGGCGCCTGGCTGATCTGCGATCTGGCGCGGCGCGCCTCGGCGGCGGGCGCAACCGTGACTTATGAAAACGTCTCGGCCACGCAATCGGCGCTGCTTGAGACCGTCGCGCAGAACATCGCAACCGAGATACCGGCAGAGGCCCCGCCGCGCGGCTTCGTGCCCTGGCTGGAGTCTCTGGGCCGGAGGACGGTCGGGGCCGGGCGCGACACGGCGTCGATGCTGGGCTTTCTGGGCCTGACGCTGCATCGGCTGGCGCGCACGTTGGTCATGCCGTGGCGTCTGCGCCGGGCCGCGCTGGTGTCGCAGATGGAGGAAACCGGGCTCAAGGCGCTGCCCATCGTGGCTCTGATGGGGTTTCTGATCGGCGTGGTTCTTGCCTTTCAGGGGGCAACCCAGTTGAAACAGTTCGGCGCCGAGATCTTCGTGGTCGAGCTGATCTCGATCTCGGTTCTGCGCGAATTGGGCGTCCTGCTGACCGCGATCATCGTGGCGGGCCGGTCGGGTTCGGCCTTCACAGCCTCGATCGGCTCGATGAAGGTGCAGGAGGAGATCGACGCCATGCAGACGCTGGGCCTGGACCCGATCGAGGTTCTGGTTGTCCCGCGGGTGCTGGCGTTGCTGATCATGCTGCCGATCTTGGGCTTCGTCGCCGACATTGCCGGCCTGTTCGGCGGCGCCTTGATGAGCTGGATCGATCTGGGCGTCAGCCCCGGCATGTTCGTCACGCGCCTGAAGGAAAACACCGATGTCTGGCACCTGGCAGTCGGCCTGATCAAGGCTCCGTTCTTTGCCGTGGTCATCGCGGTGATCGCCTGTTGGCAGGCGATGCAGGTCAAGGGCTCTTCCCAGAGCGTGGGGCAGCGGACGACATCATCGGTGGTGCAGGCGATCTTCATGGTGATCGCCATCGATGCGCTGTTTTCCATCTTCTTCTCTGAGGTGGGCGTCTGACATGGATGGCGCAATCCAGCAGCAGGACACCAAGGCAGAGGCACAGCGCGAGGCGGTGATCCGGGTGCGTCACCTGCGCAACCAGTTCGGCCCGCAGGTGGTGCATGATGACCTGAACCTGGATGTCTGGCGCGGCGAGGTTCTGGGCATCGTCGGCGGGTCGGGCACCGGCAAATCGGTCCTGTTGCGCACCATCGTCGGGCTGAACAAGCCCGCCGCCGGCAGCATCGAGGTGCTGGGCGTTGACGTGCTGAACGGCCCCGAGGCGGACCGTCGCCGGATCGAGAAACGCTGGGGCGTGGCCTTTCAGGACGGCGCGCTGTTTTCATCGCTGACCGTGTTGCAGAACGTGATGGCGCCGCTGCGCGAACATACGGGCCTGAGCGAAAGCCTGATGCGCGCGCTCGGCAGCCTCAAGATCAGCCTTGTGGGCCTGCCACAGCTGAGTTGCGGCAAGTTTCCGTCCGAGCTGTCGGGCGGGATGCGCAAACGGGCGGCACTGGCGCGCGCGCTGGCGCTGGACCCCGAGATCGTGTTTCTGGACGAACCCACCGCCGGGTTGGACCCGATCGGGGCGGCGGCCTATGACGAACTGATCGGCGAATTGCAACAGGCCTTGGGGCTGACCGTTTTCATGGTCACCCATGACCTCGACAGTCTTTACGCCATCTGCGACCGCGTCGCGGTGCTTGCGGAAAAACGCGTTCTGGTCGAAGGTCCCATAGACGAGATGACCAAGGTCGATCATCCTTGGGTACAGGAATACTTCACCGGCCCCCGGGCCCGCGCGGCGCAGCAGAAGGGGCACGACAGGTAGAGGCGATGGAAACCCGGGCGAACTACATCCTGATCGGCACTTTTACGCTTGTGGGTATCCTCAGCGCGTTCGGCTTTTTCCTGTGGCTGGCCAAGTTCGAGGTGACCCGGCAATACGCCTACTACGACGTGTTGTTCGACAATGTTTCGGGCCTGTCGGCGGCCGGGGGCGTCAACTACAACGGACTGCCCGTGGGCCAGGTGATCTCGCTAGATCTGGACGATGACGACCCCTCGAAGGTGCGTGTGCGCCTTGAAATCGACGCCGATATTCCCGTCACCACGGATACCATCGCGCAATTGCAGTCGTTGGGGGTGACGGGCGTCAGCTATGTCGAACTGTCGGGGGGGTCGCCCGATGCAGAGCGCCTGCCGCAGTTCAGCGTCATCAAAAGCAAACGCAGCGCGATCCAGTCGCTGTTCGAAGGCGCGCCAAAGGTGCTGGACGAGGCGGTGACCCTGCTGGAAAACCTCAACGCCGTTGTCGATGACGACAACCGCAAGGCGGTGGCCGACATTCTGGACAACCTCGCCTCGGCCTCGGGGCGGCTGGACAAGACGCTGACCGATTTCGAAACCCTCTCGGGCGATCTGGGCGGTGCGGCAAAGGAGATTGGTGCCTTCACCCAGCGGCTGGACCAGCTGGCGGATACGGCCGAAACCACGCTGACCACCGGGACTGACACGCTCAACAGTGTCAAGACCGCCGCGGAATCCGCAAAAACCGCACTGGATGGTGTCAACAAGACGCTGGCCACGGCCGATCAGGTGCTGGAACAGGATATCCGGCCCTTCATCGCGCAGGGGTCTGAATTGGCGGACCGGCTGATCGGGCTGTCGGATGAGGCAGGGGTGACCATGACAACCGTCAACAACACCTTCGCGAATGCCAACCAAACGCTCGACTCCGTCACCTCGGCGATGGAAACGGCCAAGGGCACGCTGACCTCGGCCGAACGCGCCTTCGACTCGGCCAATCGTGTCATGGACGAAGACGTGGCCGCCGTGGCCGCCGATATCCGCACCGCAGCCAACCAGGTGGCCGAGACCGTGTCGAACGTCACCGAGCGGATCGACGCGATTTCCGCCGATATCCTCAGCGCCTCGCAATCGGCGTCGGACCTGCTGGGCACGATCGACGGCATCGTGCAGCAGAACCGTCGCCAGGTGTCGGACTTTCTGCGCGTGGGCCTGCCCCAGTTCGTGCGCTTCGTCGAAGAATCCCAGCGCCTTGTCGTTGGCCTTGATCGGCTAGTGGACAAGCTGGAACGCGACCCGGCCCGGTTCCTGCTGGGCACACAGGCATCGGAGTTTCGCCAATGATCAGAGCAGCAATCGTCGCGTTGGGCCTGGCAGGGTTGACCGGCTGCACCGGGTTGGGAACGCTGAAGCAGGCCTCGAAACCCAACGATCTGTACTTGCTGACGCCCAAAAGCACGTTCTCCAGTTCGCTGCCACGTGTGGGTAAGCAGATCGTCGTGCAGGAGCCGACGGCCACAGCCGCGGTCAACACCGACCAGATCGCGGTGCAGCCGACGCGCCTGCAGGTGCAATACCTGCCGCGCGCGCGCTGGGTGGACAGGGCACCGCTGATCGTGCAGGCCCTGCTGGTCGAGAGCTTTGAAAACAGCAACCGTGTTGCGGCCGTGGGCCGCTCGACCGTCGGTCTGCGGGCGGACTATGTGATCGTTCCAGACCTGCGCGAATTCCAGGGAATCGTCGTCGGAGACACCGAAGATTCCACCTCGGTCAAAATCGAAGTTCGCCTCAACATCAAGATCATCGACGAGTTCGAAGACAAAATCATCGCCTCGAACTCGTTCCAGCGCGACGTGATTGCTGCCAGCGACCAGACACCCGACCTGGTCGCTGCCTTCGATCAGGCCCTCGGCAGCACGATGCGGAACGCTGTTGAATGGAGCATCCGCAAGATCCACGCCCATGCCGCCAGCAACCCGCGGCCGTCGCTGAACTAGGCCCGGGTGTCAGAACTGCGCGGGTGAGGCACGGGCCCAATCATCGGCGAATTCGGCAGGAATGTCGGCACTCAACAAGGCGCCGTCTTCGAGAAAGGTATAAAGCTGGGCATAGGACCACTCGCGTTCGTCCGCCGTCCGGCGAAAGATGTCGGACGGGCGCAGATCCGACACCCGTTCCTTGCCCATGGCGCCCAGGATCTCACGGAAGCTTTCCAGCGTCGCATCGTGGAACCGGTGCACGCGCTTGCGCTTTTGCGGGACATTGACCGCGCGGCCGCGCACCGGGTCCTGCGTGGCCACCCCCGAGGGGCAGCGGTTGGTGTTGCAATGTAGCGCCTGGATGCAGCCCACCGCGAACATCATCGCCCGCGCCGCGTTGCACATGTCGGCCCCCAGGGCGCATTTCTCGATCATGTCATACCCGGTGGCCACCTTGCCCGAGGCGATCACCCGGATCTTGTCGCGCAGCCCCACGCCACGCAGGCTGTTGTCGACGAAGATCAACGCCTCGTTCAGTGGGGTTCCCAGGCGATTTGTAAATTCCACCGGGGCAGCGCCGGTGCCGCCTTCGGCCCCGTCCACGGTGATAAAATCGGGCAGGATGCCGGTTTCCAGCATGGCCTTGCAGATCGAAAGGAATTCGGATCGCGCCCCGATGCACAGCTTGAAGCCGACGGGCTTGCCGCCGGACAGGTCGCGGAGCTGTTGGACGAAATTCAGCAACCCGGTCGGGCCGTCGAAGGCCGAATGAACCGGCGGCGAGATCACGTCCTGGTGAACCGGCACGCCGCGGATCACGGCGATTTCGGCATCCACCTTGGCCGCAGGCAGCACGCCGCCATGCGAGGGCTTGGCCCCTTGCGACAGCTTGATCTCGATCGCCTTGACGACCTCCATCCGCGCCCGTTCGGCGAACTTGTCCTTGTCGAACCCGCCCTCAGGGGTGCGGCAGCCGAAATAGCCGGTGCCGATCTGCCAGATGATGTCACCGCCCTCGGCCAGGTGATGGGGCGACAGGCCGCCCTCGCCCGTGTTGTGGGCAAAACCGCCGTCGCGCGCGCCGCCGTTCAGCGCCCGGATCGCATTGGCGCTGAGCGCACCGAAGCTCATGGCCGAGACGTTCAGACGCGACGCCAGATAGGGTTTTTCACATTGAGGCCCGCCAAGCAGGATGCGTTCCTCGCTTGCCGGCACCTCCTTGGGGGCCAGCGAATGGTTGGCGCGGTGGTACCCGACCTTGAGGATGTCGTACTGCGTACCGAAGGCCTGCGTATCGACCTGCCCCTTGGCTCGGGAATAGACCAGAGACCGCACGATGCGGTTGAAGGGACGGCCGCTTTCGTTGGTTTCCACGAAATATTGCCGGATCTCGGGGCTGACGAATTCCAGCATATAGCGGAAGTGCCCCAGAACCGGATAGTTGTTCAGCACGTTGTGCCGCGTGGTTAGCAGGTCATAGAGACCAACCAGCGCATAAGGCACCAATAGGACCAGCAGCCAGAAAGCAGGCGGCCAGAACAGCCCCAGAATGACCGTCAGCGGCAACGCGACAAAGGTCACGGCAAAGTAGATCCTGCGTACGATCATCCTGCTCTCCCTCATGATCTTCGGCCGATCGTGGAAAGCTTGTCACGCGATTGCAAGCCTTTGTGCGGATCGCGCGGCCTGTCTTGCGCCATCGTGATCGCCCTTGAGCCTGATGGGCACGCCCTTTATCCATGCGCAGACACGCAGGAACAGGGACAGACGTCTTGGCCAGAGCGCAGGCTGCCATAGCGGGACGACCGCTGATGTATGCCGCCGTCTTCATCGGCGGCGCGGCGGGGTCGATCCTGCGCGAACTGTTTGCGCTGGAGATCCCCGGTGCGCCACTGCTGACGGCCACGTTCGGCATCAACGTGGCGGCCTGTTTCGTGCTGGGCTGGCTGTATGCGATCCGCACCCGTGTGCATGCCCATGTGCTGCATCTGGGCGCTGTGGGTTTCTGCGGCGGGCTGTCGACCTTTTCCTCGTTCGTCGCCGAGCTGGAGCGCTTCGCCGAAACCTCGGGCTGGGTGGTGCTGATACCGCTGGCGGCCGAGATCTCCGCCGGACTGGGCGCGGCGATTCTGGGCGAGGCCATCGGCCGTCGCAGGTCGGCCCGAGGGTTCGGCGGATGACCGATCTGCACTTGCACTTGATGTTCGGGCTGGGCGGCGGGCTGGGCGCCGTGCTGCGCCATTGGGTTACACGCGCGGTTACCCATGACCTGCCGGTGGCAACTCTGATGGTGAACGTGGGCGGCAGCCTGCTGTTGGGGCTTTGGATCGGGTATCTGGGCGGCACCGTCGATCTGGCCGAAGATCAAAGGCGCCTTGTCTTCGGCTTCTGCGGCGGTTTCACGACCTTTTCCAGCTTTGCCTGGCAGTCGCTGGAACTGCGGCGCGAGCGCACCATCGCGACCGCAGCCGCCAACATCCTGCTGAGCGTAGGCCTGTGCTGGCTGGCCCTGTGGCTGGGCCTGTGGGCAACGCGCTGAGCGCGCTCACATGACGGGCATGTGCATCCGCATCGCCAGATTGCCCAGAATCCAGACCGTTCCCCCGATTATGATCAGAAGAACCAGCGTCGAGAACAACACCAGATCGAGATCCTCGCGGCTGCTGCGGCGACGGTCGATATGCAGGAAATAGATCAGCTGCACGATCAGCTGCGCCAGCCCGAGCAGGCCGATCGTCAGATAGACGCCGGGGGTTTCGATGCCGAACCAATGCGCCGTGCCAAACATGGCCAGCGTCAACAAAAGCGAGCCACCATAGCCGATCGCATAGCGCCGCCGCTCGCGCCGGTGCAGTTCGGAATGTCTATCCATAAGTCAACCCTCCGAAATAGACGATGGTGATGATGCCGATCCAGATCAGGTCGAGAAAATGCCAAAACAGCGCCAGCCGGACCATGCGCGAGATCACCAGGTCGGTCATCCCCATGACCCGCAGTTGAATGCCCAGCACCACCAACCACACGCAGCCCGCGGTCACGTGCAGACCGTGCAGAGGCACCAGCCCGTAGTAGGCGGACAGGAAACCGCTGCGCTGTGGGATGCCGCCCTTTTCCACCATCGACATGAAATCGCGGATCTCGAGAACCAGAAAACTCAGCCCCAGCAGTAGCGTGACCCCGAACCACAAAACGATCCGGCCGCGCGGCAGGTTGTATTTCAGCGCCAGCATGGCCAGTCCAACGGTCAGGCTGCTGGTCAGCAGGATCAGCGTCTGGGCAAAGATGCTGTACAGATCAAACAGCGCGTGCGGGCCCGGACCACCGGCCTGTGCGTCTATCATGGTGATGTAGACGCCGAACATCAGCCCGAAATAGACCAGATCGCTCATCAGAAAGACCCAGAAACCGAAGGTCACAACCTCGGTCGCCTTGTGGGCCCCGGGCCTGCCTCGGCCCAGGTTCAGGCCCGGATAGCTGTGGGTTGGTGCAGGCCTCATGTCGTCGCCTCCAGATCCGGTCGGGCAAGCCCGGTGTTTTCTGGCGCGCCTTCATGATCCCTGTTTACAGGGGTCGCGTTGCGGACAAAGTCCAGCCAGGCCTCGTGCTGCCTGCGCACGTCTTCGGCCGCAACAACCTCCTCGGTATCGGTCTGAAAGGTCCAAAGGATGAACGACAGGATCATCATCACGGTCATCAGCGCCGCCAGCCACCAGATCCACCAAACCAGCGCAAACATCCACACACCGCTAAGCACGCAGAGCACGAAACCGATGCTGGTGTTGCGCGGCATGGTGATGTCCTCGTATCGGTCGGGGTGCGGGTAGGCCTCGCCGCGTTCTTTCGCGGCGGCGAAATCGTCACGGTCCGTGACAAGCGGGATGATCGCGAAATTGTAACGCGGCGGCGGGGCCGCGATCGACCATTCCAGCGTGCGGGCGTCCCAGGGGTCGCCAACCGGAACGCGGCTCTGTTCGCGGTTGCGGATGCTGACCCACAGTTGCACGACGATCGACAACAGCGCGGCCAGAATAACCAGCGCTCCGATGACGGCCGCGATCATGTAGGGATGAAAGTTCGGGTCCTCCCAGCTGTAGGACCTGCGCGGCATACCCATCAGACCCACCACATACAGCGGCAGGAAGGTCAGCATAAAGCCCACCGTCCACAGGACGACTGAAATCCGCCCCCAGGCTTCATCCAGGCGAAAGCCGAATGCTTTGGGGAACCAATAGTTGTAGCCCGCCAGCAAGCCGAACAGGACACCCGGCAGCAGCACGTTGTGAAAATGCGCGACCAGGAACAGCGTATTGTGCACCTGATAGTCGACGGTCGGATTGGCCAGGATCACCCCGCTGAGCCCCCCGATCACGAACAGCATCAGAAAGGCCAGCCCGTACAGCATCGGCACCGAGAACCGGATGCGGCCACGATAAAGGGTGGCCATCCAGTCATAGACCTTAACGCCGGTGGGAATTGCGATCAGCATCGTGGCAATGCCGAAGACCGCGTTGATCAGGGCGTTTTGGCCCATGGTGAAGAAATGGTGCAGCCAGACGGTGAACGACAGCACCGCGATCGACATGGTCGCGATCACCAGCGAAGTGTAGCCATAGAGCCGCTTGGCCGAGAAGGTCGCGAAGACTTCGGAAAAGATGCCATAGGCCGGCAGAACCAGCAGATAGACCTCGGGGTGGCCGAACAGCCAGAACAGGTTGGCATAGTTCATCATGTTGCCGCCCAGGTCATTGGTGAAGAAATGGAAATCAAGATACCGGTCAGCGGCCAGCAGCAGCGCCGCTACCCCCAAAGGCGGCATTGCGAACACGATCAGGATCGAGCTGCAGATGATCGTCCAACAATACATGGGCAGCCGCATGAAAATCATCCCGGGCGCGCGCAGCTTGTAGATCGTGACGGCAAAGTTGATCCCCGTCAGCGTGGTGCCGATACCCGACACCACGATCGCCCAGATCCAGTAATCCGGCCCCACACCCGGATTGAAGGCCGCTCCGGTATAGGGCGGATAGGCCGTCCAGCCGCCGGTGGAAAACTCGCCCACCACCAAGCTGACCATCAGCATCATCCCCGCCGAAACCGTCAGGCCGAGGCTGATCTGGTTCATCACCGGAAAGGCCACGTCGCGCGCGCCGATCATCAGCGGGACAAGGAAATTCGCCAGTCCGAACACGAAGGGCACCGCCACGAAGAAGATCATGATCGTGCCGTGGGTGCTGAACAGCTCGGCAAAGTGTTCGGCCTCGAGGAATCCCTCGCCCGGCCCGGCCGCCTGTTGGGCACGCATCACGACGCCTTCCAGAACGCCGCGCGCCAGCATGACGATGGCAAAGACGATATACATGATGCCGATTTTCTTGTGATCCGCGCTGGTCAGCCAGTCGCGCCACAGCGGCCCCCACAGGCGAAACCACGTGAGCAGCCCCAGAACCAAGACCACACCGACGATCACCACGCCCGCCGCCGCGTTGGCGACGATCTCGTTCGTGTTGGGATCTTGAATCAGCCCGGCGATGGGGAATGCTTCCCAGGTCAGACGACCGAAGAAACCGGACTCGGCAGCTGTCATGGCTTGCCCTCCTGCCCGTACTGGGCGGATCCCGGTTGCTGATCCTCAGGCAATGGTTGCCCGTTGTGATACCGGTCCAGAACGCTGTGGAACAGATCGCCATCATCCAGACGAAAGTACAGCGCATTGTCCGGCATCTGCGCGGTGCCAAGCGCGGCCTGAACTTCGTCCCGGTCGGTCCGCATGGCCAACGTCCGATAGGTTGCCGGGTCCAGAACGATTCCGTTCTGCCCAACCCGGTCAACCCATGCGTCGAAGTCCGGGGGCGACATCGCGACCGTCTGGAACTTCTGCTTGGTAAATCCGCGCCCGTTGTACTGGGTGTTCTCGCCCTGCATTTGTCCGGGGGCATCAGCCACAAGATGCAATTGGGTCGTCATGCCCGGCATGGCATAGATCTGCCCCGCCAGGGCAGAAATCATGAAGGATTGCATCACCGTGTCCGTCGTCAGCGTCAAGGCGACCTGACGCTGCGTGGGAATCCCGAATTCACCCACCGTCGCGATGCCCAGATCGGGGTAGATGAACAGCCATTTCCAATCCAGCCCCACCACCTGAACGCGCAGGGCCGGTTCATCGCCGAACGCGGCCGCGTAGGGGTCCAGCCGGTGGGTCGCCTTCCACAGATAGAAGGACAGCAGCGCGACGATTACCACTGGCACGCCCCACATCGCGGTTTCGAGCAGGGGCGAAAACTCCCATTTGGGCCGATAGGTAGCCGGGCTTTGCGCGCGACGGCGATAGCGCAGAGCGATCAGGGGAACCAGAACCAGAACCGGAATGACCGCAACTAGGATCAGCGCGGTGGCGCGCAACAGATGAACCCTCT
Source organism: Ruegeria sp. BHSC026 (assembly GCF_059613065.1). NCBI lineage: Bacteria > Pseudomonadati > Pseudomonadota > Alphaproteobacteria > Rhodobacterales > Roseobacteraceae > Ruegeria > Ruegeria sp. BHSC026. The sequence goes on along the minus strand of NZ_JBXWRV010000002.1, from coordinate 199,074 downwards.
GGGCCTGGGCTATCGGGCCTTGCGGGTCCAGAAAGCTATTACTGGCCAACCCAGGATGGGCGGCGACCGCCCAGACCGTGATCGCGATCAGCGTCGCTCGTACTGCCGGGGTCGTCGGTTCTCTGGCCACGTCAGATTGCCTTTTGTTCCCGCTGGTTTCGGCAACTATCGGCAGAGTTGACCGACTTCACAAGAAATTTCAGGCAAACTATCGGTATGAGTTGACTTGGGTCGCGGGCTGGAGACACTCGGAACCTGCCATGCGTGTGCTGTTCGTCATCCTCGGCCTGATCTGGGCCACCGCCGTTCCGGCGCTGGACAGGGCCGCCGTGGAACAACAATTCCAGGCTTGGCTGAGCACCGAACTCTGGCCCTTGGCCCGGGGCGAGGGCGTGTCGCGCCGCACGTTCCAAAACAGTCTGAACGGCGTCAGGATCAACTGGGATCTGCCGGATCTGGTGCCGCCCGGAACCACACCAAAGACGCCCAAGACGCAGCGCCAGGCCGAATTCGGCGCACCGGCGCGTTATTTCAACGCCAACACGGTGCAAGGCACCGCCGCGGCCGGGCGCAGGATGGCCAAACGCCATGCAGCGACCCTGCGTCGGGTCGAGGCGGACACAGGCGTGCCCGCACGCATCATCCTTGCGATCTGGGGCCGCGAAAGCGGGTTCGGGCAGGTGCCCATCCGGCATGATGCCTTTCAGGTGCTGGCCACCAAGGCGTTCATGAGCACGCGCGCGGCGTATTTCACCGACGAGCTGATCGCCGCCCTGCAGATCGTCGAGGCCGGCCACGTAAGCGGCCGGGCGATGAAAAGCAGTTGGGCCGGCGCTCTGGGCCAGCCGCAATTCATGCCCAGCAGTTTTCTGACCTATGCCACCGACGGCAATGGCGATGGGCGCGCCGATATCTGGAGGTCGGCCGAAGACACGATCGCCTCAATCGCTGCCTACCTTGAACGACATGGCTGGGTGCCCGGCCGCGACTGGGGGTTCGAGGTGACGGTGGATGCGTCAGTGTCCTGTGCGCTGGAGGGCCCCGATCAGGGTCGCCCGATCCGCGACTGGGCCGCGATGGGCATCACCCGCGTCTCGGGCCGACCCTTTCCCCCGCACGAGCTGCTCGGCGAAGGATACCTGATGATGCCAGCGGGCCGCCACGGGCCGGCCTTCATCGTGACACCCAATTTCTACGTTCTGAAGGACTACAACACCAGCGACCTCTATGCCCTGTTTGTGGGCCATGTAGGCGACCGCATCCAGTATGGCGTGGGCGATTTCAAGGGGCGCTGGGGCAAGGTTGACGGCCTGTACCGGTCGGACATCGCAGCCATGCAGAAAGCCCTGATCGCCATGGGGCATGACGTGGGCGGTGCCGATGGCCTGCCGGGATACAAGACGCGCCGGTCGATCGGCCGCTGGCAAGAGGCGACAGGCCAGCGCCCCACATGCTTTCCCGACGCGCGGATGAAATCGCGGTTGCGCCCCTGACCGCGGGCGATTCGCCGAATTCGGCGAAAACGGGCCGCGATACTCTGCCGAAACAGGCCGCTTCACAGGCGGAATTCCGAGCAGCCTGGGCACGAAAATATCCCAGCGACAAACGCCATCGTTACAAAATTTCGGCGACCTCGCGTCACGAAGTTTCTTTCTGCCTTTAGGCGATCCGGGTTCATGGGAAGGCTTTAACCCTGCCCAAAATAGTGGCACGGTCTTGCACAGCGAGAGGAAGCTCTTGCATCCACTTCACCGACTGCAATCCACAAAGCTGCGACGCAGTGTTCCTTGCGAATTGGCACAATCCAAAATCGAAAAGAACCGGGTCCCAGCGGATGTCGGGCAACCAGGGCCGCCGGACGCCATCCCACGGGGATGCGCAGACCGCCGCCACAATAAATGGGAGAAGATCATGAACACCATCCTTCGAAACTCGGTGGCGGGCCTGCTGTGCTCGACCTTCATCACCGGTGCCGCGCTGGCCGCAGGCACCCATCCGGTCACCGGCGAGCCGCTGGCCGACGACCAGACCTTTGTCTACCGCGTGCTGGACGAGCACAGCTCGGTCGACCCGCAGGTAGTCGAGGACGTGTCGGGCGCCGAGATTGTCCGCGACCTGTTCGAAGGTCTGATGAACCAGGACGAGAACGGCAACCTGGTTCCGGGCGTGGCGACCGGCTATACCACCAACGAAACCAAGGACGTGTACACCTTCACCCTGCGCGACAACGCCAAGTGGTCGAATGGTGACCCGGTCACCGCGCATGATTTCGTATACGCTTGGAAGCGCGCCGTCGATCCGGCGCTGTCCTCGCCCTATGCGTGGTTCATGGAACTGATGTCGATCGAGAACGCCGCCGAAATCATCGCGGGCGACAAGCCGGTCGACGATCTGGGCGTCAAGGCGATCGACGACCACACGCTGGAAGTGAAGCTGAGCGCGCCGCTGCCCTATTTCCCGCAGATGACCACGCATTCGACCACCTTCCCGGCCCCGCGGAAGGTTATCGAGCAGTTCGGCGATGAATGGACCAAGCCTGGCAACATCGTGTCGAACGGCGCCTATGTCCTGACCGAGCACCTGCCCAACGAACGCTCGGTGCGCGAGCGCAACCCGATGTACTGGGACAACGACAACACCATCATCGACAAGGTCGTGGCGCTGGTCATCAACGATGAAAACGTGGCCCTGACCCGTTATCTGGCCGGCGAGCTGGACCGTACCGAGGTGCCCGCAGGCCAGTTCCCGCGACTGAAGAAGGAATACCCGAACGAGGCGATCAGCTTCCCGCGCCTGTGCAACTACTACTACACGTTCAACCTGTCCGACGGCGGCCCTGAGGCCTTCAAGGACCCGAACGTGCGTCAGGCTCTGTCGCTGGCGGTTGACCGCAAGATCATCACCGAGAACATCCTGGCCGGAGGTCAGCCCGAAGCCTACACCTTCGTGCCCGAAGCCACCGCAGGGTTCACCCCGCCGGTCGTCGAAATGGCGACGATGACGCAAGCCGAGCGCGACGAGCTGGCCAAAGAACTGCTGGCCGAGGCCGGGTACGGCCCCGACAACCCGCTGACCTTCTCGATGGTCTACAACACCTCCGAGGCGCACAAGAAGGTCGCCGTGGCCCTCAGCCAAATGTGGAAGCAGAAGCTGGGCGCGCAGGTCGAGCTGGCCAACATGGAATGGAAGATCTTCCTGGAAGAGCGCGGCAACCAGAACTTCGAGCTGGCCCGCGGCGCATGGTGCGGCGACTACAACGAAGCCTCGACCTTCCTGGACCTGCTGCAGTCTGATTCCGGCTATAACGACGGCAAGTACAGCAACCCGAAGGTGGACGAGCTGCTGGCCCAGGCCAAGACCTCGGATGATCCGGCCCCGCTGTACACCGAGGTCGAGCGGATCATCGCACAGGAAACCCCTGTGATCCCGATCTACCACTATGCCGGCGTCTACATGATGGACAGCGACGTGGGGAACTGGCCGGTGAACAACGTCGAGCAGAACTGGTACTCGAAGAACCTCTACAAGATCGCCGAGTAATCATCATCCTTTGATCGCGCCCTGCCCCGGACATGCTCTGGGGCAGAGCCAATAATTGGGGGCATGAAATGCTTGCCTATGTCATCCGGCGACTGCTGATCGCCGTTCCGACGATCCTGTTGCTGATCGTCGCCAGTTTCTTTCTGATGCACTTCGCGCCCGGCGGGCCCTTCACCTCTGAGCGGCCGTTGCCGCCGCAGGTTCTGGCCAATATCGAGGCGCGCTACGGGCTGGACCAGCCGCTGTGGAAACAGCTTTGGGACTATTTGTACAACATCGTGGTGCATTTCGATTTCGGCCCGTCCTTCAAGTTCAAGGACCGCGACGTGAACGACATCATCGCGCAGGGCTTTCCGATTTCGCTGACCTACGGGATGCTGTCCTTCATCGTGGCTACGCTGGTGGGCGTCGGGCTGGGCATCGCCGCCGCGATCCGCCACAACAGCTGGATCGACTATTTCGCCGTGGGTCTGGGCATCGCCGCCCAGGCGCTGCCGAACTTCATCATGGGCCCGATCCTGATCCTGACTTTCACCCTGTGGCTGGGCTGGCTGCCGGGCGGCGGCTGGAACGGGGGTCAGTGGCAATACCTGATCATGCCCGTCATCGCTCTTGCGACCTCGTACATGGGCTCGATCGCGCGGATCACCCGGTCGTCGATGCTCGAAGTTCTGAATTCGAACTTCATCCGCACCGCGCGGGCCAAGGGCCTGCCCACCCGCACCGTGATTTGGCGCCATGCGCTGAAACCCACGCTGCTGCCGGTGGTGTCCTATCTGGGGCCGGTTTTCGTCTATGTGCTGACCGGGTCGGTGTTTGTTGACATCTACTTCTCGACCGGTGGGCTGGGGCAGGCCTATGTGGGTTCGGCCTTGTCACGCGACTATGCTGTGCTGCTGGGGGTCACGATCCTCTATGGCGTTCTGACCGTTCTGGTGAACCTGCTGACCGACCTGGCTTATGCCTGGTTCGATCCGAAAATCCGTTACTGAGGGGGCTGGCAAATGCTTGGAAAATCTCAGAAAGCCGCCCATCTGGCCGAAGACATCACCGATTACACGGTCATTCAGGGACGTTCGCTTTGGCAGGACGCGCGGATGCGTTTTGTCCGCAACAAAGCCGCCATGGCCAGCGTGTTCATCCTGGGCCTGATCGTTTTGTTCACGATCATCGGGCCCTACTTTGCCGTCTGGAGCAACGAAGAAATCGACTGGAACGTCATGGGCGACGTGGCCGGCATGGGTATGCCGTCCATCGAGACAGGGCACTATTTCGGCGTCGACGATCTGGGGCGCGACCTGTACAGCCGGGTCATCCAGGCCACCACAACCTCGTTGCTGGTGGGTCTGATCGGGGCGGCTACCGCGCTGATCGTGGGCACGTGCTATGGCATCGCCGCCGGCTATATCGGCGGGCGCGTCGACGGCGTGATGATGCGCTTCGTCGACATCCTGCTGGCCATTCCGGCCACGCTGGTCATCATCCTGCTGCTGGTCGTGGCGGGGCGGTCGTTCTTCATGCTGTTCATCGCGCTAGGTGCGGTGGGCTGGCTGACCATGGCGCGGATCGTGCGCGGCCAGACCCTGACCCTGAAGAACCGCGAGTTCATCGAGGCCGCCCGCGCCGCCGGTGTCAGCGAGTTCACCATCATGTACCGCCACATCCTGCCCAACCTGCTGGGCGTTGTGATCGTCTATGCTTCGCTGCTGGTGCCCGAGATGATCCTGACGGAGAGCTTCATCTCGTTCCTGGGCCTGGGGATTTCCGAGCCCTATACCTCGTTGGGTCGTCTGATCGCCGAGGGCGCCGGAACCATGGGTTACGGCACGTTGTGGCAACTGATGTACCCCCTGGCATTTTACGTCACCATCATCATCACGATGTTCTTCATCGGCGATGGCCTGCGTGACGCACTGGATCCGAAGGACCGCTGACATGAGCCTGCTTTCCGTAAAGAACCTGAGCGTTCAGTTCGACACGCCCGATGGGGTGGTCGAGGCCGTCAAGAACATCAGCTTTGACATCGCCCCGGGCGAATGCCTGGGCATCGTCGGCGAAAGCGGGTCGGGCAAAAGCCAGACCTTCATGGCCGCGATGGGCCTGCTGCCGCCGGCGGGCCGGGCCACCGGGTCGGTGCTGCTGAACGGGCAGGAAATTCTGAACCTGCCCGTGAGCAAGCTGAACCAGATCCGCGGTGCCGATGTGGGCATGATATTTCAGGACCCGCTGACCGCGCTGACCCCGCATCTGCGGATCGGCCAGCAGATGCGCGAAGTGCTGAGCGTACACGAAGGCCTGCAGGGTTCGGCCGCGCGGCAACGGTGCCTGGAATGGCTGGACCGCGTCCGCATCCCCGAGGCCGCGCGCCGTCTGGACCAGTTCCCGCACGAGCTGTCGGGCGGGATGCGCCAGCGGGTGATGATCGCCATGTCGATGCTGTGCAATCCCAAACTGCTGATCGCCGACGAACCGACCACCGCGCTGGACGTGACCGTTCAGGCCGACATCCTGGATCTGATGGTGCGTCTGCAAAAGGACGAAGGCACGGCCATCGCCCTGATCACCCATGACATGGGCGTCGTGGCCCGCATGTGCGACCGGGTGCAGGTCATGCGCCTGGGTGAGTTCGTCGAGGCCGGTGACACGCGCGAGATCTTTCACGCGCCCAAGCACGCCTATACTCGCACCCTGATCGAGGCCATGCCCCGCATCGACGCGGGCGATGCGCCCAAGGCGGTGGAGACCGACGAGGCCCCGCTGCTGAAGGTCGATGACGTCAAGGTGCATTTCCCGATCCACGTTCCGGGCGGCATCTTTGGCCGCAAGGTGCCGTTGAAGGCGGTGAACGGGGTCAGCTTTGACATCCGCAAGGGTGAAACCCTGGGCGTGGTCGGTGAATCGGGCTGCGGCAAGTCCACCCTCGCCCGTGCCGTGCTGCAGCTGATCGAGCCGAGCGCCGGCAATGTCAGCTGGCTGGGCCATCCGATCGTCGGACTGAAACGGGCCGAACTGAACAAGTACCGCAAGGATCTGCAGATCGTGTTCCAGGACCCGCTGGCCAGCCTGGACCCGCGGATGACGATTTCTGCCTCGATCGCGGAACCGCTGAAAACCTATCGCCCCGACCTGACCGAGCGCGAGCGCAAGCAGATGGTCGCCGAGATGATGGAACGGGTCGGCCTGAACGCCAACATGATCAACCGCTACCCGCACGAGTTGTCGGGCGGGCAGAACCAACGCGTGGGCATCGCCCGGGCGATGATCAACAAACCCAAGCTGATCATCTGCGACGAGGCGGTCTCGGCGCTGGACGTGTCGATCCAGGCGCAAATCGTGCAGCTGCTGAAGGAACTGCAGCAGGAGTTCGGGCTGTCGATGATCTTCATCAGCCACGACCTGTCGGTGGTGCGCGCGGTGTCGAACCGGATCATGGTTCTGTATCTCGGCCGCATCGTCGAACTGGGCGATGGCGAGGTGATCTGCTCGAACCCGGTTCATCCCTATACGCAATCGCTGATCTCGGCGGTTCCGATCCCGGACCCGGATGTCGAGCGCAGCCGCCAGCGGTTGAAACTGCCGGGCGAGTTGCCCTCGCCGATGGATCCCAAGGCGGCGCTGCGGTTCCTGCCCAGCCGTCTGGCGGCGGGTCAGACCGACTATGTTCCCAAGCTGACCGAGGTTGCCCCGGGGCATCTGGTGGCCGAGCACGACCCGCTGGATGCCATTCTGGGCCAGACCTGATCGCCGCCCCCCAAAGCCGGAACTTCGGCTTTGGGGGTTCGTCCGCTTGCCGGGTTTCCGGGCCTTTGGCGTTTCGCGGGTCGATCACACCTTTGCGGATGCTTTTGACACCGTTCATTTGAGATGGCACGGTTCGGAAAGTTTCCGCCGGGTCGCCCAAGAGTCATTGAATGCGCTGGCCTCCCGGCCTAAGAGGGATCCCCGGCGGCGGTTTGTTCGCCCGCGGCGTATTTGATTTGTGAGGTATCATGTCACGAAAGGTCACCAAGGCGATTTTTCCGGTCGCGGGATTGGGGACCCGGTTTCTTCCCGCCACGAAATCGGTTCCGAAAGAAATCATGACGCTGGTTGACCGGCCATTAATACAATACGCAATCGACGAAGCCCGCGCGGCCGGGATCACGGAATTCATCTTCGTGACATCGCGCGGCAAGTCGGCGCTGGAAGACTATTTCGACCACAACCCCGTTCTCGAGGAAGAGTTGCGGGCCAAGGGCAAAGACAAGCTGCTGAAAACGCTGGATGCGACCAACATGGAAAGCGGTGCGATCGCCTATATCCGCCAGTACAAGGCCCTGGGCCTGGGCCACGCGGTCTGGTGCGCGCGACGTTTGATCGGCGACGAACCTTTTGCCGTGATGCTGCCCGACGACGTCATCGCCGCCGAAAAGCCCTGTCTGCAACAAATGGTTGAAGCCTATGAAGAAACCGGCGGCAACATGGTCGCCACGATGGAGGTGGCGCCAGAGCGCACCAGCGCCTACGGCATTCTGGACGTGGCCGAAAACACCGGCACGGTGGTCCGCGTGCGCGGAATGGTCGAGAAGCCCAAACCCGAAGAGGCGCCCTCGAACCTGGCGGTGATCGGACGCTACATCATGGGTCCTTCGGTGCTGTACAACCTCAACCACATGAAGAAAGGCAGCGGCGGTGAGATCCAGCTGACCGATGCCATCGCCGAGGACATCGGCAACGGCGTGCCGGTCTTCGGCTATCGGTTCAAGGGCCAGCGGTTCGATTGCGGCTCGAAGGCGGGGTTTCTGCAGGCGACGGTGTCCTTCGCGCTGGCCCGCGACGACCTGCGCGACGACTTGGCCCGATACCTGAACGATATCGTCGCCACAGGCAAAGCCGCGCAGTGATGCACCGCGCCATACCTAGCCGTCAAACGGTGTAACCACCCAAATCACATCAAAAAAGAGTGTTTTTAAACATGAGCAACGTCCATCCCGTCATCTTGTGTGGAGGCTCCGGAACCCGGCTGTGGCCGTTGTCCCGCAAGAGCTATCCCAAGCAATTCGTGCCGCTGCTCGGTGAAACCAGCCTGTTGCAGGATTGCGCCGATCGGATGCGGGGTCCGGCCGAGGCACCTTTTTCCAAACCCCTGATTCTGACCAATGAGGCCTTCCGTTTTGTCGTCACCGAGCAGTTGGCCGCTGTCGGAATCGACCCCGGCCCAGTGCTGATCGAGCCCGAAGGACGCAACACGGCACCGGCTATTCTGGCGGCGGCCCTGTACCTGCAACAGCAGGACCCGGACGCGCTGATGCTGGTGGCTCCGTCGGATCATGTCGTCCCGGACAAGGCCGCCTTCTACGCCGCCGTCGAAAAGGGCTTGCAAGCTGTCGCGCAAGACCGGCATCTGGTTACGTTCGGCATCACGCCGGACCGGCCCGAGACCGGCTATGGCTATCTGAAGCTCGCCACGACGCCGGACGCTTCGGGCAATGCCGTCCCGCTGGACCATTTCGTTGAAAAACCCGATCTCGAACGCGCCCGCCAGATGGTCGCCGACGGGAATTATCTGTGGAATTCCGGGATCTTCCTGTTCGCCGTCCGCGACATCATTTCCGCCTTCGAAGCCCACGCGCCCGATCTGATCGACCCGGTTCGAGTCGCCGTTGAAAAGGCCAAGGCCGATCTGGGTTTCCTGCGGTTGGACCGCGACGCATGGGAGCCGATCGAAGACATCTCGATCGACTATGCCGTTATGGAGCGGGCCGACAACCTGAGCGTCGTGCCCTTCGCAGGCGGCTGGTCGGATGTGGGCAGCTGGTCTGCCGTGCAGGAACTGAGCAACCCATCCGAGGATGGCGTGGCAACCGCCGGCGAGGTGACGGCGATCGACTGTCGCAACGTTCTGATCCGGTCGGAATCGCCAGCCCAGGAAGTCGTGGCGATGGGACTTGAGAATATGATCGCCGTGGCCATGCCCGATGCTGTGCTGGTAGCCAGCATGGACAAGGCGCAGGACGTCAAGACAGCGGTCGCGGCCCTCAAGGCAAAGGGCTCCAAACAGGCTGAACAGCTGCCGGTGGACCATCGCCCGTGGGGCTGGTTCGAAAGCCTGGTCGTGGGCGACCGGTTTCAGGTGAAGCGCATCCATGTGCACCCCGGCGCCGCGCTGAGCCTGCAGTCACATCACCATCGGGCCGAACATTGGATCGTCGTCGAAGGCACCGCAAAGGTCACGATCGACGATAAGGTGCAGTTGGTGAGCGAAAACGAGTCGGTCTATATCCCGCTGGGCGCCGTGCACCGGATGGAAAACCCCGGCAAGGTGCCGATGGTTCTGATCGAAGTTCAGACCGGAAGCTATCTGGGCGAGGATGACATCATCCGGTACGAGGATGTCTATGCCCGCAGCTGAGCATCCCGGCGGATGACCCCAGGGGCGGCTCCATGGCGGCCCCTTTTTTTGTGCGGCCAACAGAATCACCTTGATGCGTCGCCGCCCTTAGATGGCAACAAACCACACCATCGCCCCGATTTGTTTCGCCATTGGAAATCACCACTTTCGAATTTGTTTCCGTACCGTTCGCACGGGAAAGCGCGCATTGACCACAGGCAGGGCAGAGTGACGCGCAAAGCACTCACTGACCCGACAGCCCAAGGAGGATGCCCGCCGTGTCACAAACCACTCCCCGCCTGAACCTGCCCTTTCTGCAACCGTCTCAGGCGCAAAAACATGTCACCCACAACGAGGCCCTGCGTGAGCTGGATCTGGTCGTGCAGCTCAGCGCGATTGCGCTGAACGAAAACACCCCGCCTGCGGTACCCGCGCAGGGGGCGGTCTATGGATTGGGATCCGCGCCCACCGGCGCCTGGGCCGGGCACGCGGGCAAGCTGGCGGCCTGGCTGGACAATGGCTGGTATTTCGTGACCCCCAGAACCGGTTGGCGGATCTGGGATGAAACCGCCGGGCGGTTGAAGTCGTGGGACGGGAACGGTTGGATCGATCCGCCGGTCGAAACGTCCAACCTTGCGGGCATCGGAATCGCAACCGGCTATGACGGCACGAACCGTCTGTCGGTCCGCAGCCCGGCCACGCTGCTGACCCATGACGGGGCCGGGCATCAACTGAAGATCAACAAGGCCGCTGCATCCGACACTGCATCCCTGCTGTTTCAGTCCAACTGGACCGGCCACGCCGAGATGGGTCTGGCGGGAAACACCGACTTCTCGATCAAGGTGTCGCCGGATGGCGGCAGCTGGACCGAGGCACTTCGTTTGGACGCGGCCACGGGCACTGTGGCCGGGGCCGCAGTTCAGGCCAGCGCGACTGACGTGACCCCCGGCCGACTGATGCGGGCGGATTTTGGCTATGGGCCGGGCAACCTGCTGGGCGCAGTCAGCCAGTCCGGCGGCACACCGACTGGAGCGGTGATCGAACGCGGCGCCTCGGCTGACGGCGAATATGTCCGCTTTGCCGACGGCACCCAGATCTGCACAACAAGCCCTGCTGGGGTCGGCTGTATCGCCAATGCCGGCGCCCTATTTGCAAGCGCCACCCAAACCTGGACCTACCCGGTGCCCTTTTTCAGCGGCAGCACGCCTGCCGTCTCGGGCAGTGGCGGGGCCACGGGCCGGTTCCTCAGCCTTGGAGCCGCAACCGACAGTCAGGCCGACTGGCAGGTCTTGTCGACAATCTCGGACACAACGGCAATCGCGCCTGCACTGGTCGCAATCGGTCGGTGGATCTGACCTGCTCAGCCACCCGGCCTTCGGGCCGGGCCGCTACTTGGCGCGTAGGCCGTGCTCGGGCTGCTCAAGGAACCAGGCATAGGTCTGGCGAATGCCGTCCTCGAGCCCGATGCGCGCCGTCCAGCCCATCCTCGCCAGCCGCGAAACATCCATCAGCTTGCGCATCGTGCCGTCGGGTTTGCTGGGGTCCTGGGTGATCCTGCCCTGGAACCCCGTGACCTTGGCCACCAGCGCGGCCAGTTCCGCGATCGAGACGTCCTGCCCGCACCCGACATTGATGTGGCTCAGCATCGGCTGGGTGTTGGCCTCGTAGTCGGCTCGCGGCAAGTCCAGCACGAACAGCGACGCCTCGGCCATGTCATCGACATGCAGGAATTCGCGCCTGGGTTTGCCGGTGCCCCAGATCACCACCTCGTCCAGCCCGTCGCGCGCGGCTTCGTGAAACCGGCGGATCAGGGCGGGCAGAACGTGGCTGTTTTCAGGGTGAAAGTTGTCGCCCGGTCCGTACAGGTTCGTCGGCATGACCGAGCGGTAGTCGACCCCGTGCTGGCGATTGTAGCTTTCGCACAGCTTGATCCCGGCGATCTTGGCAACGGCATAGGGCTCGTTCGTGGGTTCCAGCACACCGGTCAACAGCGCATCTTCGCGCATGGGCTGGGCGGCCTCGCGCGGGTAGATGCAAGAACTGCCCAATTGCAGCAGGCGCCGCACACCGGCGGCAAAGGCCTGATGGATCACGTTGCACTCGATCATCAGGTTGTCATAGATGAAGTCCGCCGGATAGGTGTTGTTGGCGTGGATGCCGCCAACTTTGGCGGCGGCAAGGATCACCACATCGGGGCGTTCGGCCTGCATGAAGTCGCGCACCGCCGCCTGATCGGTCAGGTCCAGTTCTGCGTGGGTGCGCGTGATCAGCTGCAGGTCCTCGCCCTGGGCCTGACGCGCCTGAAGACGGCGCAGAATCGCGCCTCCGACCATGCCGCGATGTCCGGCGATATAGACCTTTTGCATTTTCGCCCCCTCAGCCGTTTTCAAGGCTGACCGGCAGTTCATAGCCATGCTCTTTCAACAGGGCGTGGCGTTTGGCCGTTCTCAGATCTTCCCGGACCATTTCGGCGCACATTTCCCGCGCCGTCAGTTCCGGCTCCCAGCCCAGTTTTTCCTTTGCCTTGGTCGGGTCGCCCAGCAGGGTGTCCACCTCGGCCGGACGGAAATACTGCGGGTCGATGCGCATGATCACGTCGCCCGGTTTCACAGCCGGAGCGTCCTCGCCTTCGATCGCCGTCACCGTTGCAACCTCGTCGACGCCACTGCCGGAGAACTCGACCGAGATCCCTAGTTCGGCCGCCGACCATTCGATGAACTCGCGCACCGAATACTGCTTGCCGGTGGCGATCACGAAATCCTCGGGCTGATCCTGCTGCAGCATCATCCACTGCATGCGCACGTAGTCCTTGGCATGGCCCCAGTCGCGCAGACTGTCGATATTGCCCATGTACAAGCACTGTTCGAGGCCCTGGGCGATGTTGGCCAGACCGCGGGTGATCTTGCGGGTCACGAAGGTTTCGCCCCGGCGGGGGCTTTCGTGATTGAACAGGATCCCGTTGCAGGCATACATCCCATAGGCCTCGCGGTAGTTCACCGTGATCCAGTAGGAATACAGCTTGGCGACGGCATAAGGCGAACGGGGGTGAAACGGCGTGGTCTCGCGCTGCGGGATTTCCTGGACCAGCCCGTACAGCTCGGAGGTCGAAGCCTGATAGAAGCGCGTCTTTTTCTCGAGCCCCAGAAAGCGGATCGCCTCGAGCAGCCGCAGGGTACCGATTGCATCGACATCGGCGGTATATTCCGGCGCCTCGAAACTGACCGCCACATGCGATTGCGCACCCAGGTTGTAGACTTCGTCGGGTTGAACCTCTTGGATGATCCGGGTCAGGTTCGACGTGTCGCTGAGGTCACCATAGTGCAGGCGCAGTTTGGGGTTGGGCTCGTGCGGGTCTTGATAGATATGGTCGATCCGCTGCGTGTTGAACGAAGAGGCCCGCCGCTTGATTCCGTGAACTTCATACCCCTTGGCCAAAAGAAACTCTGCCAGGTAAGAACCGTCCTGTCCGGTGATCCCGGTAATCAGCGCCGTTTTCGTCATCGAATGCCTCAAAAATCCTAGGGGTATTTGGGTTTCGCTCCTAAAACAGCAAGACGAACCAGATTGCAAGCCGGTCCGGCAGACAGCCATTGAAACCGGCGGAAGATTCTCAGAATGTGTGCCCGCCCGCCACGGTGGGTACCAGAAAGGGATAGTGGACAATGCGTATTGCGATGATCGGCACCGGTTACGTAGGGCTGGTGTCGGGGGTGTGTTTCTCGGATTTCGGCCATGACGTGATCTGCGTGGACAAGGCCGAAGACAAGATTCGGATGCTGCAGGCGGGTCAGGTTCCGATCTATGAGCCGGGGCTGGACATGCTGATGGCCAAGAACGTGGCCGCCGGACGGCTCAGCTTCACCTCCGATCTGGCCCGGGCGGTCGATGGGGCCGATGCGGTGTTCATCGCCGTTGGCACGCCGACCCGCCGCGGAGACGGGCATGCCGACCTGACCTATGTGATGGCCGCTGCCGACGAGATCGCTCGCGCCCTGACCGGCTATACCGTTGTCGTCACCAAATCGACCGTGCCCGTGGGCACCAACCGCAAGGTTCACGAGACCATTTCGGTCGCCAACCCCGTGGCCGATTTCGACGTCGCCTCGAACCCCGAATTTCTGCGCGAAGGCGCGGCCATCGACGATTTCATGCGTCCCGACCGGGTCGTGGTGGGCGTCGAGAGCGACCGCGCCGCTCAGGTGATGGCAGACATCTATCGCCCCCTGTACCTGCGGGACTTTCCGATCCTGACCACCGATCTGGAAAGCGCCGAGATGATCAAATACGCGGCCAATGCCTTCCTGGCGACCAAGATCACCTTCATCAACGAAATCGCCGGCCTGTGCGAGCGGGTCGGCGCCGACGTCAAGGAGGTGTCGCGGGGCATCGGTCTAGACGGGCGCATAGGCAACAAGTTCCTGCATGCCGGTCCCGGATATGGCGGGTCTTGCTTTCCCAAGGACACCGCCGCCCTGGCGCGGATCGGCCAGGATCACGCCTTTCCCATGCAGATCACCGAGACAGTCATGCGGGTGAATGACGAGGTCAAGAAGCGCATGATCGAAAAGATCCGCGACGCCTGCGGAGACAGCTTCAACGGCAAGACCATCGCGGTGCTGGGCGTGACCTTCAAGCCCAACACGGATGACATGCGCGATGCACCCTCGCTGACCATCGTACCGGCGCTGATCGGCGGCGGCGCTCAGGTGCGCGTGGTCGATCCGCAGGGCCGCGCCGAGGGCGAGGCCCTGCTGCCAGGCGTAGTATGGGAGGACGACCCCTATGCCGCCGTGCGCGATGCCGATGCAGTCGTGCTGCTGACCGAATGGAACGAGTTCCGCGCTCTGAACCTGTCCCAGATGGCCCGGGCGATGAAATCCCCGCGGATGGTCGATCTGCGCAACATCTACGCCCGCGAAATGGCGCTGAAATCGGGTTTCGACACCTATGTTGGCGTAGGCCGCTAGGCCCGCCGCATCACAGCGCCGCCGCCCAGACGCGGTACCGCCCCTGCCCAGTCACCTCGCGGATCAGGCCGCGGCTGGTGAACTTGTCGAGATTGCGCTGCACCGCCGCGCGCGAGGCCTGCGTCAGTTGCTCGGCCAGCGGCGCCGAAACCATGGGCCAGGCGGCCAGAACGTCGATCAGAACCGGCGGTGTCCGGCCGCTCAGATCATCGGTCGCGGCGCGAGCGCGCGACTCCCAGGCGCTGACGCGATCCAGGTGCAGCAGGGCGGCCAGCGCCGCCTGCCCCGCGCCGCGCACCCACGCGCCCAGCTTGTCTTCGGGCGCTCCTGCGCTGCGCAACGCCCCCGGCCCCGACAGCGCCAGCGGCATGAACAGCGCCCCACCCCGCCCCATCGTGGCCGCGTGGCGAGCGGCGATGACAGCGGCCTCGGTGTCCTGACCCATCCCTTGCGACAGCGCGCGCCAGGCGTGAAAGGCGATGGCCGACTGGGTCACCGGGTGCAGATCGGCGGCAGATTCCATCACCTCGGCCAGATCGGCCACGGCCTCGGGCACCTCGTCGATGCCCTGCGCCATCCGGTCCAGAAACGCAGCCAGCCCGTGCTGCCAGCCCCCGTCGGACGGACCGGCCCCTGAGGTCAGCCGCCGCACCGCCCAGCCCGCCCGAAACAGGGCCTGTACGTCGTCGCCGGTGGCTCCGATGCGCAGCCCGGTCCACAGTGCCAGCCGGTCGACGCTGATCCGATCGCCGGTCCACCAACCCAGATCGGACACGTCCATCAGCGCCAACCGATGCGTCCAGCCCGCCGGGCCCGCCCGCAACCGTTCGTCCAACGCGCCGAAGGTCAGGGTCAACTCGGCCAGGTCCTGCGCCACGGCGGCCTGCGCCGCGCGCCAGTCGCGCGGGTCGAACAGCAGGCGCCGGTCCGCCCGGGGACCGGGCGGAAAAAGATCCTCGGCGGCCGGGTCGCTGTCGGGGGGCAGAAACCACAGGTCCTCGTCTTCCGGGGGATCGACATCATAGATGCTGCGCGGGCCGGCAAAGGGCTCGTCCTCGTCGGGGTCGGGGGAATGCGGTCCTGACATCATGACCTGCATTCTTCGGCGATTTTCAACGCTTCACAAGAGGGCCGGCGGCATTTCCGCCCAGCGGTGCCGGTGCTGGCGGTTATCGGGTTGAACAGGTCCGAGCTTCCCCGTTACCCCTTGGGCGACCAAAATCAGCCCAAGGGGACAGAACATGAGCGAAACGGTAAGGCTGACGCCCGAGGAAATGACCGATCTGAGCCTGAAGGTCCTGACCCATGTGGGCTATGGCCCCGACCACGCGCAGGCGATTGCGCGGATGCTGACCACCTGCCAGATGGATGATTGCCAGTCGCACGGGTTGTTTCGCCTGTTCATGTGCGCCCAGACCATGCAGGCCGGCAAGATCGACGGCCATGCACAGCCCGAGGTCACCTCCTCGGACAATGCCATCGTGCGCGTCGACGCGCGGGGCGGCATGTCGTTGCTGGCATTCCAGACCGGCCTGCCGCATCTGGTCGACAAGACTCGCACCCACGGGATCGCGGCCTTGGCGATCAACCGCTGTTTTCATTTCTCGGCCCTATGGCCCGAGGTCGAGGCCCTGTCGGCCGAGGGGCTTGCGGCCATGGCGATGGTGCCCAGCCATTCCTGGGTGGCCCCGGCCGGGGGCACGCGCGGCAGCCTGGGCACCAACCCGCTGGCCTTCAGCTGGCCCCGCAGGGGCAAGGACCCGTTCACCTTCGACTTCGCCACCAGCGCCTTCGCCCGCGGCGAGATCGAGCTGTACAAGCGCGCGGGCAAACCCCTGCCCGAAGGCGTGGCGATCGACAAGGACGGCAACCCCACGACCGACCCGCAAGCGGCGCTGGACGGCGCGATGCTGACCTTCGGCGGCTACAAGGGCTCGGCCCTGTCAATCATGATCGAGCTTCTGGCCGGCCCTCTCATAGACGACCTGACCAGCCTGGAGAGCATGGAATTCGCCCAAGGAACAGGCGGCGCGCCATACCACGGCGACATCATCATCGCCTTCGACCCCGACCAGTTCAGCGGCGGGCGGCGACAGGCCAACGACGCGCGGGCCGAGCGCCTGTTTGCCGATATCCTCGATCAGGGCGCGCGCCTGCCGTCGCAGCGCCGCTTTGCCGCCCGGGCGCGTAACACCGCCCGGGGATATGCCGAGATTCCGACGCAACTTTACCGCGACCTGCTGGCCCTTCTGGACTAGGCGCCCCAGGTGTCACGCAGGCGGTAACCTTGCGGCCAGGGATCGTCCGGGTCCAGCATGTGCTGGTGGATGCCGGTGATCCATCCGCGACCCGAGATCTCGGGCAGGATGGCGGCGCGGTCGCCAACATGGGTTGTGCCCAGTATACGGCCGGTAAACCGCGAACCGATGATCGAGACGGCCTCGAAGCTCTGGCCCGGCCGCATCTGCCCCCGCGCGGCCATCAGCGCCATGCGGGCCGAAACGGCGGTGCCGGTGGGTGAGCGGTCGATCTTGCCGGGCTGGATCGCCACCGCGGATCGGCCGGTCAGGCCGGTTTCGGTTTCGGCCAACGGTCCGCAGAAGGCGCAGAACGAAATGTGGTCCCAATCCGGGATCTCGGGATGCGCAAAGCCCAGCTGCGCATTGGCGGCGTCGGTGATCGCCACCCCCAGGCGGGCGATGTCGGCGGCCTCGTCCTCGGTGATGCGCAGCCCCAGCGCCGCGGCGTCGACCACCACGAAACTGTCCCCGCCATAGGCGGTGTCCACCGTCAGGGTCCCCAGCCCTTCGACTTCGAGCGGCGCGGCGAGGCGGTCGGCAAAGCTGGGCAGGTTCTGCACGAAGATCCGTTCGGCCTTGCCGTTGCGGCATTCGGCCCGCACCCGCACCAGCCCGCCCGGCGCCTCGAGCGTCAGGTGGGTCTCCGGCTCGGTCATCGGCAGGATGCCCCCGTCCAGCAGCACTGTCGCCACGCAGATCGCGTTCGAGCCGGACATGGGCGGCGTGTCCTCGGGCTCCATGATGATGAAGGCGGCGTCGGCATCGGGGTGTTTGGGCGGCACCAGCAGGTTGACATGACGGAACACCCCACCGCGCGGCTCGTTCAGCACGAAGTTGCGCAGGGTCTGGTCACGGGCGATGAAGTTGCGTTGCGCCCAGATCGTGTCGCCCGGCGGCGGGGCGACACCGCCGACGATCACATCCCCCACCTCACCCTCGGCATGGGCCGAAATCACGTGGATGGTCTTGCTGCTGCGCATCCCCCGCTCAGAACCGGGTGGCGGCGAAGGGATCGACCGGGATGGCCGGATCGGTGCCGTCGACCAACGCCCCCACCAGCTCGGCTGTTCCGGCCGACTGGGTCAGGCCCAGATGGCCGTGCCCAAAGGCGTAGACCAGGTTCGGCGATTTCGAAGACCGTCCGATCACTGGAATGCTGTCGGGCAGCGAGGGGCGGAACCCCATCCACTGTGTCCCGCCTTCGGTCTTCAACCCCGGCAGGAACTGGCGCGCCTTGTTCAACAGGGTATCGGCGCGTTTGAAATTGGGCGGCAGGTCAAGCCCGCCCAGTTCGACCGCACCACCGATGCGAACACCGCCGTTGATCTTGGTGGCCACGAAAGCATGCCGCGAGAACGCCAGGTGCAGCCGCAGGTCGAACGCGCCCGGCGGCAGGGTCGTGTTGTAGCCGCGCTCGGTCTCCAGCGGAATCCGGTCGCCCACCGTACGGGTCAGGTGGTGCGACCATGCGCCCGCGGCCACCACGACCTTGCTGGCATCCGCCGCGCCCTGATCGAAGCGCACCCAGACGCCCGTGTCCGACAGCTCCAGCGCGCGCACGGGGCGCGTCTCGATCACCCCGCCACGGTCGCGGAACACCCGCGCCAGATGCTCGACCCAGCGTTTGGGATCGACGGTATTCCACCAGTGCGGCGTGAACCCGGCATGGGTGAAACGCGGGCTGAGCCCGGGCTGGATCTCGGCGATCGCCTCGGGGCTTTCCAGCAAGTCGAAGGCGATGCCATGTTGGCGACGCAACTCCCACGTGGGCAAGGCGGCACGGAACTCGGCCGCGCTTTCGTACAACTGCAACTGCCCGTCACGCTGCATCATCGCCTCGCCACCCGTATCGGCGATCTGCCGTTCGGTCGCGGCCTGGCACAGGCGCATCAGGCTGGCCTGCGCGGCGACCAGCGCTTGATACCGGCTGGGGCGACTGGCCCGCCAGAACCGCCACATCCACGGCGCGATCTGCAGGGCATAAGCGGGCGGGATCGACAGCGGCCCCAACGGATCGAGCAGCCATTTTGGGGCCTTCTTCATGATCCCGGGGGTGGCCAGAGGTTCGACCTCGGGGAAGGCGAACGCTCCGGCGTTACCCGCCGAACTGCCCGCGGCCACGCCTTCGCGGTCCAACACCTGCACGGCGTAACCCCGACGCTGCAGCTCAAGTGCCGCGCTGATGCCGACCACGCCGGCACCTATAACGATGACGTCTGTCTTCATGTGATCTCTATTTTTTCATGTGATCGCTATACCCGAACGGAATGCATCGGCGGGATCAAAAATCAAGCGGCTTTCGGCCATCACGAAAGCCTGACCGGTGATCGAGGGGATCACCCCGCCGTTCGGACCAGGCTGATAGGACAGCCGATAGGGGCTGCCGATGACGCTGGCCTGCACGATTTCTTCACCGGGCGCCAAGCGCCCGTCGGCCGCCAGACACGCCAACCGCGCTGAACTGCCCGTGCCGCAGGGCGAGCGGTCATAGGCGTCATCGGGGCACAGAACGAAGTTTCGGCTGTGGACGTCGGGGGCCGGCGCGGCCTCCTGAAAAATCACATGGTCGATCGGTTCTCCGGCTTCGCCGCCGATACCCGCGGCATTGGCCGCGCGGCGGATGGCGACGCCCAAGTCGGTCAGGGCACGGATATTCGCGGGCTCGACCGGCACCGGGCTGGGATCGACGATGAAGAACCAGTTGCCGCCATAGGCGACGTCACCGGTCACCGTGCCGTGGCCCGGCACCTCGATCTCGACCGCGCGGGCCACGCGGCGGCTTTCGACATTCGTCACCGTCACCGTGTGCGCGTCGTGCAGCCGGACCGAGACCACCCCGGCCGGTGTCTCGATCCGATGCGTGCCAACCCCGATCCGGCCCAGATGCGCAAGCGTCACGGTCAGCCCGATCGTGCCGTGCCCGCACATGCCAAGCACCGCATCCGCGTCGAAATAGATCACCCCGGTCACGCAGTCCGGGTCGACCGGCGGCACCAGCAGCGCCCCCACCATCGCCGGCTGGCCGCGCGGCTCGCGCAGGACCGCGTGGTAGAAATCGGCGTGGTCGCGGGCTAGCCTCCCGGCCCGGTCGGCCAGCGAGCCGCTGCCCAGATCCGGCCCGCCCTCCAGGATCACCCGCGTGGGTTCGCCGCCGGTATGGCTGTCGATCACATGCATTCGGCGATCACCCCGCCCTGCCGCGACCAGTCCGCGAACCAGTTGCGGAACAGCGCATATTGTTGCTCGCAATAGCGGCGCTGCGCGTCGCTCAGCTCGTCGGTCTCGTTGAAATGCAGGCGGTATTCCTCTTCGCCGTTCAGCACCAGCAGGTATTTGTAGTACAGCACCAGGTCAGTGCCCTCGTCGAAACTAGACAGCACGCCAAGCGCCTCGTCCAGTTCGCGGGCGCGCAGGCGGGCCTCGGCATGGCCTTCGGCCGCCTTTTTCGACAGCGCCGCCAGCAACAGCGCCTCTTTCGGCAGCGCGGTGCCAATGCCGGTGATCGACCCGGTGGCCCCGCAGTTGACGAAGCCGTTGTAGACCTCGGTATCGACGCCGACCATCAGCGTCACCTCATCGTCGCGACTGGTGATGTGCTCGGCCGCATAGCGCAGGTCGGCGCTGCCGCCGAATTCCTTGAAGCCCACCAGGTTGGGGTGTTCGGCCCGCAGCGCAAAGAACAGATCGGCGCGGGTGGCAAAGCCGTAGACCGGGCTGTTGTAGATGATCGCAGGCACGTCGGGCGCCGCCGACAGGATGGCCTTGAAATGGTTGCGCTGCGCCGCCAGCGAGCTGCCGCGCGACAGCACCCGCGGAATCACCATCAGCCCCACCGCACCGACTTTCTGCGCATGCGCCGCATGCGCCACCGCCGAGCGCGTGTTGATCGCCCCCGTGCCCACCACGACTGGAAGGCCCGCCTGCACCAAACGCTCGACCCCTTCCATACGCTGGTCATCGGTCAGCAGCGGCCAGTCGCCCATCGACCCACAATAGACAACCGCGGACATCCCCGCCTCGATCATCTGCTGCCCTTTGCGAACCAGAGCGTCATAGTCAGGGGTTCGGTCGGCCTTGCACGGCGTCATCAAGGCCGGCATCGTGCCCGAGAAAACATTTGGTCGCATCGGCAGTCCTTTTCTTGCAGATCCTGCCTCTGCGTTAGCGGTTTTCGGGTTCGGAATCCACGGGAATCACAGCGCGCCCAGCCCCCGGCCCGGCGCGTGTGGACGTGGTTGTCGAGGACCGTTCAGCGCAGCCGCTGGCCGGTTTCGGAATCGAACAGCATTGCGCGTTCGGGCCGGACCGAAATCCCGATCCGCTCGCCCGTCTTGCTGCGCTGGTCGTCGCGCTCTTCGACGATCAACTTGTCACCATTTGGCGTCAGAAGATAGCTGTAGGACACGCCGCCTAGCGCCTCGGTCAGATCGACGGTGCAGCTGTCACCGGACCGATCGACGCCGATATGTTCCGGGCGGATCCCCAAGGTCACCTTCCTGGCATCAGCCGGCACCCCTTTTGTCACAGGAATCGTGTCCGTCAGGGCGGGATGGCGCACCGTTCCATCGACGACATCGCATTCCAAAAAGTTCATTGCGGGCGAGCCGATGAACCCCGCCACGAACCGGTTGTCGGGGTCGCGATACAGATCCATCGGAGCGCCGACCTGCTCGATCCGGCCATCGCGCAGCACGACGATCTTGTCGGCCATCGTCATCGCTTCGACCTGGTCGTGGGTGACGTAGATCATCGTCGCGCCGATCTCTTGGTGCAATCGAGCGATTTCGACCCGCATTTCTACGCGCAACTCGGCATCGAGGTTCGACAGCGGCTCGTCAAACAGGAAAACCTCGGGGCCGCGCACGATGGCCCGGCCGATGGCGACCCGCTGACGCTGCCCACCCGACAGGGCCTTGGGCTTGCGGTTGAGATACGGGTCCAGTTTGAGGATTTCTGACGCTTCGGCCACCTTCCGGTCGATCTCGGCCTTGGGCACGCCGTTCATGCGCAGACCAAAGCCCATATTCTCGGCCACGGTCATGTGCGGATACAAGGCATAGGTCTGGAACACCATCGCGACACCGCGCTTGGCCGGGTCCATGTGGGTCACGTCACGCTGACCGATGCGGATTTCGCCCTCGGTGGTTTCCTCCAGCCCGGCGATCATCCGCAACAGGGTGGATTTGCCACAGCCCGACGGCCCGACGAAAACGCAGAACTCTCCGTCCTCGATTTCCAGATCAATGCCGTGAATGACCTGGGTCTGGCCATACCGCTTGATTGCGCCCTTCAGGGTAACGCCTGTCATGATGCTTGCATCCTGTCCTTGCGGCCCTCGGGGAACCGCCATGCTTCGGCTTCGGCCCCGATCTGGTCGGCGGCACACCGCACCCGAGGGACCCATTTCTTCAACTGATCGAAATCCATGCGCTGGGTCGACCCGGTGATCGAGATCGCCCCCAGCATCCGTCCGCCCGATGTCAGAATCGGACAGGCCACGCAGATGATGCCGGGCTCGTGCTCTTCATCATCCATGGCAAAGCCCCGTTGGCGGATCCGGGCCAGATCGGCCCTCAATTCGGCCTCGGAGGTCAGCGTCCTGTCGGTGAAGCGGTGAAAGCTTTGCTGCGAAATCGCCTTGTCCAGCAGGTCGTCATCCAGATAGGCAAGCATCGCCTTGCCCACGCCGGTGCAATAGGCCGGGCCGACCTTTCCGGCTTCGGAATACATCTCGACCGGGTTCTTGGCATTGCGCTTGTCCACATACAGAACCTGACTGGAATCAAGCTGCGCAAGGTGCACCGTCTCGCCGGTTTCCAGGCTGAGCGCATCCAGGATCGGCCGCGCGATCGGCGCCAGAGAGCTTTGCGTCCAGGCCGAATGCGCCAGCCGCACCAGCCGCAGCCCCGGCGAATAGGTCTGCCGGTCTGGGTCGTAAGACAACATGCCTTGATTGGTCAGCGACTGCAGAAACCGGTACAGGGACGCCTTGGGAAAGCTGCTGCTTTCCAGCAATTCGGCAAACCGCACAGGCCGGCCGAACGCCGCGACCTGCTCCAGCACGTCACATGCCTTGCCGATGGTTCCGTCACCTGCCACGGGTCTGATTTCTCCTCCACTTCCCCTAGCGGACGGGCCGCGAGGGTATTGACAAGCCTAGCCGATTCGATGTGTAGTTTTCAATATATAAAACTTGGTTTCACTATTTGGAACCGCAAAATGGAAGCTAAGGGAGGAAACCATGCATTCCATGTTCAAGCGCACTGCGGCGGCTCTGGCGGCCAGTGTGGCACTTGCAGCGCCCGTTTCGGCAGAACTGACCGGCGAGCTGCGAATCTTCCTCGACACATCGAATCCGGCGCCGCGTGCGACGATGGAAGCGATGATCGAGCGGTTCGCAGCACAGCACCCGGGTCTGGAGATCGAGACCACGGTCATCGACCGCGAGGCGTACAAGACCCAGATCCGCAACTTCCTGACGGCGGACACGCCCGACGTCGCGACCTGGTACGCGGCCAACCGCATGAAGCCTTATGTCGAGGCCGGACTGTTCGAAGATGTATCGGACCTGTGGGCCGAGCCGGAGATCGCCGAAAACTTGGCCTCGACCAAGGGCGCGATGACCATCGACGGCAAGCAGTGGGGCGTGCCCTACACCTACTATCAGTGGGGCGTCTACTACCGCAAAGACATCTTTGACGAGCTGGGCCTGAGCGAGCCGAAGACCTGGGACGAGGAAATCTCGAACTGTCAGAAGATCGTGGATTCGGGCCGGGCCTGCTATACCATCGGCACCAAGTTCCTGTGGACGGCTGGCGGCTGGTTCGACTACCTGAACATGCGCACCAACGGCTTCGACTTCCACCAGCAACTGGCCAATGGCGAAGTCAGCTGGGAAGACGACCGGGTCAAGCAGACCTTCGCCAACTGGAAGCAGCTGATCGACATGGGCGCGTTCATCGACAACCACCAGACCTACAGCTGGCAAGAGGCCCTGCCCTTCATGGTTCAGGGTGATGCAGCGGCCTATCTGATGGGCAACTTCGCGGTGGCTCCGCTGCGCGAGGCCGGTCTGACCGACGACCAGTTGGACTTCTACCAGTTCGTCGCGATCAACCCCGATGTCGAGCTGGCCGAAGATGCGCCGACCGACACGTTCCACATCCCGGCGAACGCGTCGAACAAAGAAGCCGCGCGCGAGTTCCTGCGCTTCGTCGTCTCGGCCGAGGAGCAGACCGAAATCAACAACGGCAAGAACCTCGGACAGCTGCCCGTCAACGCCAAATCCTCGGTGGACGACGACAAGTTCCTGCAGGAAGGCTTCAAGATGCTGTCGACCAACAGCCCGGGCGGCGTCGCCCAGTTCTGGGATCGCGACGCACCGGCGGAAATGGCCAAAGTGTCGATGGAAGGCTTCCAAGAGTTCATGGTCAAGCCGGACAACCTAGACAGCATCCTGGCCAAGCTGGAACGCGCACGTCAGCGCATCTACGACAACTGATCGGGTGGTGGCCGGTGCAACCCCGGCCACGCCTCAGCCAATCACAGGACGGGTCTGACCCCGTCCCGCCTTCTCCAAACCGGGATTGACCATGACCGCCGTCGACGTCACCGAACACGAAAGCTGGTTCCACAGAAATCAGCAACGTATCGCACCCTGGCTGTTTCTGGCTCCGGGCGTGCTGTTCTTCATGGTCTACGTGATCATCCCCGTTTTCCAGTCCTTCAACCTGTCGCTTTACGAATGGGACGGGCTGGGCGCCGCCGAATATGTCGGCATGCGCAACTATGAAGACCTGTATTGGGAATGGGTCGACCGCGACGCCTTCTATGTCTCGTTGAAGAACAACCTGATCTGGCTGGTCATGTACCTGCTGGCGATCCCGGCCGGCCTGTTCATCGCGCTTTTCCTCAACCAGACGGTCTGGGGCATCCGGCTGTACAAGTCGCTGTTCTTCTTTCCCTTCGTCATCAGCCAAGTCGTGGTCGGGCTGGTCTTTACGTGGTTCTACGACCCCACATTCGGCCTGCTCAACGAGTTTCTCAGCTGGTTCGGGCTGGGCCCTGTGAACATCCTGGGGGATGAACGCTTCGTCACCTACGGCATCATTTTCGCGGGCCTCTGGCCGCAGACCGCCTATTGCATGATCCTGTACCTGACCGGCCTGAACGCCGTGGACCCCGAACAGATCGAGGCCGGCCGGCTGGACGGCGCCAAGGGCGGGCGGATGCTGTGGCATATCATCCTGCCGCAACTGCGCCCCGCGACCTTCATCGCCTTTGTCGTGACCATCATCGGCGCGCTGCGGTCGTTCGACCTGATCTCGATCATGACACAGGGCGGGCCGTTCGGATCCTCGCGCGTGCTGGCCTATTACATGTTCGAGGTCGCCCTGTCGGAATACGGGTTCCGCATGGGCTATGGCGCGGCCATCGCCGTGATCCTGTTCCTGATCATGCTGTGCTTCATCGCCTACTTCCTGTGGTCGATGTACCGCGAAGAAAAGGGTTACTGAGATGTTTCCCAAACCGATCGAAAAACAACCCCGCGCGGCGCAGATTTCCTATCAGGCGATGCTGCCGATCGCCCTTCTGCTGTGGCTCGGCCCGCTGCTGGCCGTAGCCCTGTTCTCAATCAAGCCCGAGGCGGATTTCACCAACGCCAACTACTGGGGCCTGCCCTCCAGCTTTGAAGGCGCCAGGAACTACGGTCAGGTGTTCTTCAACTCGGACATGCCGCGCTACCTGCTGAACTCGTTCCTGATCACGGTTCCCACGGTGATCGGCGCGGTGGCGCTCAGCTGCATGACCGGGTTTGCGCTGGGGATTTACAAGTTCAAGTCGAACCTGTGGATCTTCTTCATGTTCGTGGCGGGCAACTTCGTACCCTTCCAGATCCTGATGGTGCCGGTGCGCGACCTGACGCTGGACTTGGGGCTCTACAACACGAAAACCGGCCTGGTGCTGTTCCACATCGCGTTCCAGACGGGGTTCTGCACCCTGTTCATGCGCAACTTCATCCGCGCCCTGCCGTTCGAGCTGATCGAGGCCGCCCGGGTCGAGGGCATCAGCGAATGGCGCATCTTCTGGTACGTCGTCCTGCCGCTGATGAAGCCCGCGATCGCCGCGCTCAGCGTGCTGATCTTCACCTTCATCTGGAACGACTATTTCTGGGCCGTCGTGCTGACCCAAGGGGCCGAGAGCCAACCCGTCACCGCCGGCATCACCAGCTTCAACGCGCAGTTCCGCGCCGCCTATCACTTGATGAGTGCCGGCTCGATCGTCGCGGCCCTGCCGCCGGTGGCCATGTTCTTTCTGATGCAGAAACACTTCATCGCGGGTCTGACCCTCGGTGCCGTAAAATAACGCCTAGTCAAGGTTTACAGTCATGACCAAGATCACCTTCATCGGTGCAGGTTCCACGATTTTCATGCAGAACATCGTGGGCGACGCCCTGCTGACCCCATCGCTGGCCGACAGCCATTTTGCCCTGATGGACATCGACCCCGAGCGTCTGGCCGAGAGCGAAACCGTCGCACGCGCCATGATCCGCTCGGTCGGGACCGGCGCGACCGTGTCCACCCACACCGACCGCCGCGCGGCGCTGGACGGGGCTGATTTCGTCATCACGGCTTTCCAGATCGGCGGCTACAGACCCTGCACCGTCACCGATTTCGAGATCCCCAAGCAATATGGCTTGCGCCAGACCATCGCCGACACGCTGGGCGTGGGCGGCATCATGCGCGGCCTGCGCACCGTGCCCGTCCTGTGGGATGTGGCCCGCGACATGACGCAGCTGTGCCCGGATGCCACTCTGCTGCAATATGTCAACCCGATGGCCATCAACACCTGGGCGCTGGCCGAACGGTTCCCGGCGCTGAAACAAGTCGGTCTGTGCCACTCGGTCCAGAACACGGTCGAGGAACTGGCCCATGACCTCGACCTGCCCAAGGATGAAATCCGCTATCGCGTTGCCGGCGTGAACCACGTGGCCTTCTTCCTGCGGCTCGAACATCAGGGCCGCGACCTGTATCCGGCGCTGCGCCGGGGCTATCACGCGGGCCAATTGCCCAAGGCGCCGCTGCTGATGCCGCGCTGCCCCAACAAGGTGCGGTACGAGGTGATGGATCACCTGGGCTATTTCTGCACCGAAAGCTCGGAACACCTGGCAGAGTACGTCCCGTGGTTTATCAAGGATGGGCGTCAGGACCTGATCGACCAGTTCCAGATCCCGCTGGACGAATATCCCACCCGATGCGAAGAGCAGGTCGCCAACTGGAAAGAACAGGCCAAGACCCTGACCGACGGGCGCGACATCGAGGTGATCCGCAGCCACGAGTTCGCTGCCGACCTGATGAACGCAATCGTCACCGACACGCCGTACGTCGCCTATGGCAACCTGCCCAATACCGGGCAGATTCCGCAGCTTCCGCTGGGCGCCGCGGTCGAAACGCCCTGTCTGGTCGACAGCAACGGCGTGCAGCCATCGGTCGTCACCGACATTCCGCCGCAGCTGGTCGCCCTGATGCGCACCCAGATCAACGTGCAGGAACTGACCGTGCGCGCCTTGGTCGAGGAAAACCCCGAACACATCTATCACGCCGCCATGATGGACCCGCACACCGCCGCCGAACTGGACCTGCGCCAGATCCGCAACTTGGTCAGTGACCTGCTGACCGCCCATGCCGACTGGCTGCCCGACTGGTGCCAGCCCGCCAAAGCCGCTTGAAAGGGCCCCGCAAATGACCAAGAAACGCCGCTCACAGCATTGGTATGGCAAGCTCGACAAGGACGGGTTCATCCATCGGTCGTGGATGAAGAACCAGGGCTATCCCGATCATGCGTTCGACGGGCGCCCGATCATCGGCATCTGCAACACCTGGTCCGAGCTGACGCCCTGCAATTCAGGCCTGCGCGACCTGGCCGAAGGCGTCAAGCGTGGCGTTTGGGAGGCCGGCGGCTTTCCCGTCGAATTCCCGGTGATGTCGCTGGGCGAAACCCAGATGAAGCCCACCGCCATGCTGTTCCGCAACCTGCTGGCCATGGATGTCGAAGAATCGATCCGCGCCTATGGCATCGACGGCGTGGTGCTGCTGGGTGGTTGCGACAAGACCACGCCGGGCCAGCTGATGGGCGCGGCCTCGGTCGATCTGCCTACGATCGTGGTCAGTTCCGGGCCGATGCTGAACGGCAAGTATCGCGGCAAGGATATCGGCTCGGGCACCGATGTATGGAAGTTCTCGGAAGCCGTGCGCGCCGGCGAGATGACCTTGCAGGATTTCATGAACGCCGAATCCGGCATGAGCCGGTCCAAGGGCGTCTGCATGACTATGGGTACGGCCTCGACCATGGCGTCGCTGGTCGAGGCGATGGGCATGAGCCTGCCCACAAACGCCGCTCTGCCCGCCGTCGATGCCCGTCGCATGGCGCTGGCGCACATGACCGGCAAGCGCATCGTCGAGATGGTGGACGAAGACCTCAAACCTTCGGACATTCTGACCAAGGCGGCGTTTGAGAACGCCATCCTGGCCAATGCCGCGGTGGGTGGATCCACCAACGCCGTGGTGCACCTGCTGGCGCTGGCCGGCCGGGTGGGCGTGGACCTGACGCTGAAGGATTTCGAGATCGGGTCGGACATTCCGCTGCTGGTCAATTGCATGCCCTCGGGCAAGTACCTGATGGAGGATTTCTGCTATGCCGGCGGGATGCCTGTGGTCCTGTCCGAGCTGAAATCGCATCTGCGCCCGGCCATAACCGTTCTGAACAAAGACATCTCGGCCCATTACGAAGGAGCAGAATGCTTCAACCGCGACGTGATCCATTCCTTCGACGATCCGGTAAAACCGGCCGCCGGGCTGCGCGTTCTGCGCGGCAACCTGGCGCCGAACGGGGCGATCGTAAAACCCTCGGCGGCCACCGACAGCCTGCTGGAAACGGAAGGTGAGGCCTATGTCTTCGACAGCATCGAGGACCTGAAGGCCAATATCGACCGCGATGACCTGCCGGTGACGCCCGAGACCATCCTGGTGCTCAAGGGCTGCGGGCCAAAGGGCTATCCGGGCATGCCCGAGGTCGGCAACATGCCGATCCCCGCCAAGCTGGTGAAACAGGGCGTGCGTGACATGATCCGCGTTTCCGACGCACGCATGTCGGGCACCGCCTTCGGCACAGTGATCCTGCATGTCAGCCCCGAGGCGCAGGCGGGCGGCCCTTTGGCGCTGGTGAAAACCGGCGATCGCATCCGCGTGTCCGCCAGCAAGGGCGAGTTGGAATTGCTGGTCGACGAACAGGAACTGGCGGCCCGCCGCGCGGCCTGGCAGCCCGACGACCCGCATTACACCCGCGGCTATGCCAAGCTGTATATCGACCATGTCCTGCAGGCCGATCAGGGGGCCGACCTTGATTTCCTGGTGGGCAAGGACACCCGCCTTGTGACCCGAGAGAGCCATTGATGAGCCAGCCAGCCACTTTCCATGACCTCGACGGGGCGTCCGTCTTCATCACCGGCGGTGGGTCCGGCGTGGGCGCGGCCCTGACCGACGGGTTCCTGGCCCAGGGCGCCAAGGTCGCCTTTATCGGCCGGTCCGACGCTAGCGCGTTCGTCGAAGAGATGCGCGCCAAACACGGCCGTGCGCCCTTGTTCCTGCAGGGCGACATGACCGACACTGCGCTGCTGCGCGAAACCATGACCAAGGCCGCCGAGGCCCACGGCCCGCTGAACGTGCTGGTCAACAATGCCGCGAACGACAAGCGCCACAGCCTCGAGGAAACCACGCCCGAGTTCTGGGACTGGATGATCGCGGTGAACCTCAAAGCCTATTACTTTGCCTGCCAGCAGGCCGCGCGGCAGATGGCAGAAACCGGCGGGTCGATCATCAACTTCAGCTCGATCAGCTACATGATGGGCAATGCGGGCTATCCGATCTATACGACGGCCAATGCCGGAATCACCGGCATGACCCGCTCGCTCGCGCGTGAGCTGGGGCCGAAGAACATCCGCGTCAACGCATTGGCGCCCGGCTGGGTGCTGACGCAGAAACAACTGGACATGTGGGCCACGCCCGAAGATCTGGCCGCGCATATGGATCGCCAATGCCTGAAGGAACATCTGCGTCCGGACGACATGATCGCGCCGACGCTGTTTCTTGCATCAACGGCCAGCCGCGCCATGACCGGGCAATGCATGGTCGTCGATGGCGGCGTGGTCACAACGGGGTGAGGACATGAACACCGAGTGGATCGCAGTAGACTGGGGCACCTCGCATCTGCGCGCCTGGGCGATGCAGGGCGATACGGTGCTGGACCACGCCCAATGCGACCGGGGCATGGCAACGCTGGGCCGGGATCAGTTCCAGGACGCGCTGCTGACGCTGGTCCAGGGCTGGCTGGGCGCGGCGCCCGTCGATGTGATCGCCTGCGGCATGGTCGGTGCCCGCCAGGGCTGGGTCGAGGCGCCCTATGTGGCTGTTCCCGCCAAGCCGATCTCGACCGTTCCGGTGCGCGTGCCCGGCACCGATCCACGCATCCGCGCCTTCGTGGTGCCAGGCCTGAAACAGGACGACCCCGCGGACGTGATGCGCGGCGAGGAAACCCAGATCGCCGGCTACCTGTCCACGCGCCCGCATTGGGATGGCGTGATCTGCCTGCCCGGCACCCACACCAAATGGGTGCAGGTCAGCGCGGGCGAGGTCGTCAGCTTCCGCACCTTCATGACGGGTGAACTTTTCGATCTGCTGGGCCAGCACTCGGTACTGAAACACTCGGTGGGCGAAGGCTGGGACGAGGACGCCTTCGCCACGGCCGTGGCGGACACGCTGTCAAAGCCCGAGCAACTGGCCGGGCGGCTGTTCGGGCTGCGTGCGGCCGACCTGCTGCACGGCCAGGACCCGGCCACCGCACGGGCCCGCCTGTCCGGTGCCCTGATCGGTGCCGAGCTGGCCGCCACCCGCCCCTATTGGCTGGGTCAGCAACTGGCCATCGTCGGGACCGAAGCCCTGTCGCACATCTATGCCGCGGCGCTGCAGCAACAGGGCGCGTTCGTCGAAACCGCCGACGCGACCCAGGCCACGCTGGCCGGTCTGCTACAGGCCCGCACCCTCACGAGGCAAACCGCATGAGCCGCCCCATCATCGCCATTCTGCGCGGGCTTGACCCGGCGCAGGCCGAGGCCGTCGGCCAGGCCATTCTGGACGCAGGGATCGACCGGATCGAGGTACCGCTGAACTCGCCCGACCCGCTGGACAGCATCGGCCGTCTGGCCCGTTCGATCGGCGACCGCGCGCTGGTCGGGGCCGGAACCGTCCTGACCGTGGACGAGGTCGAACAGGTGGCTGCCGTGGGCGGCAAGCTGATCGTGTCGCCCAATTGCGATGCCGAGGTGATCGCGCGCACGGTGGATCTGGGCCTGCAAAGCTGGCCCGGTATCTATACCCCAACCGAGGCCTTCGTCGCCCTGCGGGCCGGGGCCACCGGGTTGAAACTGTTTCCCGGTGTGATGGCCGGACCGGCGGGGCTGGCTGCCATGCGCCCGATCCTGCCCAAGGGTACGCAGGTCTATGCCGTGGGCGGCGCGGGGCCCGAGAATTTCGACGACTGGCTCAAGGTCGGGGCCGACGGGTTCGGCATCGGCTCGGCCCTGTTCAACCCCGGCATGTCCGTGGACCAGATCGCAGAGAACGCCCGCAGGATCGTAGCCGCCTATGACGAGGCCGCGAGATGAGCCAGGTCTTTGACGACCGCCCGTGCGAGTTGGGCGAGGGCCCGCTGTGGCACCCCGAACGGCAACAGCTGTTCTGGTTCGACATCGTCAACAAGCGCCTGATGACCCGCGACGCGGATGGTCCGCAAAGCTGGGATTTTGCCGAGCAAGTCTCGGCCGCAGGCTGGATCGACCGCGACACGCTGCTGATCGCGTCGGAAACCGGGCTGTGGACGTTCGGGCTGGAGAGCGGTCGCAAGGACCGCATCATCGCGCTCGAGGCCGACAACCCGGTGACCCGCTCGAATGACGGGCGGGCTGATCCGTGGGGCGGATTCTGGATCGGCACCATGGGCAAGCGCGCGGAACAGGGCGCGGGGGCGATCTATCGCTTGTGGCGGGGTGAGCTGCGGCAGCTGGTGCCGGACGTAACCATCTCGAACGCGATCAGTTTCGCGCCCGACCGGTCCTGCGCCTATTTCTGCGACACGGCCACCGGGCAGGTGCGGCGCTGGGGTCTGAACCCCGAAACCGGCTGGCCCGAGGGCGACAGCGCGGTGTTTCTGGACCTGCGCGCCGAGGGTCTGAACCCCGATGGCGCGGTCGTCGACGCCGCGGGTAACCTGTGGCTCGCACAATGGGGCGCGGCGCGGGTTGCGACCTATGACGCCGGCGGAACCTTCCTGCGCGCGGTGTCCTTCGCGGCAACCCATACCTCATGCCCCGCTTTCGGCGGGCCGGATCTGACGACGCTGTTTTGCACATCGGCCCGCGAAGGGCTGGATGCGGACACCATCGCGTCACACCCCACTAACGGAATGACCTTTGCCGCCGAAAACGCGGGCCAAGGTCAGGCGGAACACAGAGTCATCCTATGACCCCCGAACTTGGCGTTTGCTATTACCCTGAACACTGGCCGCAAGAACTGTGGGCCGAAGATGCCGCGCGCATGGTCGAGGCCGGTCTGCGCTGGGTCCGGATCGGCGAATTCGGATGGAGCCGGATGGAGCCGGAACCGGGCCGGCTGACATTCGACTGGCTGGATCAGGCCATCGAGACCCTTGGTTCGGCCGGGCTGAAAGTGGTGTTGGGAACCCCCACCGCCACGCCGCCGCGCTGGATGCTGGACCGGCACCCGGACATGCTGGCGGTGGACGAAAACGGGCAGCCGCGCATGTTCGGCTCGCGCCGTCACTACTGTTTCAGCCATCCCGGATATGTCGACGAGTGCGTCCGCATCGCCCGGATCATGGGCGAACGCTATGGCCGCAACCCGCACGTCGCCGCCTGGCAGATCGACAATGAATATGGTTGCCACGACACCACCGTCAGCTACAGCGAGCCTGCCCGGGAAGCCTTCCGCCGCTGGCTGGCCGAACGCTATGGCTCGGTCGAGGCGCTGAACGCGGCCTGGGGCAACGTGTTCTGGTCTATGGAATACAGCGATTTCGATCAGATCGACCTGCCCAACCTGACCGTAACCGAACCCAACCCGGCGCATGTTCTGGCCTTCCGCCGGTTCAGCTCGGACCAGGTGGTGGCCTTCAACCGGGCACAGGTTCAGGCGCTGCGGCCTCTGACCGACGCGCCGCTGCTGCACAACTACATGGGTCGGATTCTGGATTTCGACCATTTCGAGGTGGGCGCCGATCTGGATATCGCCACTTGGGACAGCTATCCGATCGGGTTCCTGTCCGACCGGCTCGAGGCCGACGCGGCGCACAAGACAGCCTTTCTGCAACAGGGCGATCCGGACATGCAGGCCTTTCACCACGATCTGTACCGCGCCGTCGGGCGCGGCCGCTGGTGGGTGATGGAACAACAGCCCGGACCGGTGAACTGGGCGCCCTACAACCCGGCCCCCCTGCCGGGCATGGTGCGGCTTTGGTCGCTTGAGGCTGTGGCCCACGGGGCCGAGGTGGTCAGCTATTTCCGCTGGCGGCAGGCGCCTTTTGCGCAGGAACAGATGCACGCGGGCTTGCTGACGCCGAACAACCGCCCTGCCCCCGGTCTGGCCGAGGCGCAGCAGACGGCCGCGGATTTGGCCGCGCTGGGACCGGTCGAACCGGTGCAGGCGCGGGTGGCCATCCTGTTCGACTACCCGTCGGACTGGGCCTGGGCGACCCAGCCTCAGGGCGCGGGGTTCAACTATTTCCGGCTGGTGTTTTCCGCTTATCGCGCCCTGCGCCGCGCCGGGCTGTCGGTCGATGTCGTGCCGGCCACGGGCATGGACGAAGCCGAGTATGATCTGATTCTCGCCCCCGGGCTGGCCACGCTGGACGACGCGCTGGCCGACCGGTTGCGCGCGGCGACCAAACTGACGGTTCTGGGCCCGCGCACCGGGGCAATCACGGCTGATTTCCAGATCCCGACCCAAGGCCGCCCCGGCCTGCAAGCGCTGGACTGCGACGTGGCGCTGGTGGAATCTCTGCCGCCCGAGATCACCCGCCCGGTTCAGGGCGGCGGCGCCGCGCAACACTGGGTCGAGCGGCTGACCGGCACCGCGCCCGATCTGTTGATGTTTGCGGACGGGACCCCGGCGCTCAAGGGCAGTGACCAGCTTTGGTATCTGGCCGGATTCCCGGACGAAGACCTGTGGGACCGGATCGTTGAAATGGCCGCACAGAAGGTCGGGCTGACCCTGCATCCGATGCTGCCCGGCCTGCGGCAGCGCGAGACCGCGACCCATCAGTTCCTGATCAACTACAACGCTCATTCCGTCGAATGGAACGGCCACACGATCGCGGCCTGCGACGTGG
This sequence comes from Ruegeria sp. BHSC026, assembly GCF_059613065.1. Taxonomy (NCBI): domain Bacteria; kingdom Pseudomonadati; phylum Pseudomonadota; class Alphaproteobacteria; order Rhodobacterales; family Roseobacteraceae; genus Ruegeria; species Ruegeria sp. BHSC026. The sequence goes on along the minus strand of NZ_JBXWRV010000002.1, from coordinate 164,440 downwards.
CCATTCTGAAACGCAATCCGCCCGGCTGGGGCTGACCTCAGGCCGGGCGGAAGCCTTGACCGGCGCGCCTATTGGTCGCCGCTCAGGCTGTTGGGATCGAACACGTTCCCAAAGCCGCTATTGCCCTTGAGCGGTGCTTCGGCTTCGGGCTCGGCGTCGCTGCCGCCACCCAGAGTGCCGGGCGCGAACACACCGCCAAAGCCGCTGTTGTTCGAGGGTTTGGGCGCCGATTGCGTGGCTCCGCCCTGCTCGGCCTCATGGGCTTCGCGCTGCTTGCGCTGCTCCTCGCGCTGCTTGCGCAGCTCCTGGATACGGCGTTCGGCCTCCAGGCGTTTCTGCTCTTTCACGTTGGCGATGCACTGGTCGGGGCTGTAGACCGCCGCCGTGCCCACCACTGTGATCGTCGCCACCGCAAAGACCACCAGCAACACCGCCGCCATGTTCCCGGCAAAGAAGCTGGGCAGGCGGATCTTGCCGCCTAGGTCCTGCACCGTCGCGTTGCGGCGGGCGGCGGCGACCAGCTCCTGCCGGCGAAGCTTGGCCTCGTTCAGCAGGGCAAAGAACACCGTCAGCGCCACGATGATGAAGGCCAACGCCGAGATCGCGGGCGTGATGCCGTACCGCACCTTCTGCGCCAACTCGATGGTCAGCGTCGGATACTCACCGAAGGTGAAGGTAGTGGTGTTGTAGTTCTCGAACGAGGCCAGAAACGCCAGCACCGCCGCCGACGCGATCGCCGGGCGCATGAACGGCAGCAGGATCTTGCGAAACGCCTGCGCATGGGTCGCACCCAGATCCAGCGCGGCCTCGGTCAGCGCCGTGTCATAGCGCTGCAACCGCGCCACCAGCACCAGCATGCAATAGCTGGCGATGAAGGTCGATTGGCCGATCACCGTCAGGAACACCCCGTTCGACAGGACGCTGTCCGCGCCCAGCCCCAGCATCCGGTTGATCCGGTCCCAGAACACCAGGGTCGAGATGCCCAGCACCACGCCCGGGATCAGGATCGGCGCGATGATGATCGTATAGTAGGTGGCGCGTAGCCGGGGCCAGATCTGGGTCAGCATCAGCGCGCCGGCCAGCCCCATCGCCACCGACAGAACCACCGTTCCCGCCCCGATGATCAACGAGTTCTTGATCCCGTTCAGGATGCGCTGATCTTGGAACAGTTCGGTGAACCACTGGAAGGTCAGGCATTCCCACGGGCTCATCCGCGGGAAGCTGGACGAGTTGAAGGCGGTGATCGACATGATCACCAGCGGACCCAGCAGATAGGCGAAGAAGATCGCCAGATAGACCCAGATGCTTATGCGGAGGAAGGAATTGTTCATTTCCCGATATCCCCCATGTTCACCTTGAACAGGCGCATCATCGCCAGCACGAACAGGATGCAGGTCACCAGCAGCACCACCGCATAGGCTGCGCCCTGGGGCCAGTCATTGTTGTCGTTGAACTGCTGATAGATCAGCTGCGTGAACCACAGGCTTGACGGCCCTCCCAGGATCTGCGGCGCGGCCAGCGCACCGGCCGACAGCATGAACACCATGGTACAGCCCGAGCTGATCCCCGGCTTGGCGTATGGGATGACCACCCGCCAGTGGATCCGCCACCAGGGCGCCCCCAGATCCCGCGCCGCCTCGATCTGGTTCCGGTCGAGGCTTTCGATCACGTTGTAGATCGGAAAGATCATCAGCAGGATGTAGGCATAGCCCAGACCGGCATAGAGCGCGATGTCGTTGCGGATGAAATCGAAGGGCGTGTCCCAGATGCCCAGGCCTACGAACAGCGTGTTCAGAACGCCAGTTTCGCCAAAGATGATACGCAGCGCAAAGGCGCGCAGGATCTCGTTGATCCAATAGGGGATGATCAACATGAGTGCGAAGATGCGAATGTGACTGCCCTTGGACTGGCCCAGGTAATAGGCGATCGGATAGCAGAGGATCAGGTTGAAGATCGTCACGCAGACCGCCGCCACCAGTGTGCGGAAGAACACCCGTAGATCGACGGTGTTGTAGTCCTGACTGCCGCCCTCGGGGCCGTAGATCAGGTATTTGTAGTTCTCCAGCGTGTACACGTCCTTGGGGCCGCCGATTTCCGGGGGCGGCAGGTTGGGACGGAAGGAGAAGTCCAGCATCGACAGCTGCGGCAGGATGATCAGGCCGATCGTCCAAAACAGGACCAGACCCAGGATCGTCAGCCCCATGCCGGTGCCGTTGCGGTTGAAGAAATCCTTCAGAAAGGAGGGCATGTCTCGGGCCTCCCTATTCCGCGGCCAGTTCACCGGCCGGAACCACGACCGCGTTGCGGGTGTCGTATTCCAGCGTGATGTTCTGTCCCGTGTGATCCTTGAACGACTGGCCGTGGTTCGGGATCGAGACCTTGATCTCTTTCCCGCCATCGCCTTCGGTGAAGATGTTGAAGACGTTGCCCTCGAATTCCTCATGGGTCACGCGCGCGGTCACGAAGTGATCGCCGCTGGCGCCCTCGGGCGCGATCGAGAACGCCTCGGGCCGGATGAACATCATGGCGTCGTCGCCCTCGGCCAACTTGCCCCGGTTGGCCGTGGAAATACGCGCCACCAGCTCACCCGAACGGTTGGTCGCGATCAGCGCCTCATCCCCCATCACCCGCTTGACCTTGCCGCGGAACACGTTGTTTTCGCCCACGAAAGAGGCGGCAAACGCCGTGGCCGGATCGTTGTAGATGGTCTTTCCGTCGGCGATCTGATCGATCACCCCGGCGCGCATCACGGCGATGTTGTCCGACATGGTCAGAGCCTCGCCCTGGTCATGGGTGATGTAGATGAAGGTGATGCCCACCCGCTGCTGAATTTCGCGCAGCTCGGTGCGCATGTGCTGGCGCAGCTTGAGGTCCAGCGCCGACAGAGGTTCGTCCAACAGCAGCACGTCCGGCTCGGCGCACAAGGCGCGCGCGATGGCCACCCGCTGGCGCTGGCCTCCCGACAATTCGCTGGGCAGCTTGTCGCCCTGACCCGGCAGCGCAATCATGTCCAGCAGTTCGTCCGCGCGTTTGCGCCGTTCGGCGGCGCTGGCACCTTTTATCTCCATCGAAAAGGTGATGTTCTCCCACACCTTCATGAGCGGAAACAGCGCGAGGTTCTGAAAGATCAGCGCGGTCGGACGCTTGTTCGGCCCGATGCCCTTCATGTTCTTGCCGCCGATCAGGACATTGCCTTCGCTGGGCTCGAGGAACCCAGAGACCGCCCGCAGGATCGTGGTCTTGCCGCAGCCCGAAGGCCCAAGGAACGAAAAGAAGTCGCCGCCGTTTATGTGAACGTTCGCATCGCGTACGGCGACAAAATCGCCGAAGCGAATCCACAGGTTTTCCAGATCAACTCCGATCCCTGCACTCATATTTAGTTTCTCCCTGTGACACAGCCTTTGGCCGCACCGTATCGTTGTCCGTCACGCGGAGCGCGTGCGGGGTCCTGTGGCCCCCCGCTGTGTTGCGGGGGGCGCGATCGAGTTACGATCAGGCGCTCTTGAACTTGTTGACGAACTCGGTCCGGGTTTCGGCGTACCAGGGGGCCTCGGCCGGCCAGGGGTTCAGGTTGGCCAGCGAGTCGCCCGGATAGGCCTCGGCAAAGTTCTTCTTGTAGGTGTCGCCGGAATATTGGTCGGCGCCCAGTACCGGCGAGTTGTAGCCGTGGCTGTCGATCGCCACGCCCGCGGGCTCGGGTTGATATGCGAATTCGATGAACGCATAGATCTGGTCGATGTTCTGCGCGCCCACGGGCACCGACATGCCATCGACCCAGGCCATCGCGCCTTCGACCGGCGCCTGGTAATGCACCGGCTCGCCGGCAGATTTTAGCGCCAGCGGCGGACCGTCCCAGGTCTGGCCGACGACCACACCTTCGTTCAGCAGGCCATTCTTTTGGGTGTCGGCATCGTTCCACAGCAGCTTGATGCGGTCCTTGCGTGCGATGCACCAATCGGTGATCTGGCCCCAGACCTTGCGCATCGTTTCTTCGTCATTGTAGGCCGACCAGACCGAGCCGGGCTCCATCTCGCCCACACGCTCCATGTACAGGCCCGCGCCCAGCATCATCGAATGTGCGCGGCCCATGGTCTTGCCGGCGTTCTCCTCGGACCAGACATCGCCATAGGACGGCGCGTCGCCATCCGGCAGCCACAGATCGGTGCGATAGGCGATGCCCTCGGTGCCCCAGATATGCGGCAGCCAGTGCACGCCTTTGCCGCCGAAGTTCCAGGCATCGGTGCCGATCTTGGCCATAGCCGGGTTCACCTTGTCAATCGGCACGCGGCTCATGTCAAACGGTTGCAGAAGTTCCAGCGGCTCCCACTGCAGCGAGCGGTTGTTGGTGGGCGACACGATGTCGAAGCCCTGGCCTTTGGTCGCCTTCATCTTGTTGATGATTTCCTCGTTCGAGCCGATGCCGGTATAGTTCACCTTAATGCCGGTCTCGGCCTCAAAAGCCTCAAGGAAGCTGGGCGGCAGGTAATCCGACCACATCAGGATGTTGACCTCACCCGAGGATGCCAGAGCGCTTTTGCTGTAGAGCGGCGCTGCCAGAGCGGCCGCACCGGCCCCTTTCAACACCGTACGACGGTTCACATTCGACGATTTCGCCATTGGTTTTCTCCCGTGTTTGGACTGAGTTTTGTTGTTGTATGTGCGTCACGTTAGAGTTTTGCGGCCGCTGCGTCAGTCCAAAAAGCGACAGATTGCGAAATTCATAGGTCCAGATTGACGACCTCGATAGGCGACGGCGGCTCACCGCAGTCGGAAATTTCTCTTCATTCGCCCGCAAATCAGGCTTCAGATCATACTTCCCCGCAGACATCAGCTGCGCCGGCCCAACCGGATCAGCGAACCCCTGTGTCTCGACCCGCGTGAATAGTTTACAAGAAAAAGGCTGCACCTGCCCCGCCATGGGGCCGGATGCAGCCTTTTTGTGCAGAATCAGAAGCGTCAGGCGCGCGGGCGCATCGACAGCCCGTCATGGAACAGGTGCACTTTTTCGGGCGCCGCCGTGACCGAGACCGTCTGCCCACGCAAACCGCGATGAATGCCCGGCAATTTGCCGATCACCGACTCGGCCCCCGGGGCCTTAGCGAAATAGAGCAGCGTCACCTCGCCCAAGGCTTCGGTGAAATCCACGACACCGGTCAGCAGGGGCGCGCCATCGGCAACCACCAGGTCCTCGGGCCGGACGCCCACATTGACTTTCTTGCCGACGTCCGCGTCTTGGGTCGGGATGGCCGAAACCGCCGTGCCGCCGGAATCCAGCGCGACGGTCGTGGTGGCACCGGTGCCGGTGATCGTTCCGGGCAGCAGGTTCATGGCGGGCGAGCCGATGAACTGGGCCACGAATTCGTTGTCGGGCGTCTCGTACAGTTCCAGCGGCGTGCCGACCTGTGCGATGCCCTTGTTGGCCAGAACCACGATCCGGCTGGCCAGGGTCATTGCCTCGACCTGGTCGTGGGTGACATAGATCATCGTGCTGTCGGGCATCGCCTCTTTCAGGCGCGCGATCTCGATCCGCGTGGCAACCCGCAGCGCAGCATCCAGGTTCGACAGCGGCTCGTCGAACAGATAGACCTTGGGGTCGCGCACGATGGCCCGGCCGATGGCGACCCGCTGACGCTGACCGCCCGACAGAGCCTTGGGCAGCCGGTCCAGAAACGGTTCCAGCTGCAGGATCTGCGCCGCGCGGTTCACCGCCGCGTCGATCTGATCGGCGGGCATCTTGGCGATTTTCAGGGCAAAGGCCATGTTCTCGCGCACGGTCATGTGCGGATACAGCGCGTAGCTTTGGAACACCATGGCGATGCCGCGCTGTGCCGGGGGCACGTCGTTCATCACCTGCCCCTCGATCTCCAGCGTCCCGCCCGAAATGCGTTCCAGACCCGCGATCATCCGCAGCAGGGTGGACTTGCCGCAGCCCGAGGGGCCGACGAACACGATCAACTCGCCGCGCTCGATCTCAAGGTTGATATCCTTCAGGACATCGACATTGCCATAGGTCTTGGCGACATCGGTCAGCTTGAGTTCGGACATGGGTTACCCTTTCTCTCGGACCATCAGGCAGAATTGCGACGGCGCCAGCGTGGCGCTTGCCTGCGCGTCGACTGCGCCAAGATCCTGACCGATGCAGCGCCAGTTGCCCTCGGGCAGGTCGATTTCCGCGGTGTCATCGCCCAGGTTGAAGGCACAGAACACCTGCTGGGTATCATCCTCACGCAGGAAGCTCAGGATTGGGCCGGTTTCGCGCATGTGCGACTGGGTGCCCGACATCAGCGCCGGATACTCATGGCGCAGAGCGATGGCGCGGCGATAGTGGTTCAGCACCGACTGCGTGTCGGCTTCCATCCGGTCCACGGCGCGTTCAGCCTGCGCGGTACTGACGGGCAGCCAGGGCGCACCTGTGGTAAAGCCCGACTGTTCGGCCTGCGCGGCCCAGACCATGGGCGTGCGGCAGCCGTCGCGGCCCTTGTATTCAGGCCAGAATTCGATGCCATAGGGGTCCTGCAGGTGCTCAAAGGCCACGTCTGCCTCGGGCAGGCCCAGCTCTTCGCCCTGATACAGGCAGGCCGAGCCGCGCAGGCACATCATCAGAACCGCGTGCTGCCGGATGCCGGCCTCGTCCAGATCCCAGCGCGAGGCGTGACGCTGCACGTCGTGGTTGGAGAACGCCCAGCACGGCCAGGCGTCGCCGGCCTTGGACAGAAGCTGGTCGAACACATGCTTGGTGTATTCTGCCGTCAGGCGGCGTTTCTCTAGAAATTCAAAGGCATAGCACATGTGCATGCGCTTGTCGCCACGGGTGTATTCGCCCATGATCTCAAGCCCGCGCTGTGCGTCGCCCACCTCACCCAGACAGGCGCGGCCGTCATATTGATCGGTCAGGGCGCGCAGCCGTTCCAGAAAGGCGATGTTTTCTGGTTGGCTCTTGGAATACAGGTGGTCCTGATGGTTGTAGGGGTTGACCATCGGCGCGATGGTGGCGTTGCGCTGATCCAGAGGCAGCGCCGGGTTGTCGCGCAGTTGCGCGTCGTGGAAGTAGAAGTTGATCGTGTCCAGCCGGAACCCGTCAACACCCATGTCCAGCCAGAACCGCGCGACGTCCAGCAGCGCGTCCTGCACATCGGGGTTGTGGAAGTTCAGGTCCGGCTGCGAGGTCAGGAAATTGTGCAGATAATACTGCTGCCGGCGCGTATCCCACTGCCAGGCCGAGCCGCCGAAGATCGACAGCCAGTTGTTGGGCGGGGTCCCGTCAGGCTTGGGATCGGCCCAGACATACCAGTCGGCTTTGGGGTTCTCGCGGTTGCTGCGGCTTTCGACGAACCACGGATGCTGGTCCGAGGTATGCGACAGCACCAGGTCGATCATCACTCGCAGACCCAGACCATGGGCGCGGTCCAGCAACGTCTGGAAATCCTCCATCGTGCCGAACATCGGATCGATGGCGCGATAGTCGCTGACATCGTACCCGAAATCCTTCATCGGCGACTTGAAGAAGGGCGAGATCCAGATCGCATCGACCCCCAGACCGGCGATGTAGTCCAGCCGCTGGGTGATGCCCCGCAGGTCTCCGATGCCGTCGCCGTTGCTGTCCTGAAAGCTGCGCGGATAGATCTGATAGATCACCCCGCCGCGCCACCAGTCGGACGCCGTCTTGGTTGAGTGCTTGAGGTCCACGTTGTTCTGCACGTTCATCACACGCCCTTATTTGACTGAACCGGCCAGCAATCCGCGGACCAGGTATTTCTGCATTGCAAAGAAGACGACCAGCGGCACCGCGATCGACACGAATGCGGCCGTCGCCAGGATTTCCCAATTGCCGCCACGGGTGCCCAGAAGCTCGACGATACTGTTGGTCATCACGGTGGTTTCTCCGGATGCGTCGATCAGGAACACCTTGGCCACCAACAGGTCGTTCCATGTCCACAGGAACTGGAAGATCGCGAACGAGGCCAGCGCCGGAAAGCTCAGCGGGAGGATCAGCTTGGTGAAGATTTGAAACTCGGTGGCGCCGTCGACCCGCGCATTCTCGATCAGGTCGCGGGGCAGACCGGCCATGTAATTGCGCAATAGATAGATCGCCAGCGGCATGCCAAAGCCGGTATGGGCCAGCCAGACGCCCAAATACCCTTTGCCGATGCCGATGTTCAGGTGGAATTTCAGCAGCGGGATCAGCGCCAACTGCAAAGGCACAACCAGCAGACCGACCACCGCGGCGATCAACAGCGCACGGCCCGGAAAGTCCATCCAGGCCAGCGCATAGGCCGCAAAAGCCGCCACCAGGATCGGGATGATCGTGGCCGGAATCGTGACCGTCAACGTGTTGAAGAACGCCTTGGCCATGCTGTCGGTGCTGTCCTCGGCCAGCAGGACCTTGTGGTAATTGTCCAAAGTGAACTCGGGCGGCAGTTCGGCGGTCACGAAGACGCGCGACCCCCTGCTGCCGGTGAATTCCTCGGTGTTCTCCATCCGGTAATCGCCATTGACCTGAACGGTGATCGTGCCGCCCTTGCGCAGTTCGGCCGTCTGGCCCGGCTCAAATGCATCGATCTCGCGCGAGCTGATGCCCCATTTCGAGATGCGCGCGTTGGTGCCGGCGTCGAACAGATTGCCCTCGATCACATACAGGCCATTTTCCTGCACCTGGGTATCGGGCGCGGCGCTGCGCAGCGTCAGGTTCTGCTCGGACGGGAAAATCGCCCGCCACCAGCCGCTGGTTGCGATCTGGTCCGCCGTGCGAAACGACGAGATGAACAGGCCCAGCGTGGGCACAACCCACAGCACCACCAGAAACAGAACCGAGGCATGTACGGCCCATCTGAGCGCCGGGCGGGTTCCTGCGATCTCACTCATGGCGGACCCCCTATTCCATTTCCTTGCGCGCGTTGCGGACGTTCCAGACGAGGATCGGCGTCACCAGCAGCATGATCACCATGGCCGAGGCCGAGCCCACGCCCCAGTCGTTGGCGCGGAACAGCTTGTCGAACATGTAGTTGGCCAGCACCTGTGTCTCCCACTGGCCGTTGGTCATGGCGAACACGATGTCGAAGACCTTCAGCACGACGATGGTGATCGTAGTCCACACCACTAGGATCGTCGTCTTGATTTGCGGCACCTTGATCTTGAAGAAGATCTGGAGCGGGCTGGCGCCATCCAGAATGGCGGCCTCGACCGTTTCTTCGGGAATTCCACGAAGGGCCGCCGACAGGATCACCATGGCAAAGCCCGTTTGGATCCAGATCAGAACGATCATCAGGAAGAAATTGTTCCAGAACGGAATGGTCAGCCAGGTCTGCGGCTCGGTTCCGCCAAAGAAGATGTACAGGGCATTTAGCATGCCGATCTGGTCCTGCTCGATCGGGCGGGTGTCATAAACCAGCTTCCAGATCACCGAAGCGCCCACGAACGAGATCGCCATCGGCATGAAGATCAACGACTTGGCAATATTGCCCCAGCGGATGCGGTCGGTCAGCTGGGCCACCAACAAGCCGAATGCCGTCGACAGCGCCGGCACCACGATCAGCCACAGCATGTTGTTGCGCATCGCTTCCCAGAATTTCGGCTCGGCGACCATCTGGGCATAGTTGTCCAGACCAACCCACTCGTACCCGCCGCCGGGCACGCGGTCGGTCAGGGACAGGCGCAGCGTTTCCACCACCGGATAGGCGAGGTACAGCCCCAGTGCGGCCAGGGCGGGGAGCAGAAACAGCCAGGGCCGGATCATGTTGGCCCTGTTGATGTTGCGCCCGGCATTCGGGCCGCGCGGCGGGAACAGAACCTTGTCCAGAAACTGGTTGGACAGGTAGAAATAGCCGACGCAGGCGGATACGCCGATGGCGATCGTCAACAGACCTTGGATTGCGGGATGCATGTCACCCTCCGTGGCGACGATGGGTCGGGCAACCCGCATGCACGGGTTGCCCCTGGTTCACGGGTTTACTGGATCGCGTCCCAGGACGCTTGGATCTCGCCGCCGACCTCTTGCGCGGATTTGCCACCGACATAATCGACCATGCCGGTCCAGAACGTACCAGCGCCCACCGCGCCCGGCATCAAGTCGGACCCGTCAAAGCGGAAGGTGGTCGCGCCCAGAAGAATGTCGTTCATCTTCTTCAGCGTCGGGTCCGAGAAGGCCGAGGTATCGACACCCTTGTGTGGGGTCAAAAAGCCGCTGAGCGCCATCCAGGTCTCATGCGCCTCGGGGGTCTGCAGATACGCAATCAGGTCGTGCGCGGCGGGGCTGTCGTTGGTGATCGCCCACAACGTGCCCGCGCCCAGAACCGGGCTGCCCAGATCCTTGCTTTCATAGGCCGGGAAGTAAAAGAAATCGGCATCTTCACCCACGACCGTGCCTTCGGGGAAGAAAGCCGGGATGAACGAGGCCTGACGGTGCATGTAGCACTGCGGCGGTGAGCTGAACAGACCCTTGGGGCTGTCGCGGAAATCGGTGGTTGCAACCGCCCCGGCCCCACCGGCCACATAGTCGTCATTGCGGGCGAATGCACCGAATTCCTCGATTGCGGCCACGACCTTGGGGTCGTTGAACTTCAGGTCGTTGGTGACCCAGGCGTCGTAGTCCGCCGGGGACAGGGTGCGCAGCATCATGTCCTCAACCCAGTCGGTCGCCGGCCATCCGGTCGCGCCGCCCGACCCCAGACCGATGCACCAAGGCGTGCCGCCATCGGCGACGATCTGGTCGGTCAGGGCCTTGAGCTCTTCCATCGTGGTCGGGACTTCATAACCCGCGTCCTCGAAATTCTCGGGCACGTACCAGACCAGCGATTTCACATCGACCTTGTAGAAGAAGCCGTAGAGATGGTCCTGACCGTCCGGGCCGGCATAGGTGCCCAGATCGACCCAGGACTGGCCCGCGGCATAGTTGTCGCGCACCCAATCCGCCGTTCCGTCCGCCAGCGGCGTCAGGAACCCGGCCTTGGCCATGTCGGCCGCCAGTCCCGGCTGGGGGAACACGGCGATGTTCGGTGCCGAACCGGCCTCGGCGTCGATGCGGATCTGCTGTTCGAAGCTGTCCGAGCCGACATAGGCATATTCATGCCCGGTGGCAGCGGCAAAGCCGTCCAGCACCTTTTCGACATTTTCCTGGTCCGGGCCAAGCCAAGGGCCGAACACGGTTACCTTTTCGGCCTGGGCCGCGCCCGCCATCAGGGCAAACGTGGCCGCACCTGCCAAAAGCGAGTGTTGCATTGATTTTCCTCCCAACTGTATCTGGCGCATATGAGACTCGGTTTTCAAAGCGCTTTGGATGCCCGCTGTTATCCGCTAACGGAATGCGGCTGTCAATCGTCTGTTTTTTGTAAGCCCCATGTTTTATTGATGCAGTCGCAGAAAAAATGAAACAGCTTGACGCAAGCAAAAATTGGCCACACAACAGGGACTGAACCGCAGATTTAAGGCGCTTTGACAGCCGCTATGAACCTCAAACAGCTCTCTCAGATCCTGGGCCTGTCACAGACGACGGTCAGCCGCGCGCTGAACGGCTACCCAGAGGTGAGCGAGGCAACACGCCTGCGGGTTCAGGCGGCGGCGGCCAGGCACGGCTATCGTCCGAACGCGCGCGCCAAGGGGCTGGCGACGGGTCGGTCGATGGTGATCGGCCACGTGATTCCCAGCTCGGCCCGGCACGAGATGGTAAACCCGATCTTCGGCGATTTCGTCGCCGGCGCGGTCAAGAAGTATGCCGAGCACGGCTATGACATGATGTTCACAAATGCCGACGACACCTCGATCGAGGACGCCTATCGCAGCCTCTTCCAGCGCGGCGCGGTCGATGGCGTGGTGCTGCAGGGCCCCAAAGTGGACGAACCGCGGATCGAGGTTCTGACCCGGATGCAGGTGCCGTTCATCGTGCATGGCCGCTCGACCGGCGTCAGCCTGCCCTATGACTGGATCGACGTGAACAACAAAAGTTCGTTCCAGCGCGCGACCCGCTTTCTGATCGACCTGGGCCACCGGCGGATCGCGCTGATCAACGGGCTGGAGGACATGGATTTTGCCCAAAGGCGCCGCGACGGGTATCTCGAGGCGCTGAAACAGGCCGGCCTGTCGCCCGACCCGGCTCTGATGCGCAGCGCCGAGATGACCGAAGTCTATGGCCACCACGAAACCCGAGACATGCTGCGGCTGGACGATCCGCCGACCGCGATCCTGACCTCATCGATGATTTCGGCGATCGGGGTGCGGCGCGCGCTGGACGAGGCCGGGCTGAAGATGGGCCGCGACGTATCGGTGATCGCCCATGACGACGACCTGTCCTATCTGAAGAACGGGCAGGACGTTCCGATCTTTACCGCCACCCGGTCTTCGGTGCGCCACGCTGGCGAACTGGCCGCCGAGATGCTGATCGAGCGCATCCGCGCGCCCCACGACCCGACCAAGACTAGATTGCTCGAGGCCGAACTGGTAGTCGGCGGCTCGACTGGTCCCGCCCCCAACAGGTTCTGAACATGAAATACACCCGCGCTGATTTCCCCAAAGACTTCCTCTTTGGTGTCGCAACCTCGGCCTATCAGATCGAAGGCCACGCACAGGGCGGCGCCGGCCCGACCCATTGGGACAGTTTCGCGGCCACGCCCGGCAACGTGGTGCGCGCCGAAAACGGCGATCTGGCCTGCGACCACCTGCACCGGTTCGAACAGGATTTCGACCTGATCCGCGAGGCCGGGTTCGACTGCTATCGCTTTTCCACCAGCTGGGCGCGCGTGCTGCCCGAAGGGCGCGGGCCGGTGAACCAGGCCGGGCTGGACTATTATGACCGGCTGGCCGACGCCCTGCTGGAACGCGGCATCCGCCCCTGCGCCACGCTGTATCATTGGGAGCTGCCCTCAGCCCTGGCCGACCTGGGCGGCTGGCGCAACCGCGACATCGCCAACTGGTTCGCCGATTTCACCGAGATCATCATGGGCCGCATCGGCGACCGCATGTACAGCGTCGCGCCGATCAACGAGCCCTGGTGCGTCAGTTGGCTGAGCCATTTCGAAGGCCACCACGCCCCCGGCCTGCGCGACATCCGCGCCACGGCCCGCGCCATGCATCACGTCCTTCTGGCCCATGGCCGCGCGATTCAGGCCATGCGGGGCCTTGGCATGTCGAACCTGGGCGCGGTGTTCAACCTGGAATGGGCCGAACCCGCCGATGAAACCCCCGAGGCCCGCGAAGCCGCCGATCTGTATGACAGCATCTACAACCGGTTCTTCCTGGGCGGCGTGTTCAACAAGGCCTACCCCGAGAACGTCCTGCAGGGGCTGCAGGCCCACCTGCCCGACGGGTGGCAGGATGATTTCGACACGATCGGCACGCCGGTCGACTGGTGCGGGTTGAACTACTATACCCGCAAGCTGATCGCACCCGCCGACACGCCCTGGCCCAGCCTGCAAGAAGTGCCCGGCCCCCTGCCCAAGACGCAGATGGGGTGGGAGATTGAGCCAAGCGCGCTGACCCGGTTCCTGACCCGTACGGCCCGGGACTACACAGGCGATCTGCCGATCTATGTCACCGAAAACGGCATGGCCAGCCCCGAGCGGCAGCAGGATGACGACCGCATCGACTATCTGAATCAGCATCTGGCTGCGGTGCAGGACGCGCTGGATCAGGGCGTTCCGGTCAAGGGCTATTTCATCTGGTCGCTGCTGGACAATTACGAATGGGCGCTGGGATACGAAAAGCGGTTCGGCTTGGTCGATGTCGATTTCGAAACGCTGGAACGGCGCCCCAAGGCGTCGTTCCGGGCGATGCAGGCCGCTTTGGCCCAGGGCGATCCGGTCTCGGTTCCGATGGCGCAGCCCAGGGGCGCAATGCACGACCACTGGAACCTCGTGGCCGATATCGGCGGCACCAACACGCGGCTGGGGGTCGTCACCAATGGCACGCTCACCGATCTGCGCAAATCGCCCACCGGCACCCTGCCCGAGTTTCTGGCCGCCCTGCACGACCTGTGCGCCGAGATCGGAACGCCGCCGCGCGCCGTGGTCGCCGCGGGCGCGGGTCCGGTGCGCAATGGCACGATCCGTCTGACCAATGCCAATCTGGACCTGTCCGAGGCCGACATCGCCACGGCCACCGGCGCGGACCACACCTTTGTCATCAACGACTTTACTGCCGCCGCGTGGTCGGTGGCCGAGATCACGGGCGATGACGTGCAGGCCCTGCAGGGCGAACCGACCCCGCCCAAGGGCACCCGATTGGTGGTCGGCCCCGGCACCGGGCTGGGCGTCGGCGCACTTTTGTATTCCGAAGGCCACTATCACACCGTCTCGGGCGAGGGTGGCCATGTCGGGCTGTCGCCCCGCACCCGCGATGAAGTGGACGTGTTCGAAGCCGCCCGCCGGATCGCGCCCGAGTGTTTCTTTGGCGACAGCCTGACGCTCGAGGCCGAGATGTTCCTCAGCGGCACCGGCCTGCCGATCCTGTATCGCGCTGTGGGCATGGCCGCAGGCCAGCCCGAAACGCCCGTCCTGCCCGCCAAGGACATCCTGCAGGCCGCGCGCGACGGATCCGACCCGCTGGCCGCGCGCGCCGCGCAGATGTTCACCACCCATCTGGGCGCTGTAATGGGCGACATGGCCGTGACCGTGATGCCCACCGGCGGCGTCTTCCTGGTGGGCGGCGTGGCCGACAAGAACCGCTGGCTGTTCGGTGACGACTTCCTGACGACCTTCAACGCCGGAGGCCGGTTCGACGCGCTGCGGCAGGGCTTTGGCATTTATGTCTCGAAACAGGCCGAATTTGGCATTGTTGGCGCTAACAACTTCTGCAAAAATGCGCTCGCGCGGTAAATTCACCGCCTGATCTTTGCAGAAGGAAGGAGCCGGGACATGATCCTGTGCTGTGGCGAAGCCCTGATCGACATGATCGCGGAGCCGACGGTTTCGGGCGCGCAAGGTTTCGTGCCGCATTCGGGTGGCGCGGTGTTCAACACCGCCATCGCCCTGGGCCGGCTGGGTGCGCCTGCCGGAATGCTGACCGGGCTGTCGAGCGACATGTTCGGCCAGCAATTGGCGCAGGCTCTGAAAGACAGTCATGTGGATGGCTCGCAGGTTGTTCTTTCGGATCGTCCGACCACGCTGGCCTTCGTGCAACTGCAGGACGGGCACGCCACCTATTCCTTCGTCGATGAAAACTCGGCCGGGCGGATGCTGCGCCCCGAGGATATGCCGGACCAGTTGACCGCGACCTCGGCGCTGTATTTCGGCGGCATCAGCCTGGCCTGCGAGCCCTGCGCCGATGCCTATGCCGCCCTGCTGGACCGCCACGGGGCCGAGCGCGCAGTGATGATCGACCCCAACATCCGCCCCGGCTTCATCCAAGACCAGACCCGCTATCGCACCCGGCTGAACCGGATGATCGCGCAGGCCGATATCGTCAAGGTCTCGGACGAAGATCTGGACTGGATCGTCCCAGGCCCCGAAACGCTGGAAGAAAAGGTGCCGCTGCTGCTGCAGGCCGGCCCCGCCGTGGTGATCGTCACGCGCGGCAGCCAGGGCGCGACCGGGTATCTGGCCGATGGCCGCAAGGTTACGGCGCCGGTCACGCCGGTTCAGGTCGTCGATACGGTGGGCGCGGGCGACACCTTCAACGCCGGGGCGTTGGCGCAACTGCACCGCGCCGGGCTGCTGACCAAACAGGCGCTCCGCGCGATCTCGCCCGACGACCTGCGCGCCGCGCTGGAACTGGGCGGCAAGGTCGCCGCCGTCACCGTATCCCGCGCCGGGGCCAACCCGCCCTGGGCGCACGAGCTGTAAGTCATCGAAAGCACCGATATGAAACGATCCGAGATCAACCGCATCAAGGCAGAGGCACAGGACTTCATCAATTCGTTCGGCTTTGCCCTACCGCCCTTTGCCGACTGGACGCCCGAGCAGATGCGCAGCCCGCAGGCCGCCGGCATCCGCGCCCGCGGCCTTGGCTGGGACATCACCGATTACGGCCAGGGCAAGTTCGACGAGCTGGGCCTGTTCCTGTTCACCCTGCGCAATGGCGACGAAAAGGACCTGAGCGCAGGACGGGGCATGCTCTATGCCGAGAAGCTTTTGATTTCGCGTGACAAACAGCTGTCGCCGATGCATCGCCACATCGTCAAGGCCGAGGACATCATCAACCGCGGCGGCGGCGATCTGGTGATGGAGATCTACGCCTCGGCCCCCGATGGCAGCATCGACCGCGACACCCCTGTTACCGTACCCAGCGACGCCTGCCCGGTGACCATCCAGCCGGGCGAGCATCTGCGCCTGAAGCCGGGCGAAAGCGTCACGCTGATGCCCGGCATCTGGCACGCCTTCTGGGCGGAAAAGGGCGATTGTCTGATCGGCGAGGTCTCGACCGTCAATGACGACCGCACCGACAACGTGTTCGAACAGCCCATACCGCGCTTTGCCACGATCGAGGAAGACACCGCGCCCGAATTCCTGCTGGTCGCCGATTACTGAGCGCGCGGGGCCGGGCCAAGGTGCGGGTCAGAGGCCAATGTCAACGCAACCCGGCCCCAAGGCTCAGCACTCCGTCGACCATCGCGGCCCGGGCCTCGACCCGCAGCAGATCGCTGGTCTTGCCGGTGCGGCGCCAGTTCCAGCGCTGATAGGCGAACAACGCCAGGCAGATCGCCGCCATCGCCCCGGCATAGATCAGGATCCATTCCAGAACCACCGGCGCGGCTTCGCCCGTCTTGGCATAGGCCAGCAGACGATTCACCGCCGAACCGGCCGCCATCACGATGATCCCGAATAACAACAGGCTGCGGAACATCACGTAGACGGACTCGTCGATCTCGTATCCGAAGGCGCGGTTCTGGTCCGGGGCGCGCCGGATCGGGGCGGCGACCCATCCCGCCACTAGAGCCGTTGCGAAATTGAGCCCCGAGAACAGCCCGTCCAGCAACAACGCGTCGGAGTTTGCCAGCAACCCGGCCGCACCCCCTGCGCCCGCCATGAACAGGCTGGCCCATTTTTCTGCGTTCTGCGAGCGGCGTTCAAAAATCAATGTGCCCTGCGTCGGTTCAGCATTTCCGGTTGATGAGGCAGGCGCTCATTTATGTCCGGCGGGCCGGGGCGCATTCCCCATGTTCCTTTATAATGCCCGTCCGCGGATCATGTCGGCAGCCTTTTCCGCGATCATGATCACGGGCGAGGCGGTATTGCCCGAGACGATCTTCGGCATGACAGAGGCATCGATCACCCGCAGCCCCTCCAGCCCCCGCACGCGCAACTGTGGATCGACCACCGCGGCGGCGTCACTGCCCATGCGGCAGGTGCCGACCGGGTGAAAGATCGTGGTGGCGATGTCGCCCACTGCATCCAGCAGACCCTGTTGATCGTTGATCTCGGGGCCGGGCAGAACCTCTTGCGGATTATAGGGTGCCAGAGCCCGCGCCGCCATCACCTGCCGTGCCTGCTGCACGGATTTGACGGCCACCTGCCGGTCACGCTCGGCCGAGAGGTAATTCAACCTGATCTCGGGCTGGGCCTTCGGATCGGGCGTGGTGATGTGACAGTGCCCCCGGCTTTCGGGCCGCAGATTGCAGACCGAGACGGTGATCGCGGGAAACGGATGCAGCGGATCGCCCAGCCGGTCGGTAGACAGCGGCTGCACGTGATATTCCAGATCCGGCGTGGCCAGCATCGGGTCGGATTTGGTGAACATGCCGAACTGGCTGGGCGCCATCGCCATCGGACCCGACCGGGTCAGGGCGTATTGCGCTGCGATGCGCGCCTTGCCCCACAGGCTGTTGGCCATGGTGTTCAGAGTTTTGGCGTTCTGCACCTTGAACACGGTACGGATCTGCAGATGGTCCTGCAGGTTCGCCCCCACGCCCGGGCTTTCATGCTGGACCGCGATTTCATGCGCCGCCAGTACCTGGGGGTCGCCGATCCCCGACAGTTCCAGCAGCTTGGGCGAGTTGATCGACCCCGCCGCCAACAGAACCTCGGCCCTGGCCAAGGCCCGGTATTCGGTGCCGCCACGGGCAAATCGTACGCCGCGCACGGTCTTGCCCTCGAGGATCAGGCCCAGCGTCTCGGCCTCGATCAGGAGCCGCAGGTTGGGCCGTTTCATCGCGGGGCGCAGAAATCCCTTGGCCGTGTTCCAGCGCACGCCGTTCTTCTGGTTGACCTCGAAAAACCCCGAGCCTTCGTTGTTGCCGTCATTGAAATCGGCGCGCGGCTGGATGCCGATCTCGCGCGCGCCATCCTGCACGGCTTTCAGAATCTCCCAGCTCAGCCGCTGTTTCTGAACCTTCCATTCGCCGCCGGCCCGGTGCATTTCGCTATCGCCGGCGTGGTGATCTTCTGATTTCAGGAAATAGGGCAGCACGTCGTCCCAGCCCCAGCCCGCATTGCCCAGTTGCCGCCAATGGTCATAGTCGGCCGCCTGCCCGCGCATGTAGATCATCCCGTTGACCGAGCTGCACCCGCCCAGCACCTTGCCCCGCGGATAGACCAGCGACCGTCCGTTCAGACCGGGCTCGGGCGCGGTTTTCATCATCCAGTCGGTGCGCGGATTGCCGATGCAGTACAGATACCCCACCGGGATGTGGACCCAATGGTAATTGTCCGACTTGCCCGCCTCGAGCAGCAGAACCCGTGTTTTGGGGTCCTCGGTCAGCCGGTTGGCCAGCACGCAGCCCGCGGTACCCGCGCCTATGATGATATAGTCGTATTCACCCTCAAGCCGGGCGGTTTCAGATGTGGCGGAATTCATTCTCGGTCTGCTCTGTGCATTGTTCCTGATCCTGCGGAGCGCAGCTTAGCAGCTGTTGCAGGCAATGCACGGGTCAGATGTCGCATTCCGCAACAGTATTTCGCAATCCTGCAGGTCGCGCCCCCGGTCGGCGGTCAGACTGGTATCAAAGGAGGCCCAGAATGACCCAGACTGCCACTCGCGTCCGCACCGGAGGCCGCGCCGCCCGCCGCGCTCTGCGCACCGCGACCAGCTTTGACATGTTGCCGGGCCTGACCCGCAACATCCCGCTGTGCGAAGTGATGGACGGATCACAGGTCCAGCGGATCGACGCGGCCTCTATGGATATCCTCGAAAACGTGGGCGTGCAGTTCCGCGACCCGATCGCGCTGGCCGACTGGAAGGCGGCTGGTGCCAAAGTCGACGGCGAGCGGGTGTATCTTGATCGCGGGCTGGTCCGCGAATTGATCGCGACGATCCCCTTGGATTTCACCTATCACGCCCGCGACCCGCGCAAGAATGTGCGGCTGGGCGGACCGCACGCGATCTTCGTGCCGATGACCGGGGCGCCCTTCCTGCGGGATCTGGATGACGTGCGGCGAAACCCGACGCTGGACGATCTGGCGATGTTCCACAAGCTCAGCCACATGCTGCCGGCGCTGCATTCCTCGGCCCACCACATCGTCGAGCCCTATGACCACCCGATCAGTCAGCGCCATCTGCGCATCACCTATTCGTCGATGAAATATTCCGACAAGACCTTCATGGGCATGACCACCTCGCCCAAGAACGCCGAAGACGTGATGGAGATGTGCGCCATCCTGTTCGGCGAGGAGTTCATGGAGGATCACCCGGTCGCCACCGGCAATTGCAACGGCAACTCGCCGCTGGTCTGGGACGAGACCATGCTGGGGGCGATGCGCGCCTTCTGTCGCCGCAATCAACCGGTGCTGTGCTCGCCCTTCGTGCTGGGCGGGGCAAACACGCCCGCCAGCGTGCCCGCCACCGTCGCCCAGTTGAACGCCGAGGCGCTGAGCGCGCTGGCCTACACGCAGGTGATCCGGCGCGGCTGTCCGGCGATCTACGGCCATTACCTGTCGACCGTCAGCATGAAATCCGGCGCGCCGATGGCGGGCACACCCGAAATCAGCCTGATGAACTTCATGATCGGCCAGATGGCGCGGCATTACGGCGTGCCGTGGCGCAGCTCGAACACGCTGGGCGGGGCCAAGACATTCGATGCGCAGGCGGGGTACGAATCCGCGACCACGCTGTCGGCGGTGATCCATGCCGGGGCAAACTACATCTGGCATTC
Organism: Ruegeria sp. BHSC026; assembly: GCF_059613065.1. Classification (NCBI taxonomy): domain Bacteria; kingdom Pseudomonadati; phylum Pseudomonadota; class Alphaproteobacteria; order Rhodobacterales; family Roseobacteraceae; genus Ruegeria; species Ruegeria sp. BHSC026. The sequence goes on along the minus strand of NZ_JBXWRV010000002.1, from coordinate 144,429 downwards.
GGCGGGCTGGAACGAGGCCGGGATGCATTGTTCGACCGCCAAATTCGTTGTCGATGCCGAGCAATGCGCCATGGCCTACCGCATGGCCGAGGGCCCGAAATGGCACGACTTCGACGAGGCAGTTGCCGCCGTGTCGGATATCGGCCCGGGCGGACACTATCTGGGCCATCCGCACACACAGGACAATTTCCAGGAGGCGTTCTTCATGCCCGAACTGTTCGACAACAACTCGATCGAGCAATGGGTGGCCGAGGGCGAGGTCGAGATCACCGAGCGCGCCCTGAACCACGCCCGCAAGCTGCTGGCCGAGTATCAAGAGCCCCGGCTGGACCCGGCCATCGACGAGGCGCTGCGCGATTACATTGCCCGGCGCGAGCGGGAAATTCCCGCCGCCGACGAATTGAACCAGTACTATTAGGAAACACACCACGTGCCCGCCTGCCTGTCAGGCGGGCCTTTTTCATTCGTCGCGCGCGCGCCATTCCTTCCAGCGCAGCACCATGTTGGCCCCGATCTCAGACAACGGCCGGGGCGGCAGGCGTCTGGGCCGATCCTCGGCTCCGAAATGCTCGCTGATCCCGGACCGCACGGCGCAGGCCATTTCGGCCGCGGCGATCCCGGTCAATGTGCCGCGCGCGGTGCCCAACCCGTTCTGGACGCAGGCTGAATAAACGCCGGTCTCGATCTCGCGGGTGACCGAGACTCCGTTCAGGCTCAGGCACAGATGACCGGCCCATTCGTACTCCATCGCGATGCCGCGCAACGGCGGGAAGCGCCGGTCGAATTTGCGCCGCATCACCGCAGCCGCGCGCCGCAGGTCCGATGCCCGCGCCTCCATGCCCGGACGCAGCACCGCACAGGTGCGGGCAATGATCCGGTTGCCACCCTGCCCGGTGTCGATCCGGCGCATGGTGGTGCCCATCGGATCGGACGGGGTCACGCCCCAGCGCGGCTGACCACCCAGCCGGGCCAGTGCATCAGCGTCCAGTTCTCGCGTCATCGCCGCGAACAGAAACAGCTGCATCAGACGACCACGTTCGACACCGAAACTTTCCAGGTGACCGTTCACCGACAGGATCAGCCGGCCGGTCGAGACCTGCCCGCGCGCGGTCTGCACGCGCCAGCCCGCCCCGTCGCGCTGGAACCCAGTGACCGCACCGTGTTCAAAAATCTGCACCCCATCGGCCGCCAGCCCCGCCGCCAAACCGCGCACATAGCCCGCCGGCTGCAGCATGACCGTGCCCGGCGTAAACAACCCCGATACATAGTGCCCGGACCCGGTGAGTTCCTGCATCTGATGCCGGTCCAGCATCTCGGACCGCTCGCCGAGGCTGTCCAGATGGCGGGCATAGCTTTGGTTGTGCGCATGTCCCGCCGGGCTGGCCGCGCCGTTCACTTTGCCCGCTGGATCGAAATAGTTGGGGTCGATGCCGTACTCCTCGACCGCCGCGTGAGCGAAAGCGATTGCCTGCCGGTTCAACCCGATCATCGCCCGGTCATCGCCCGCCCCGGCATAGTCGTCCGAGGCCAGATCATGCGGCAGATCGATCATGAAGCCCGAGTTGCGCCCCGCCGCGCCTTCCGCCACGCGCCCGGCTTCAAGCACCACGATCCGCGCATCGGGCACCAGCTGCCGCAGACGCCGCGCCGCAGACAGGCCGGCAAAGCCTGCGCCCACGACGGTGAAATCTGCGGTGATATTGCCCGAAAGCTGCCGCGCGGGAGGTTGCGGGCCCAGCAGGGCATTCCACGCAGCCGGTCCGCGCTGCACCGGCAGGCGGCAAGCGGTGAACCGCGTCAATCCACCGCCTCGTCGGCATCATCCGACAGGTCGATCCACAGCGTCTTCAGCTGCGAGTACTGGTCATGCGCGTGCAGCCCGTTGTCCCGACCGCCAAAACCCGACTGCTTGTAGCCGCCGAACGGGGTCGAGATGTCGCCCTCGCCAAAACTGTTCACCGTCACGGTCCCGGCCCGGATCGCGCGGGCGCCGCGCAGCGCGCGCTTGGCGTTGGCGGTGAAAAGCGACGCGCAGAGCCCATATGGCGTGTCATTGGCCATCGCGATGGCCTCGTCGAACCCCGCGACCTCGATCACCGACAGAACGGGCCCAAAGATTTCCTCGCGCGCCAGCGGCGCGTCATTGTCCGGCAGCTCGACCACGGTTGCCTCGACGAACCCATTTTCAGCCTTGCCGCCCAGAAGGACTGAAGGCGCCTTGTCCAGATAGCCGCAGACCTTGTTGAAATGGTCTTTGCTGACCAGCGCGCCCAGCCGGGTTGCAGGGTCCAGCGGATCGCCCACAGTCCACTGGCGGGCGTGGTGGGCGATGCGCTCCAGTAGGTCGGCCTTGACCGCGCGGTGCACGATCAGGCGCGACGTGGCCGAGCAATTCTCGCCCATGTTCCAGAACGCCCCGTTCACCACATGGGCGGCAACCCGATCGAGGTTCTCGGCATCCTCCATGACGATGGCCGGGTTCTTGCCGCCCATTTCCAGCACTACCTCCTTGGCGTTGCTTTCGGCGGCATAGGACAGGAATTTCTTGCCCGTCACGGTCGAGCCGGTGAAGGACACCATGTCGATATCCATATGCCGCCCGATGGGTTCGCCCACCTCGGCGCCGCCACCCGGAACCACGTTCAGAACACCGCGCGGCAGCCCGGCCTCGACGGCCAGTTCGGCCAGACGCAGGGCAGTCAGCGGGGTTTCCATCGCCGGCTTCACCACCACCGAGCACCCGGTCGCCAGCGCCGGGCCGATCTTCCACGCCAGCATCAGCAGGGGGAAGTTCCATGGCAGAACCAGCCCCACCACCCCGATCGGTTCGCGCAGGATCATCGCGATGTGGTCGTCGCTGGCAGGCGCGACTTGATCGTAAATCTTGTCAATCGCCTCGGCATGCCATTTCAGGCAGTGGATCGCCTCGGGCACATCCACGGTTTCGCAGTCAAAGATGGTCTTGCCGCTGTCGATGCTTTCCATGACCGCCAGTTCGCGGGCATTACGGGTCATCAGCTTGGCCAGTTGGATCAACACATCCTTGCGCGCCGACGGATGCAGGCGCGACCAGCGGCCGTCATCGAAGGACTCGCGCGCCTTTTCCACGGCCAGGTCCACATCGGCGGCGCCGCAGGCCGCGACCTCGGTCAGCACCGCGCCGGTAGCCGGGTTCACCGTCGGAAACACCGCGCCCGAGATCGCCGGGCGATAGCCACCATCGATGAAGGCACCGGTGGGCAGGTCCAGCCCGGCGGCGATGGATGCGTATTCGTCCCGTGTCAGCAAGCCCATGCCTCAGCCCTCCGCCATGATGTCTGCGATCTTGCGTTTCAGCACGCGGGTCACCTGTTCCAGCGCGCGCTTGTCATCCTTGTTCAGCCCCTTCAGAGGCGGCCGTACCGCGCCTGCCGGGATGCCGTTCATCGTGACCCCATGCTTGATGGTCTGGATGAACTTGCCGCCCTGTTCGAGCACCCGCATCAACGGCATCAGCGCCGACATGATCCGGCGGCCCTTGGTGAAATCGCCCTGCAGCACGCAGGCCTCATACAGCGCCACATGCTCACGCGGCAGAAAGTTCGACCCGCCACAGACCCAGAAGGGCGCACCCCAGGCGAAGAATTCCAGCGCCTGATCGTCCATGCCGCAGCCCAGCTGAATATGCGGATAGTCCCGCGCAAGCATATGTACGCGGTTGATGTCGCCCGAGCTTTCCTTGATGCCGCAAAAATTGCGGCTGCGCCCCACACGGTCGAGGAACTCGGCCCCCATCATCGTGCCGGTGCGATGCGGATAATTATACAGCATCACCGGCAGATCGGCCGCCTTGTCAATGGCCAGCGCATTCAGAGCGTTTTCCCGGCCTGTCGGCACCGAATAGGGCGGGCTGGCCAGCAGGATGGCATCGGCCCCGATCTGGCGCGCGCCTTGGGCCAACGCGATCGAATCCGGCGTCAACATCGCGCCGGTCCCGACCACCAAAGGCAGACGACCCTTCAGACGCTGGTGGGTAAAACGCGCCAGTTCCAGCCTTTCATCAACGGTCTGGGCATAGTTTTCGCCCGTGGACCCGCCCGAGATCATCCCGTGCACGCCATTCTCGACCAGGTATTCGATCACCTCGGCCAGCGCATCCCAATCGACGCTGAAATCATCCGCATAGGGCGTCACCACCGGGGTATAGATCCCCTGAAATCTGAACACGGGTGTCATCGTCGTCCCTTGTGCATGGCGCTTTTCCGGGACGCTACAATAGAATACAATTTGTGTACAATAAAATCTTGCAGAAAATAAGACGCGCCGAACCGGCGCGCCTTCGGGCCGGGTCGCAACGCAGTGACCTAGCGCGCCCAGTTCTCGGCCGGATCGCTGTCGGAATAGTCGCGCAGCAGCGGAATATCCGAGATTTCCGCGTGGTTGCGGTTGATCTTCACCCCACCGCCTTGAGCCGTGAAAACGCACGGCCCAGGCTGTCGGGCTTCATGCCCAGACGACCGGCGATCAGCATCTTGTCATAGAGCGATTCCACGACGCAGGCGCCCTCGTCGCAGTCACACAGGTTCAAAAGGAACTCGGCCACCCGTTGTGCCCCGGTCTGGACCTTGAGCTGTTCCAGCTGGGACACCAGCGCATGACCCGCCTGTCCCGCAGCTGTTTCCTGACCATCTCGGCCGCCTGTGCGGCCTTGCCGACCGTGGCGCGCGCCGCACCGGTTGCCCGCTGGCGCGGTACCGCTCTGGAGCCGCCCGCCGGCCTGCAATTGGTCGGACTGAGTGACACGCAAGCCGCGCCGATCATTGCCGCGCTCGAAGCCGAACTGGACCGGCTGGATAACATCTTCAGCCTGTACCGTCCCGACTCGCACCTGCTCCTTAACCGCGACGGCACCCTGCCCGCCCCGGCGCCGGGACTGCTACAGGTGCTGACCCAAAGCGCCGCCCTGTATGACGCGACCGGCAGCGCATTCGACCCGATCGTTCAACCGCTGTGAATGGCGCTGGCCGCCGGCGCAACGGATGCCGAGGTGGAACGGGCGCGGGCGCTGACGCTGAATGGCATCGCGCAGGGCGCAGGGGCTGACCGATGAGCTGGTCGACATGGGCGAAATCGCCGCCATCGACAGCCGCGCCGACGGGCTGTCGACCGCGCTGTGCCTGCTGCCTGCGGACCGGATCGCATCGGCTCTGCAACGCTTCCCCGGCGCCCGACTCGAGATGCTGATCTGACCCGAATGGCCGTCCCGGAACTCTGCCGTTGAAATTTGTCGCGCGATAAGAAAAGGTAAAACACCGACAAATTCACAGTGGCGCAGGCCTGGCCCCGCGCCAGAGGCAAGGCATGGCACCCAGAAAAATCCGGAACATGGAGGAGTTTGCGGCGGTCAGCGGGATATCGCGCCCGACGGTTTCGAAATATTTCAACGATCCCGACAGCGTCCGGCGGTCGACCCGGGAACGGATCGAACAGGCGCTGGAACGTTTCGACTATCGCCCCAACATCTTTGCCATGAACCAGAACCGCAAGCTGACCAAGAATGTCGGCATTGTGGTGCCCTACCTGGCCGACCCGTTCTTTGCCGAGATCGCCCGCAACATCGAGGAAAAATGCATCGAGGCCGGGTTCCGTCCGACGCTCTACAGCGCCTATGGCGACCCAGTGCAGGAGACTGAGATTCTCGACAGCCTGCGCGCGCTGAAGCCGGCGGGCGTGCTGCTGGCGCCGCTGGGGCGCGACTCCGACCGGTCGTTCATCGAGAAATTCTGCAAGGACATCCCCACCATCCTGTTCGACAGCAACATGGAAGGCATGGGCGCCGCCTTTGTCGGGTCGGACAACGCGAGCTTCATCGAACAGACCGTCGATTACCTGTGCCGCAGCGGCGAGCCGCCCGCGTTCTTCGAGATGCGGCACCCCGCCAACCCCAACGCCAACAAGCGCCGCATCGCCTATGTCAAGAAGATGGAGAGCCTGGGCTTCGAGCCGCAGGTGATCAAGGTCGACGGTCGCGGCTGGGGATTCGAGGAAATCGGACGCCAAGGCGCATTCAAACTGTTGGAACAGCCTAGCCTGCCCTCGCGCACCATTCTGTGCAGCAATGACCGGCTGGCCATCGGGTTCCTGTCTGCCTGCTATGAAAAGGGCCTGCGGGTCGGGTTGGGCGACGACTGCGACCTGCGCGTCGCGTCGCATGACGACCATCCGTTTTCCAAGTTCACCTGCCCGTCGCTGACCACCGCGGCGCATGACTACAACGCGGTTTCGAATCGCACCGTTGAGACGCTGACGCAACTGGTCGAGGGCGGCGGACGGCTGAGCGCGCGCACCGAAACGCTGTTTCCTGCGCGCCTGATATTGCGAAGTTCGGCCTGATTTTCGACATTATTTTACGCGCGTAAAATTTTAGTTGACGCGCGACAATTAATTCACGATGCTTTCCTTTAGGTAATTCGACACCAGGGAGGAAAGAATGTACCTGAAATCCGTTCTATGGGCGGCAAGTGCCGCGGCGTTGACCGCCGGCGTGGCGTCTGCCGAAACGATCACGATCGCCACCGTCAACAACGGCGACATGATCCGCATGCAGAAATACACCGACAAGTTCACCGAAGCGACCGGCCACGAAGTGGAATGGGTCACGCTGGAAGAAAACGTTCTGCGCCAGCGTGTAACCACCGACATCTCGACGAAGGGCGGCCAGTTCGACATCATGACCATCGGCATGTACGAAACGCCGATCTGGGGCGCGAACGGCTGGCTTGTGCCGCTGGACGGCATGTCGGCAGAATATAACGTGGACGACATCCTGCCCGCGATGCGCGGCGGCCTCAGCCACGACGGCACGCTGTATGCGGCACCGTTCTACGGCGAAAGCTCGATGATCATGTACCGCACCGACCTGATGGAGAAGGCCGGTCTGGAGATGCCCGAGGCGCCGACTTGGCAGTTCATCCGCGAGGCAGCGGCCAAGATGACCGACCGCGAGAACGACATCAACGGCATCTGCCTGCGCGGCAAGGCCGGCTGGGGTGAGGGTGGCGCCTTCATCACCGTGACCGCGAACTCGTTCGGCGCGCGCTGGTTCGACGAAGACTGGAAACCCCAGTTCGATCAGCCCGAGTGGAAAGAGGCGCTGACCTTCTTCGTCGACATGATGAGCGAATCCGGCCCCGCCGGGTATGCCACCAACGGCTTTAACGAGAACCTGTCGTTGTTCCAGCAGGGCAAATGCGGCATGTGGATCGACGCCACCGTTGCGGCGTCTTTTGTGACCAACCCCAACGACTCGACCGTGGCCGACAAGGTTGGCTTTGCGCTGGCGCCGAACTCGGAAGGCGTTGACAAACGCGCCAACTGGTTGTGGGCCTGGGCCCTGGCCATCCCCGCCGGCACCCAGAAAGAGGACGCCGCCAAGCAGTTCATCGAATGGGCCACCTCGAAAGACTATATCGAGCTGGTCGCCGAGAACGAGGGCTGGGCCAACGTTCCGCCGGGTGCGCGCACCTCGCTGTACGAGAACCCCGACTACAAGGACATCCCCTTCGCGCAGATGACGCTGAAGTCGATCCTTGCGGCCGATCCGGAAAACTGCTGCGTCAAGCCGACGCCGTATACCGGGATCCAGTTCGTCGCCATCCCCGAATTCGCGGGCATCGCCACCCAGGTGAGCCAGGAATTCTCGGCGGTCTATGCCGGACAGCAGTCGGTTGACGAAGCTCTGGCCAAGGCGCAGGCCTTCACGGCCGAAGAAATGGAAGCCGCAGGGTACTGAGGCCTCCTCCCGGCGGGTGGGCAGGTTTCTGTCCCCCGCTCTCCCCCTTCCACAACCCGTGTTAGTCTCGCAGGCAACAAGCCGCCTGAACAGAGAGGTCTTGCGTCATGGCAACTCAACACTCCCGATCCGTCGCACGCCTGATGATGGCCCCCGCCGTGGTCCTGTTGCTGGGCTGGATGCTGGTTCCGCTGACGATGACGCTGTATTTTTCCTTCAAGAAATACCTGCCGCTGCGCGGCGGCGACCTGGGTTGGGTCGGGTTCGACAACTACGTCCGCTTCGTGACTTCAAGTTCATTCTGGCCCGCCGTTCAAGCGACGCTCGTGATCGTGGGTGGCGTGCTGGCCATTACCGTAGTTCTGGGCATCCTGCTGGCTCTGCTGCTGGATCAGCCGATGTGGGGTCAGGGCGTCGTGCGCATTCTGGTAATCGCCCCGTTTTTCGTGATGCCCACCGTTTCGGCGCTGGTATGGAAGAACATGTTCATGGACCCGGTCAACGGCCTGTTCGCCCATCTGTGGCGGTTCTTCGGGGCCGAGCCGATCTCGTGGCTGTCCGAGGCGTCGATGCCATCGATCGTCATGATCGTGTCCTGGCAGTGGCTGCCCTTTGCCACCCTGATCCTGCTGACCGCGATCCAGTCGCTGGACAGCGAACAGCTGGAGGCCGCCGAAATGGATGGTGCGCCGCCGCTGAAACGCTTCTTTTTCATCATCCTGCCGCATCTGAGCCGCGCGATCACGATCGTCATCCTCATCCAGACGATCTTCCTTCTGTCGATCTTCGCCGAGATCTTCGTGACCACCGGCGGTGCTTTCGGCACCCGAACCCTGACCTACCTGATCTACCAGCGTGTGCTGGAAAGCCAGAATGTCGGGCTGGGCTCGGCCGGCGGGGTCTATGCCATCATCCTTGCCAATATCGTCGCCATCTTCCTGATGCGCATCGTCGGCAAAAACCTGGACGCGTGAGGAGGAGGACGACATGGCCCGTACCGTCACCACACAACGCAAGCTGATCAACACCGCCTTTGCCTGGGCTGTCGGCCTGCTGATCTTCTTTCCGATCCTCTGGACGATCCTGACCAGCTTCAAGACCGAGGCCCAGGCCATCGCCAGCCCGCCGATCTTTCTGAACTTCGACTGGACGCTTGAAAACTACGCGGTGGTTCAGGAACGCTCGAACTACACGCGGTTTCTTTGGAACTCGATCATCATCGCGGGCGGGTCCACCCTGCTGGGCGTGATCGTCGCGGTTCCCGCCGCTTGGGCCATGGCCTTCGTGCCCTCGGCGCGCACCAAGGACATTCTGCTGTGGATGCTGTCCACCAAGATGCTGCCGGCGGTGGGGGTGCTGTACCCGATCTACCTGCTGTTCATCCAACTGGGCCTGCTGGACAGCCGCGCCGGCTTGGTTGTGGTGCTGATGCTGATCAACCTGCCGATCATCGTCTGGATGCTATACACCTATTTCCGCGAAATCCCCGGCGACATCCTGGAAGCCGCGCGCATGGACGGCGCCACGCTGAAAGAGGAAATCCTTTACATCCTGACGCCGATGGCGGTGCCGGGCATCGCCTCGACCGTGCTGCTGAACTTCATCCTGGCCTGGAACGAAGCGTTCTGGACCCTGAACCTGACCGCCGTCGACGCGGCCCCGCTGACCGCGTTCATCGCCAGCTATTCCAGCCCCGAGGGCCTGTTTTTCGCCAAGCTCAGCGCGGCATCCACCATGGCCATCGCCCCGATCCTGATCCTTGGGTGGTTCAGTCAGAAACAACTGGTCCGCGGCCTGACCTTCGGCGCCGTGAAGTAAGGAAAGACACATGGGACGCATCGTACTTGAGAAAGTCAGCAAGAGCTTTGGCGACGTGGAAGTCATTCCGCCGCTGGATCTGGAAATCAACGACGGCGAATTCGTGGTGTTCGTGGGCCCCTCGGGCTGCGGGAAATCCACCCTGCTGCGCCTGATCGCGGGGCTGGAGGACGTCAGCGGCGGCCGCATCCTGATCGACGATCAGGACGCCACCGCGGTGCCGCCGGCCAAGCGAGGCCTGGCCATGGTGTTCCAGTCCTATGCGCTGTATCCGCACATGACCGTGCGCAAGAACATCGCCTTTCCGCTGCGCATGGCCGGGCTGGACAAGGCCGAGCAGGACCGCCGCGTGGAACAGGCGGCCGAGGTGCTGAACCTGACCGACTATCTGGACCGCCGCCCCGGCCAGTTGTCGGGCGGCCAGCGCCAGCGGGTCGCCATCGGCCGCGCCATCGTGCGCGAACCGGCGGCCTTCCTGTTCGACGAGCCGCTGTCGAACCTTGACGCCGCGCTGCGCGTGGGCATGCGGCTGGAGATATCCGAGCTGCACAACCGGCTGGAAACCACGATGATCTACGTCACCCATGACCAGGTCGAGGCCATGACCATGGCCGACAAGATCGTGGTCCTGCAGGCGGGGGTGATCGAACAGGTGGGCTCGCCGCTCGAGCTGTACCGCGCGCCGCGCAACAAGTTCGTGGCCGGCTTCATCGGCTCGCCCAAAATGAATTTCATCGAAGGCCCCGAGGCCGAAAAGCATGGCGCCCACACGATCGGCGTACGCCCCGAACACGTTGCCGCCTCACCCAGCGAGGGCCTGTGGAAGGGCACGGTCGGGGTGTCCGAACATCTGGGCTCGGACACGTTCTTTCACGTCCATGTGGACGGCTTCGCCGAGCCGATGACCGTGCGCGCCGGCGGCGAGGTCGGCCTGCGCCACGGCGACACGATCCATCTGACGCCGGAGGAGGACAAGATCCACCGGTTCGACGCGGCGGGGCTGCGGATCGCATGAACCGGCTGGTTGGAAAACGGGCCCTGATCACCGGGGCGGCGCGGGGCATCGGGCTGGCCTTCGCCCGCGCCTATGCCGCCGAGGGCGCGCAGGTGGCGCTGGCCGATATCGACGTGCCGCAGGCGCGCAAGGCCGCGCGGGAAATCGGGCCTCAGGCGATTGCGGTCGAAATGGATGTCTCGCAGCAGGACAGCATCGAGGCGGGCGTGGCCGACGCCGTGGCGCGGATGGGCGGGATCGACATCCTGATCAACAACGCCGCGATCTTCACCGCAGCCCCGATCGTGGAAATCACCCGCGCGGATTACCAGCGCGTGTTCGACATCAACGTCGCCGGTACCCTGTTCACCTTGCAGGCGGTCGCGCGACACATGATCGACCAGGGCACCGGCGGCAAGATCATCAACATGGCCAGCCAGGCCGGCCGCCGAGGCGAGCCGCTCGTGGCGGTCTATTGCGCCAGCAAGGCGGCGGTGATCAGCCTGACCCAATCGGCGGGGCTGAACCTGATCCGACACGGGATCAACGTGAATGCCATCGCCCCCGGCGTGGTGGATGGCGAGCACTGGGACGGCGTCGATGCCTTCTTTGCCAAATACGAGGGCAAGGCGCCGGGACAGAAGAAGAAGGAAGTGGGCGAAGCGGTGCCCTTCGGCCGGATGGGCCGGGCCGAGGACCTGACCGGAATGGCGGTGTTTCTGGCCTCGTCCGAGGCCGATTACATCGTGGCCCAGACATACAACGTGGATGGTGGAAATTGGATGAGCTGATGGTGGAGCGCCCCGCAGATACCCGACCGGTCCGGTTGTGTCAGGCCAATCTGGGCGCGTTGCCCAACAGCGTGCTGCGCCCGGAATACGACCGCGCCGCGCTGACGCCGGGGATCGTGCATATCGGGGTGGGCAATTTTCATCGCGCGCATCAGGCCTGGTACCTGCACCGGCTGATGCAGCAGGGCGCGGCGCAGGATTGGGCCATCATCGGCGCCGGCGTGCGCGCCTATGACGCCGAGATGCGGCGCAAGCTGCTGGCGCAGGACTGTCTCACCACGCTAGTCGAGCTGACCGAAGGCCAGCGCCGCGCCGAGGTGACCGGCGCGATGATCGACTACCTGCCCCCGCAAGAGGACAACGGCCCGCTGATCACGCAGCTGGCCGATCCGGCGATCCGCATCGTGTCGCTGACCGTGACCGAGGGCGGCTATTTCTTGCACCCCGTTACCAAGGGGCTGGACACCGACCACCCCGACATCCGACACGATGCCGCCAATCCTGACCGGCCACGCACCGCCTTCGGCGCAATCGTCGCGGGCCTGCGACGGCGGCGCGATGCGGGCGTCGGTCCGCTGACCGGGCTGAGCTGTGACAACCTGATTGGCAACGGGCAGGTTCTGCGTCAGGCGGTGGTGGGGCTGGCGCGCCTGTCTGACCCGGATCTGGCCGACTGGATCGACACGCAATGTACCTTCCCCAACTCGATGGTCGATTGCATCGTGCCCGCCACGGGTCCGACCGAGCTGGAGCTGGTGCGCGCGCTGGGGATCGACGACGCCGCGCCGGTCACCCATGAAAGCTTCCGCCAATGGGTGATCGAGGATGCCTTCTGCGCCGGGCGGCCGGATTGGGACAAGGTCGGCGCCACCTTTACCGACCGCGTTCATGACTATGAGGTCATGAAACTGCGCATTCTGAACGCGGGCCATCAGGTTCTGGCCAATGTGGGCGAGATCCTGAACCTGGGCACGATCGCGGAGTGCATGGCGCATCCGCTGGTGTCCGGGTTCTTCAGCAAGGTCGAAACCGAGGAAATCGCCCCTTTCGTGCGTCCGGTGCCCGAACGGTCGGTGGCCGAGTACATCGACCTGATCGAAAACCGGTTCCGCAATCCGGCCATCATCGACACCACGCGCCGGGTCGCCTTTGACGGCTCGTCCAGGCATGTAGGATTCGTGCTGCCCTCGATCCGTGACGCCCAGGCAGCCGGCGCCTCGGTCGAGGGGCTCGCGCTGGTCGAGGCGTTCTGGGCCCGGATGTGCGCCGGCACGCGCGAAGACGGGACGCCGATTGACCCCAACGACCCGTTCTGGGACGATCTGGTGGCCGTCGCGACACAAGCGCGTGAAACCCCAACCGCGTGGCTGGAGCAGCGCCAGTACTATGGCGATCTGGCCGATTTCACCGCGTTCCGCGAGGCATTTGCGCGGTGGCTGACCATGATCTGGACCCAAGGCACCACCGAGACCTTGAAAACCTATCTGGCACACTGATCCCGGCATTCTCCCCCGCCTGCGGCCGGTGCACCACGCGGGGGCGAACACCGTTTTGGATATACAAGTGGACCGTCAAGCCTATCCCAAGTATCATTGTGGCATTCATTTAAGTCTGTTCGTCACAAAGCTGCTTGGGGGCCTGACCATGAAAAACACGCATATTTCCGCAATCGTCGCGGCATCCTTGGCGGTGTCAATGCCCGTCACGGCAGCCGCGGATGCAGGTGACTTCATCGCCGGCGGCATCGTCGGGGCCTTGATCACCAAGGGGATCACCGACAACCAGAAAGCCAAGAAGCAGGCGCAACCACAGCGCAGCTATTCATCCAGCGGGGGTTCGGCGTCCAGCCTGAACAGCCAGTACAGCCGGGCCGAGCGTATCCAGATCCAGACCGCCTTTCGCGATTTGGGATACGATATCGGAACCGTCGACGGCGTGCTGGGCAAGCGCAGCCGGGCGGTGATCCGTCAGTTCCAGGCGTCGCGCGGCGAGGCCCAGACCGGCCAGTTGACCCGGCCGCAATATGCTGCGCTGCTGAGCCAGACCGGGGGCATGAACCCCGCCCTTGCCCGCCGCGATCTGAACCCGACCGAAGTCATGATGTTGCAGGAAGGGCTGCGATCGCTGGGCTATTACGGCGGCGTCATCGACGGGGCCAACGGGCCGGGGACAATCGGCGCGCGCAATGCGTTTCTGGCGCAGTCCGGGACCAGCCCGGCCATGGTGACGCCGGTCCAGGCGCTGGTGATGGCCCGAACCGCCGCGGGCCTGCCCACCCCGCTCTATCTGCAGAACGAAGCCAATGCCCAGACGGCTCCGACGCAGCCCTTCGGCACGCAACAGGCCGGGTTCGGGGCGGCCAGTCAGCAACCCACGACGCCTTTTGGCGCCCCGGCAGCTCAGCCACCGGCATCGGGTTTTGCACCGCAGGGCCAGCAGCCCGCGGCAAACCAAGGTCAATACACAGCCGCACCAACCCAACAGCAGCCCGCCACGACCACATTGTTCGGAGCCCCGGCCGCCCAACCCGGGCAGGTCCCAACCCAGCCCGGTCAGGCGCAGCAGCAGAACCTGTTCGCACCGGCGGCCCCGCAGCAACAACAGCCGGCCCCGCAACCCGCGGCTCCGCAGGGCGGCACCCTGTTTGCCAGCGGAACCCCGACGGCCCCTGCGTCACAGCAGGTGACGCAACAGTCCGCGCCCAGCAGTCTGGACATCTATTCGGGAAACCCGCAACCGCAGACCGAGGTGGCAAACCAGGCCACGGCGCTGGACTGAAACGGCCGGGCCGTGCGGAAAAACGGCCCCTGCCCGCTCATTCGCTGGCCGACGGCGTTTCCGGCTCGGCCTGAGCCGAAGCCTGAAGCGGCGTGAATTCTCCGGTTATCGGGAAAGGCTGCGTTTCCGACAGCGTTCCGTCGGCCGAAACCTGCAGCACCATCGCCTGGCCCAGGATGGGGGCGCTGCTGGTGGTGACATTGTTGAAATCGATTTCACCAAACACCGTAAGGAAACGCTGCGCTCCGGGTACATCCGGCAGGCCCTGCACCTGCCCGGTCAACTGCGGCGCGGACATGCGCATGATGAAGCTCGACGCCCCGACCGCAGCCGACCCGGTAATCGTCCGGGTCCCACCCGCAGTGACCCCGGTTCCCGGGCTCTGCGCGACGCCCGTGGCCACCGCACGGAAACCGTCCTGCTGCAGCGTCACCGTGACATCCAGATGCGGAACGTAGGAATAAGCGTTGTATCCTTGCTGCTGCGGGGGCCGCTCGGTCCGTACCGTCAACTGGCTGGCGATATCCAGATAGTTCGGTTGGCTGAGCGTGGGATGCGCATAGGTCTGGACCCGCACAACGGCGGTGTCCGCCAACCCGAAAAGCTGGGCATCGGTTGGGATCACCTGCACCCTGTGCGAGCCGTCAGAGGCCGCCAGCACCTGATAGGCCACGATCGAATAGAGCTGCCGGCCGAATTGCTGGAACAAGGTGCGGGCATCGGCGGGGCTGAGTTGCAAGGACTGGACGAAAGGAAATTGCGGTGCCTGCGATTGGCCGGATTCGTCGATGACCGTAAAGTGCCAGGGAAAGGCCCGGACATCGACGTTGGTTCCCTGCAACATCTGGTGGGCGCAGCTTTGGGCGTTGTCCGAACCGATCATGCGATCGAGCCGCTGGCCGATGCTGCGTTTGTTCCCGAACGGCAAAGAGCTGGCTTGGAAATCGTATTCGCTTGTCGTCACGCGGTAGCTCACCTCGAAGCGCTGCGGGATGGTCTTGCCGGCGATGATCTGTTGCACCTGCGGTTGAACCTGAAAGGCACGGGTATAGTAGTCCCGGCGTTCGAACTCGTTGGCAAAGGCCTTCCGGCAGTCTTGCCCGATCTGTGTCGATACCAGATAGGACACGAGTCCGACATAGAATTGCTGATCGTTCATCACCGCCGGGTTGGACCGGACATACAGGAACAAAGCCCGCGCATAGGCGTCCTGCATCGACAGGGTCCGGGCCGCCTCGACCAGATCGACGCTGCTGGCGCGCCCTTCGCCGGACGACAGAACCTGCGCAAAAACAGGCTGCGCCCCAAGTTGACCCATCAGCAAGACCGCGCCAGCCAGGCGCCCAAATCTGTGAAAAATACGTAAAATCTTCATGAACTGAATCCTCGTTAATAATCGTCACACGTGGTTTGCGCCTGCCCGCAGATCAGCCGGGCCAGGGGGTCGGCCACTCGGTCTTGGCGTTTTCGATCAACGCCAGAAGCGTCGGGCAATGAATGCGGTAATCCGGCCCTCCGGCGTTCGAGACCTGGTTTCTGGGCTTCAGCATCCGGGTCCAAAGACCTGCGGCCAGGTGCCGGCTGGCCTGCGAATCCGTCGGATAGTGCACGCCGATGCGCTCACGGTTGACCGCGATGCGGTGGGCGATCTGCAACAAGGGCGACTTGATCGGCGCCGTCCCGGCCAAGTCGGCCGACACCGGCTTTTGCAACAGCCCGCCACCCGATGGCGCGCCATCGCGCGACACGCCGAACCGCTGGTACAGCCCGGGGATTTCCAGCAGCAGCAGCGCGATCAGATGCGCCAGGAAGGAATGGCCGGACGGAAACGCCGGATGCGCAGGCGGGCCGAACGGAACTGTCAGCCCCGGCCGCAGCACCGAGGGCCGCACCCGTTTGTAATAGGCCTTGTACGACATGTAGGCCACGTTGCCCAAGGCCAGCCCCGCGTCGATCAGCTTCAAGGTGTAAGGGTGATCGAAGGAATTGGCACCGATGAAATGGATGATGTAGTTGGGCAGACCGTCGGCCTGAACATCGGATTCCACCAGATAGCTGCTGCGGTCGTCCTCCATGTAGATCTTTAGGGTTTCCAGCTCGCCCTGAATGAATCGGAACGCGTCCGAGGCATCCGTTTCGTTCTGCGCCACGGTCTTGTTGACATCCACGACATAGCGCCATTCAAGGTCACCCGCTTCCAGATACGGCCCCACCGGATCGAACCCGGGCCGTGGCAGCCATTCCCGCCATTGGCCGGCGAATTCCAGCGCCGCCAGGGTTGCCGGTTCGCTGCGGTCGGCGGCGCGCAACCACTCTGTCAGGTGTTCATCGAAGGGAAGCGCCCAGAACCGCAGGGCTGGATCCCAGTCCTGCGTGGTCCATTCCAGAACCTTGGGATAGTCGATGCCGGCCGGGTCTGCCTGATAGGGGTTGATCACATATTCGAGCGGGAACGGCGACACGCCCGCGTTGTCGGGCGTGAAATTAAGCGCCCAAGGCAGCAACGCCAGCTCGATCGGGGTCGCATAATAGCTGCGGACCAGACCGATGCCGCCATCCGCGCCGACGGGAATGACCGGGTCTGTTCCAAGCCCCAGCCCGTTGCCCAGGCCCAAACCATTGCCCAGCCCCAGCCCGTTGCCGAGACCGAGGCCAAGCCCCAATCCAAGGCCATTCCCCAATCCAAGGCCATTGCCGAGGCCCAGTCCAAGCCCATTCCCCAACCCAAGACCATTGCCGAGGCCCAATCCCAGCCCCAGACCGTTACCGAGACCCAAACCGTTGCCAAGGCCCAGTCCAAGCCCCAATCCACGCGATGCGCCGAGACCCAGACCCAGCCCCTGACTTCCAGTGCCAAGCCCGGACGATCGAGCCGAGGCGTTTGTTCCGAAATCCGTCATGTCAATGTCCTCGTTTGAAATGGACCTTGTTCAAAAAGACGCCAGCGCCGCCTTTTCATCGAAATATGCTCGAGATCATTATGAGTTCCGGCGGTTTCGCCATTGCCGCATGTGCCTGCGTGCGGGTCACTGCGGCCACAAGGCGCGCAGCGGCGGTGAAACGCGTCAGTTCGGCAGACCTGCAGTGCTCAGACCAAGCACCAGCCGTTCCCTCGTGTCCGGGGTCTTCAGGGGATACCATGCCATAAAACGCGAAATTGAAAAACCTGGATCTTTCTCGAGAAGCTTTTCGGCGGTCACGCGGGCCTGTTCTATCTGCCCGTCCAGCGCGTAGGAAGCCGCCAGAATGCGCAGCGCCGCCATGAATCGCGGCCTGGTGCGGCGCGCGCGTTGCAGGGCACGGATCGCTTCGGGATAGTTGCCGTCCACGAACTCGGCCAGCCCCGCCGCCGTCCAGAAAAAGAAATTCAGCGGCCCGAACGGGGTCAGCCGCCAGACGTTCAGCATGTGCTCGCGCGCGATGGCGCCGTTGCCCAGATAGGCATGGGCCGTCGCGCTGATCCCCCAGGCCAGCGGCAGATTGGGATTGAGCGACAGCGCCTGATCCATGATGTCTATCGCCTCGTGCGGGCGGCGTTCCAGCAGGCTGAGGATATGGCCGCGAATCGACAGGTTCAGCGCGTCCTCGGGGTCCAGCTCGACACCCTTGCGGGCATGGAACACGGCGGCGGCGCTGTCGCGCTCGACATTCGGGCTTTTGCCCTCGGCGATCCAGAAATTCAGGCACCAGGCCAGATAGGAATGCGCCTGCGCATAGCCCGGGTCCAGTTCGACCGCCCGCCGGAACAGGGACATGGCCGTCTCATAGCTCTGGCCCTGGAACCGGTAGAGTTCGGGCAGGCCCCGCAACACGCAGTCATAGGCATCGAGGCTTTCGGTCGGGCGGGTGACCAGATTTGCCGCCTCGGCCCGCTGAACGCTGGGTTCGACCGTGGCGACGATGCTGGACACGATGCGGTCTTGAAAGGTGAAGATGTCCGAGGCGTCGCCATCGAAATTGTCGGCCCAGACGGCCCGGTTGCGCACCACGTCCACCAGCTCGGCATGGATGCGCAGCAGGTTTCCGCTGCGCCGGATCGATCCGGTCAACAGGTATTTGACCCCCAGCGCCGCGGCCACCTCGCGCGAGGGCACGGATTCCTTCGACATCTGCAGGGTCGAGGTGCGCGCCACCACGAAAATCGCGCGGCTGCGTGACACTCCGGTGATGATGTCCTCGGTCATGCCCTCGCCGAAATACCTGTCTTCGTCACGGCCTTGCAGGTCGCGAAACGGCAGGACGGCCAGCGACGGCCGCGCCTCCCATTGCGTGTGTGGCCGCAGGATCGCGCGTGCCTCGGAACTCCGCTGGGCGATGAACACCCGCACCGGGCGTTCGATATTCTTCAGGATCGGCGCCCCGATCTCGTGGAACCGAACCGAGATCCGGTTGCGCACGATGTCGCGCACTTGCTGGGTCAGCACCACGTCGCCGCCCGCGGCCAGATCCTGAATGCGGGACGCAATGACGACGCCGTCGGATTGCAGAGACCGCCCGTCATCGACGACCTCGTCCAGATTGATGCCGATTCGGACATGCATGGGGGTTTCATCAACCGGCCGGTTCCGAACCTGGTGCTGTTTGTCCAGGGCCCACCGAACCGCATTGGTGGCGCTGTTGAACTCAACCAAGATGGCATCGCCGGAGTGCGAGACCAGCCGCCCGCCATAGTCCGAAATCCGGTTCAGCAGAACGTCTTCGCGCAACCTGCCCCAGTCTCTGGCGGCCTTGATGCTGTCGGCCTCCATATGGCGCGTATAGCCTTCGACATCAGCGAAGGCAAAAGCCGCCAGACGCAGGTTGGACACATCAAGGGATTTCGCGCTGATTTTGGACATTGCGAAACCACCGCCCCCACTGGTTACGATTTTAGTCTAATGGCCCAACGCCACGTTGGCAAACATTCCAGACTTAATATTGTTTAAATCTACGCTAAATTGAGCTCCGGCTATGGCCGGACAACCACAAGGCCCAGATTGTTGTCATTGGCCACCAGATCGGCCAGCGTCCGCGGAGTGCCGGGCAGTCCGGCGCCCGAGTCCTCGGCTTTGGGCGGCAACTGCGCCAGAGGATCGGTGTTGGCTCGATCGTTCGGGCAGGTGACCTCGAACAGGATGAGACCCAGCGTCCCTGCCGCGACCGCCGTGACGGTCACAAGGTTCTGGACCTGCGGCAGCGACAACAGGTCGATGGACCCACCCGCGGCCAGATTGCCCAAGGGCAAGTCGATGGCCGCGGCGTTCCAGGTGATCGGGGCCAGCAGGTCCCACGGAACCGGCCCGACGGGAACCGATCCGACCCAGACCCGCAGCCCGACATTCTGGGCCTGCGCGGTGCCCCGGTTGCCGACGCGCAGGTTGGCGGGGTCCGACAACCACCGGGCATCGGCCCGCCAGTCCAATGAGACCGGCACATAGGCGCCCGGCCCATACTGAACCGGGCCGGCCAGGGTGTCCTCGGTCAACGGGCGGCGGTCCGAAACATAGATGTCCTCGGGTGGTGGATCGCCGGGCGCATTGTGCATCTGTTCCGGATCGGGCGGGAACATGCCCTGCGCCTCGAAGGCCCAACGCACAACCTTGTGCGCCGTGCCACCCTGCCACGGGTCGGGCGTGCCGCCCGGAGGCCCCAGCGGCAGTGGCGGCAGGGTCATCCACCCGGCCTCTTCCAGGCCCAGTTCGAGCATCTCGGCCCGCGACGGTGGTTGTGCAAAACCGGCCGTTGCCCGGAACAGCAGGAACAGCGCCATGCGCGCCGCCCGTCGACGCTGATAGATGTCGGCTCGGCCATCCGCCTGAACCGTGTCGCCCCCCAGCGCGCGGTACAGGCGGAATAGGGTCGTCGACAGGATCTGTTCAGTCAGATAACCCTTGGTGTCGCACGGATCCGCCGCAGGGTTTTCGATCACGGATCGGTTCAAAGAGCCGTACCAGGCCCAGCCCATTTCCGCGATGCGGTCATGGCGGCGAGTCGCAAAGACGAACGGATAGGTGATGCCGCGGAAACTGGCGGCGACTCCGTTTCCGGGGGGGGCTGCCAGGGCAGAGCCCGGGTCGGACATGATGGCGGCGATGGCATCGCCGGCGCTGTGGGCAAAATCGAATTCCAGCTGACCCAACCGGGCCGCCAGCAGATAATGGCCGAATTCATGCCCGATCCACCGTCCGCTGGTCGCGATGCTTAAGGGTTGCGCCCAGCCTGGAGGGTCGGGCCTGTCCCATTTCGTCAGCTCGGCCAGCGCAAGGTTCATGTGGATCACCGGCTTGCCCTGCGTTTTGCAATCCAGCTTTACCTGCGCGTTCACCGTGCGGCCGCTCTTGCCCGGTCCGGGCGAGATGCCGTAACGGTAGAAGACCAGCATCTCGGGCTGGGCCCGGACATTGAACAAATGCGGCGGCAGCCCGAACCGCTTCATCAGGCGGAACAGGCGGAAACAGTTGAAATAGGCGCTGACCGCGCTGAACGTGTCCCGGCGCGGCTGCAGATCGTGACCGTTCGGCAGGTGGACCGTCTTGGTGGTCAGGGGCGGCAAACCGGCGTCCTCGGACGCGTATCCGGGGCAGACGCAAACGCGAAAACCGTCGCTTTTTAGGTCAACATGCGCTGATGGATCCAGTTGGAACAAGCTGCGGAACCTGTCCAGAACACCGTCATCACGGGTTGGTCTGCGCTCTGACCAATCATACGCCTCACCGTCAGGCGCGGCCCAGCCCGGAGGGGTCTGGGCGAATACGAACGCGTTGCCTTGCGGGGCAGCATGGGTCACCAGCGGCGTCCGCTCGACAGAGACCAGAACCGGGTCGGATTGTTTGGCCACGCCGCCGGGCGTCGGCTCTCCGATCCTGTCGAAGCGAAAAATGCCGTACACCGCATACCCCAACGGGCTTGGGACGCGGGTCGGATTGGCATTGTGCGCCGTCGCCTGAATAGTGAACTCCCAGGGTGAGCTCCGCCAGTTCTTGAGGTCCTGCGGGTGGAACTGGATGTCGTTGATTGTCACCGACTCTTGCGTAACCCCGGCCTTGTTGGCGATCTCAGACGCGACGTCATCGCCCTTGTACAACCGCTCCAAAGCCGCGGACACCGCGAGAAGCATGCCGAGCCCGGAAGAAGGACCGGCCCGCGCGGCAAGGTCGGTCAAAAAGGCATCTTCTCCTGCCGGAAACTCGACCGTCGCTGACCGGATCCGCACGGTATAGGTGTTTCCGTCGGCCTCGACGGTCATAGGGACGCGGATCCCGGCTTGCGGGGAAATCTGGTTGTCACCGCCATAGACTTCGGCCGCGACCATGATGACCGATGCCGGTACATCGTGATCCGCAGCCCGCGACAGGTTCCACGAAGCCAGACGCGGCACGGGCGAAGAACCAATGGGCGTTCCGAATTTGGGCCACAACGGCAACCACTTGAAGGCATTAACGAATTTGCCGGACAGGCTGTCCACGGCGTATTTCAAATAGACCGGCCTGTGCCCCCGAGCCAACAGGAAATCGTGGAGCTTCTTCAGGTAGTCCAACCCCACCTGTCCCAACTCTGCTTCCGTGGGACGAGAATTCAAGGTTTGCGTCGCAACATAAGGGACACCGGGATGAGATACCAAACGCGATGGCTGATGGGCGTTCGAGTATTCCTGTTCGAACCGCAACCATGTTTCGGGCCAGTTAGGTTGGCTGTAAGGGACGTTGGGCCATTTGGGGGTTTTCCAAGGCATGGTTCCGGTCCTTCCGGAAATGAGAAAATGAAATGTACTAAACGCGGATTAACCGCATGGTACATTAAAAAGGCCGTTCTTGACAGTTTTGACGGAAAGCGGCGCCAGCCGTTTGGCCGCGCCGGGGCACAGGCCGCCAAAAGCAGCGCGCCAATCAGTGGTTCGGAAGAAACTGTCGCTAGATGGAATCAAGATCGTCGAGCGGTTCCATCCGCCTTGAGTTTCGCCGGATGGCGCCGAGTGCATCGGCCTGTCCCGTCAGGCCTACCTCTTGCAGAATGTCCCGTTGCATAGCGATGGTCAGGTCGGCCAGCGCATGCATAACCTTTTCGCCATCGGTATCGGTCAGCGACCTGTCTTCCAGCCCTTCGCCAACTTGGTCGACCTGCCATTCCAGCGACTGGCCTGCCCGGCCGAGGCGTCGTTGCCTTCCTCGTAGCCAATGTACATCGCCAACTTCGCCCCCGGCATCCGCTCCAAGAGCTTGACCTTTAACTCGTTCAACAGCCGGGCATTGGCGAACAGGTCTCAGGACGCTCCACACCTTTCAGCAATTCGCCGGACTGGCGGGCCAAACTCACGTCCAATTTCAACGATGCTTAACCACCGTCCAAAAAACAGAGCCTCAAGACGTGCCGCCGGCTAGAAAACAGGACCGAACCTAAAAGCGCTGGCAGACAAAGACGCAGTCAAAATAACGCGCATTATTTGACCAAAATGCGCGCAAGGCACGAGTTACACATTTTTGCTTAAAGTACCCATTTACGGGATCTGCCCGGCCCATCCTGTTTCGACCGGCCAGGCAGGTGTTTCGTGGCGAAACTAGCCTAGATGTGCGGCGATCGCATCCAGAAGGTCCTGGGCGTCTTCGGCCGACAAATCTTGCCGCCGCAGGCGGATTCGTAATTCACCCGCCGCGACTTCGGCACGGATGTCGCCTCCTCCGGGCAACGGTTGCGGCGGAATGCGTTGAACCTGCTTTGGACGTCCGCCTCGAGCCTTTTCACGCGACGGCTCGGGAGCCTCTTTCAGCGCAGCCTCGATCAAGGCCCACTCGCTCTTGGCATCGGGCGCGTCCGCTCCGGCCAATGCTGCGCGCAGTTTGGCTTGAGCGCCCTCCCGCAGGGCTGCAGCCAATCGCAACCCCGCCTTTTCCGACAGGGATACCGGGTACCGCAACAGGTCGCCCAAAGCCTCGTGTACCATCGCAAAGCTGCGCACCTTTGACCGTTTCGCCTTGGACGCCGCCGCAAACAAGGCGTCCACTGCGGCTTCGGTCGAAGGGAATACCCCCTGCCCTGCCGCCAGAACCGCAATGCGTCCACGTTCGTAGGGGCTGAGATTGGCGCGCAGCTCGTTTTCCTCGACCATCGAGACATACGCCCCCTGCCCTGCCCCGGCTTGGCGGACAAAGGCCGGAATCTGCGCGAATGCAGGATCCGTTCTGGCGAGACGGCGAAAAGCGTCCAGGCGCCGATAACCCGAGATCAGCCCGTAACCGTCGGCCGTCGGCGTCACCTCGATCGGCGTGCGCAAACCGTTGACTCGCAACGACTCCAGCAACTCGGCCATCGCTTCTTCGTCCTCGACCATCCGGTCGCGACGAATATAGTCCGCGTCGATCTCGTCAATCGGCAGCTTTTGGGCCACCAGCCCCGCATCCTGCGCATCGCGCCAACGGGCCGCATCACCTTGGTCGCGGGCCAAAGCTTCGCGATCGGTGACGGCGGCCATTCCATTCAATGTGGCGGCTTCGGCCGCGACTTGTGCGATTGGAGGCACAACCGATTTGGTTTCAAACGGGCCGATCGAGGGTTTCGTGGCGAAACCCGCCTCGAGTTGCTCCAACTCAGCCGCGTCCGGCGCCGTCAGTCTTCTGCGTTTAGCCATCTGCCTCTCCTCCCATCTGTGCGTCGCGCCACCAGCAGCCGATCAGAACTTCCTTGAACTCCGCGTAGGTCCGGTCGAAAGTTTCTCGGCCGCGCACGTATGTGTCTCGGTTGAAATCCCGGTAGTCCGCCTCGTAGATCCCGTTCACCTGCTCACCGGCCTGCCCGACCAGAGCAGTGTAATCCTGCCGGTAGGCATTCATGAAGTCACCAAAATAGGCTTGGATCACGTTCGCCATGTCGGTCTGCTGGCTGGCATCGAACCGCGTGATGATCGCGCGGACAACATCCCATTCGAATTTGAGCTCGGGCAATCCCGCCGCCCGTTGGGCCGCGTTTTCACCGTCCTCGATGCTGGCAAAGGTCGTATAGAGCATGTCGAAGAACCGGCCTGTGGAATCAAATTCCAGAAACGAAGCCCCCAGCGGCACCAGCAGAATATCCGCCGCAGCCAGTGCGTTGATCGTAAGGTACCCAAGTGCAGGAGGCGTATCGAGGAAAACGATGTCATAATCGTTCAACACACCTTCATCCTGCAGGAAGTTTGTCAGACCATCCCACAAGGGCCAACTGCGCAGCCCCATGCGCCAGACCGGGATCTGGAATTCAGCCCAATACAGATTCAACTGCGCGCCGATCAGGTCGATATTGGGCCAATGCGTTTTCTGGATCACGTCTCGGGGAAGAGTCGTCAGAGCTTCCTGAAGCGTTTCGTCCAGAGGAATTTCAGGTTGACCGGCCGCCGCGCGCACGCGGTTTTCTTCCTGAACGGCCCGAGCATAGTCCTTGGCGATCAACGGAAACACCGTTTGCCACTCATCGGCGACGCGACCGCCGAGGATCGACGTCATCGACCCCTGGCTGTCCAGGTCGATCACGAGTACTTTGTACCCGTCCAAGGCGGCCGACATTGCCAGATGTGCCGCAGTCGATGTTTTTCCAACGCCGCCCTTGAAATTCGCCACTGCCACGACTTTGGCGGGCAGTCCCTTGGGCCTGTACGGCAGGTACTCCTTGGTGCTGACACCCTCTGCGGCGAAATAGTGGCGCAGCGCCAGGACTTCTTCGAGCGTAAACCACTTCGACCCGGCCTCTCCTTCGCCCTGAGGGAGATCCGGATTGGCCTTAAGCACACGGCGCAGATGGGCCGGAGCAACCGGAATCAGGTATTTCGTGATTTCCCAGATCGAGAATCGGCGCAGCCGCTTTTCGCCATCCGGAGCATAGCCACGTCTTGCCAGATCTTCGCGTCCTTTCGCGCAAAACGCCGCTGCTTTCGCGAATCGGGATGTCCCGATAGGATCAGGCAGCTTTGACGCCGCCTTGGCCGGGTCCAGGTTGAAATAAGGTGGCAGAGAAGGTTGGTTGGTTTTGCTCACTGTCGGTGCCTCGATAAATGTTCGCCTTTGCGACGTATATCGCAAAATGTACCGAACATTTTCTTCCTGCGCTATCCTGATAAACAGATTTTTCCACAAGATTTGGGATGATCCGGGTGTTTCGTCGCGAAACCAAATGAAATAATCAGAAAACAGGCAACAAAAAGTTTGATTCCTTTAATGTTTTTAGATTCTTTAGCAATCAGTTTTACCATTTAAAACAATAACCTAGGGGTTGTTGGGTGCCCATTTTCAGGACGGAACGGACCAGTGTTCAGGATCAAGGGGACCCATATACGGGATGTAAGGTCCCGGAATCCGGTTGGAATGGTACCGATTCCCGGTAAGACACTAAATCGAGCAGTTTAGACTTCGGAACGTGCTGGTAATCAGCGTTAGGATGGCTTCGGAACGCCGGGTGCGGTGTGACGAAGCGGGTTCGCTGTGGATAACTTAAGGGGCGATTCGGAAAGGTACCTGTCTGCGGGATGGCAGTCCTCCCGTATATGGGGACCCAAAATAGGTTGATTGCCGGGTACCTTTCGTGCAACAGAATCGACAAACGAGCAGCCAGGCAGAATCATGCCGGATACAGAATTGGACATGGATCACCTCTCGGGCGCGCTGCGACGGGAAACGGTGAAAAAAAATGTTGCCGCGATCCACATCAGCGGCAAGCTCACCTTGTTGCAGCGAAAGCTGTCCAATGTTCTTCTGCTCAATGCCTATGACACGCTGACTACTGCACAGACCCACACGATCGACGCCCGAACCCTGGCGATGATGGTCGGATACAATTCGAACGATTTTGACACGTTGCGTGCCAGCCTTCGCGCTTTGGCCGAAACCGTGGCCGAGTGGGACATGTTGGATGAGCAGGGGCGCCAGGAATGGGGCGTGTCGTCGTTGCTGAGCTTTGCTAAACTCAAAAACGGGGTGTGCGAATATGCTTATTCCCCGGCTTTGGCGCAAAAGCTGTATGATCCCAAGATCTATGCGTTGATCAACGTGCACATTCAGCGCAATTTCAGTTCGGGTCACGGGTTGGCCTTGTATGAAAACTGCTATCGCTTCGTACGGACCGGCTCGACGGGCTGGTGGACGCTCGAGGTATTCCGTAAACTGATGGGGGTGGACGGCAGCGACTACTACACTAGTTTCAAGCACCTGAACGCCAAGATTATCAAGCCTGCCGTTTGCGAGGTGAACAAAAGCTCGGACATCCTGATCGAGCCAGAGTTCCGTAAGAAGGGCCGCAGCGTCACTGACATAAGGTTCCTGATCCAGCGCAACCCTCAGAAAGCGATGTTCGAGATCGACGACAGCGATGGCGTGCGCAATCTTCCTGTCTACAAGACCTTGCGCAAACAGGGGGTCTCGGACAGGCTGGCACGGCAGTGGATTTCCGAGCACGGTGAGGAATACGTCCAGCAGAAGCTGGATTATGTGAAAGGGCAGGGGGATGTAAAATCCACCGTGGGCTACCTTTCGGCCGCTCTCAAGGAAAACTACAAGGCCCCTGTGAAAGAGACCCCGGCGCCACCCAGTCCCGAGGCGCTGGCCGCGGCCAGGCAGCGAGAAGAAGAGAAGGCGCGCGAGGAACAGGCCTATGCCGCGCGGGCGGCGGAACGTGCCGAACGGGCCCGCAAACTGGCCATCGTCGAAGAACTGGTTTCGCGGCGAAACCCAACCCAGCGGGATGCGGACAAGCGCCTGTTCATGTCGACCCTGTCGGACGAGTTGGACCGCGAACACTTCCGGCAGCACGGCTGGCGGTCGGGTTTGAACGCCAACGCCATCTTTGCTTTTTGGGAAGAGTTGGAGCCCGACGCGTTCCAGACGGAAACGCCCGCCTGATGCTCAGGCAGGGCAAGGGAGGTTATCGGTTTTTGAGAGCATTTTGCAAAGCATCCCCAAGCGCGCCGTGCTGCGCATTTTGTGTATTTTTTGCGCGTTGTGATTTCTGAGCGCCTGAATTCTTTCCTCGTGCGTTATGCCCTTTTGGGGCGCGATCTTGCCGGGCAGAAGCTCCGCCATCCTTGCGCATGCTCAGCCCGATCCGCTTGCGCGGCACGTCAACTTCGACCACACGGACGCGTACGACCTGACCGGCCTTGACCACCTCGTGCGGGTCCTTGACGAAGCGGTCGGCCAGCTGGCTGACATGTATCAGGCCGTCCTGATGCACACCGATATCTACGAAGGCGCCAAAGGCCGCCACATTGGTCACGGTGCCTTCCAGAACCATGCCGGGTTTGAGGTCGGTGATCTCCTCGACGCCCTCTTTAAAACTGGCGGTCACGAAGCTGGGGCGCGGGTCGCGACCGGGTTTTTCCAGCTCGGCAAAGATGTCGCGCACCGTGGGCAGGCCGAACCGGTCATCCAAGAACTGTTCGGCGCGCAGACCACGCAGCGCACCGTCATGGCCCATGATCTGACGGATGTCGCGGCCGCAGGCCTGCACGATGCGGCGGGCCACGTCGTAGGCCTCGGGGTGGACGGCCGAGGCGTCCAGCGGCTCGTCCCCGTCGCGGATGCGGAGGAAGCCCGCGCACTGTTCAAAAGCGCGGGGGCCGAGGCGCGCGACCTTCAGCAGATCCTGCCGCGACCGGAACACCCCATTGAGGTCGCGATGCGCCACGATGGCTTCGGCCAGACCGGGGCCCAGGCCCGAGACATGGGCCAGCAGCGGCGCCGAAGCGGTGTTCAGATCGACGCCAACAGCGTTCACCACATCCTCGATCACCGCTTCCAGAGACTGGCTCAGCCGGTGTTGATCTACGTCGTGTTGATACTGGCCGACGCCGATGCTTTTGGGTTCGATCTTGACCAACTCGGCCAGCGGGTCCTGCAGGCGGCGGGCGATCGACACCGCGCCACGAAGCGAGACGTCCAGATCGGGAAACTCGCGCGCGGCCAATTCCGAGGCGGAATAGACCGAGGCCCCGGCCTCGGACACCACGACCTTGGTGGGGGCCCGCACCCCTTTGGGCAGCAGTTTCAGCGTGTCGGCCACCAGCCGCTCGGTCTCGCGGCTGGCTGTTCCGTTGCCAATAGCGATCAGTTCGACCCTGTGGGTGGCGATCAGGTTCAGGATGGTGGCCTGTGCGCCGCGCAAATCGTTCTTGGGTTGGAACGGATACAGCGTGTCGGTCGCCACCAGCTTGCCCGTGGCATCCACCACCGCGGCCTTTACGCCGGTGCGGATGCCCGGGTCCAGCCCGAGGGTCGGGCGGGGTCCGGCTGGCGCAGCAAACAGCAAGTCCTTGAGATTGCGGGCAAAAACCTGAATGGCCTCCTCCTGCGCGCGGCTTCGCAGATCGGCCATCAGCTCGACCATCATCGACAGTGACAGCTTTACCCGCCAGGTCCAGCCCGCGACCTTGCGCAGCCACACATCGCCCGGCCCGTCACCGCGCGTCTGCAGATGGGCGGCCACGATCGCCTCGGCCCGGGCAGCGCCGGTTTCGGGGTCGGGGCCGATGTCCAGCGTCACGATCCCCTCTTTCGATGCGCGCAGCATCGCCAACGCCCGGTGCGAGGGCACCTTGGCCCAAGGCTCGGCATGGTCGAAATAGTCGCTGAACTTGGCGCCGTCCTGTTCCTTGCCCTCGATCACCTTCGAGGTCAGCAGCGACTCGGCCTGCATGAAAGTGCGCAGATCGCCCAGAAGGGCCGCGTTTTCGGTCAGACGCTCGGTGATGATGTCGCGCGCGCCGTTCAGCGCATCCTTGGTGGTGGGCACGGCCTCGGTCACATAGGCCTGGGCCAGCGCCTCGGGGTCGGCGCTGCGGTCGGCCAGAATCGCGTCGGCCAGCGGTTCCAGCCCGTTTTCCCGCGCGATCATCGCCTTGGTGCGACGCTTGGGTTTGTAGGGCAGGTAGATGTCTTCCAGCTGCGCCTTGGTTTCGGCGCGGGCAATGGATTTGGCCAGCTCGTCGGTCAGCTTGCCCTGATCCTTGATCGAGTTCAGGATCGTTTCGCGCCGCGCCTCGAGCTCGCGCAGATAGGCCAGCCGGTCAGACAGGGTGCGCAGCTGGCTGTCGTCCAGCCCGCCCGTCACCTCTTTGCGATAGCGCGCCACGAAGGGCACGGTGGCGCCTTCGTCCAGCAGCTTGACCGCCGCGTCCACCTGTTCGGGGCGGGCATTGATTTCCGTGGCGATGGTGCGGGCGATACGGTCCAACGGGGCCTCCTTGATCTTTGGTTGAAGGACCGTCTTAGCCAGCGTCCGCGTCAAGGAAAAGGCGTCGGGCATCGTCGGCGAGCACAAAATCCGGGCATTTGCGCGGTTTTGCGCAAACTGGGTCAAAATGCGCCTTCGTATGCGATTGATCCCACGGCCCGGGTGATTTAAGGGAAGCCCTGTCAAATCAGAGTCACCCTGGAGCGGAACAGCATTCACGCTCCTCGCACTCCGCGCTGCACGCGGCACAACTCTCGGATCGCACGCCCCTGAAAGGCTTAAAAAAGGTAAGGGAACATGGCAGAAAAATCGAACTTCGACATATTGTATACCATCGTAGACGAAGCGCCGGAGCTGGCCAGTGCCTCGTTCCTGCCCATCATCCGTAAATTCGCGTCGGCTGCTGGCGTCAGCGTCGGCACCAGGGACATTTCGCTGGCCGGTCGCATCATCGCGGCCTTCCCCGAAAACCTGACCGAAGAACAGCGTCAGCCCGACGACCTGGCCGCCTTGGGCGAGCTGGTGAAAACCCCCGAGGCCAACGTGATCAAGCTGCCGAACATTTCAGCCTCGGTTCCGCAGCTGGTCGCTGCCATCAAGGAACTGCAGGGGCAGGGCTATGACATCCCGAACTACCCGGAGGATCCCAAGACCGACGCTGAGAAAGAGATCCGCGCCCGCTATGACGTGATCAAAGGCTCGGCCGTGAACCCGGTCCTGCGCGAGGGCAACAGCGACCGCCGCGCCGCCAAGGCGGTCAAGCGCTATGCGCAGCAGCATCCGCATTCGATGGGCGAATGGACGGCCGACAGCAAAACAAAGGTGTCGTCGATGCCGGGCAACGATTTCTACGGCAACGAGAAATCGGCCACCATCACCGCCGATCAAGCCGGTGATGCGCGGATCGAATTCGTGGGCAAGGATGGCGGCGTGACCGTTCTGAAAGACGGCTGGACGCTGGAGGAAGGCACCGTTGCGGATGCTACCTTCATGTCGGTCAAGGCGCTGTCGGAGTTCCTGGATGCCGCGATCGAGGACACCAAGAAAGACGGCACCATGTTCTCGCTGCACATGAAGGCGACGATGATGAAGGTCAGCGACCCGATCATCTTTGGCTATGCGGTCAAGTCGTGGCTGGCGCCGGTGTTCGAGAAATTCGGTGACCGCATGGCACAGCTGGGCGTCAACCCGAACTCGGGGCTGGGGGACTTGCTGAACCGTGTCAAGGACGATACCGAGATCATGGCCGCGATCGAAGCGGTCAAGGCCGACCGTCCCTCGATGTACATGGTGGACAGTGACAAAGGCATCACCAACCTGCACGTGCCGTCGGACGTGATCATCGACGCCTCGATGCCCGCCGTGATCCGCGCAGGCGGCAAGGGCTGGGACGAGAACGGCAAGAAGGGAGACACCAACTGCGTGATCCCCGACCGCTGCTATGCGCCGGTCTATGACGAGACCATCAACTTCTTCAAAGCCAACGGTGCGCTGAACCCGGCCACCGCCGGTTCGGTCGCCAATGTGGGCCTGATGGCGCAGAAGGCCGAAGAATACGGCAGCCACCCGACCACCTTCGAAGCGCCTGCGGACGGCACGATCCGCATCGTTCTGGCCAATGGCGAGGTCCTGCATTCGCATGAGGTCGAACAGGGCGACATCTGGCGCGCCTGCACCGCCAAGAAGGCCCCGATCGAGAACTGGATCCAGCTGGCGATGGATCGTCAGCGCCTGACCGGCTCCGAGGCGATCTTCTGGCTGGATGCGAACCGCGCCCATGACGCCGAACTGATCAAATACGTCAAACCGGCGCTGGAAGCTGCGGGCGTGGCCGACAAGTTCCTGATTCTGGCCCCGCGCGAGGCGACCCGCAAGACGCTGGAAACCATCACCGCCGGCAAGGACAGCATCGCAATCACCGGCAACGTGCTGCGCGACTATCTGACCGATCTGTTCCCGATCCTCGAACTGGGCACCTCGGCCAAGATGCTGTCGATCGTCAAGCTGATGAACGGTGGCGGCCTGTTTGAAACCGGTGCAGGTGGCTCGGCGCCCAAGCACGTGCAGCAGCTGGTCGAGGAAAACCACCTGCGTTGGGATTCGATGGGCGAATTCTGCGCACTGGGTGAATCGCTGAATTTCCTGGCCGACAGCCGCGGCAACGCCAAGGCCGCCGTTTTGGGCGCTGCGGCCGAGGCCGCGACGCAAGGTATCTTGGACCATGACCGCTCACCCAGCCGCAAGGTTGGCGAGCCGGACAACCGCGACAGCCACTATTGGTTTGCCCGCTATTGGGCCGAGGCGCTTGCGGCGCAGTCCGACGATGCCGACCTGGCCGCGACGTTTGCACCGATCGCCAAGGAACTGGCCGAGAAAGAGCCGCAGATCCTGGCCGAATTGGCTGCCGTGCAGGGTAAACCGGTGGATCTGGGCGGGTACTATCACCCCGACCGGGCCAAGGTTGCGGCGGTGATGCGCCCCAGCGCCACGCTGAACGCCATCATCGGCTGAGAAACGAACAGGCCCGCGCCATCGCGCGGGCCTGCGACCCTGACGCGTGACCGACGGCGTCGTGGGTAAACGCCATCAATTGCGCAGACAAATGCGTCGGGGCAAACGCGCCAGTTCGGCAGTCTGGCGGAGTATTCCAAATTATTCTGGTTGAATTGACCGAGATTCTACGGGATTCCCCCAATATTCAGCCGCACTGCGCGGGGCTATCCTGAAAACAACCTCGGACAAATACCGGTGAGGCCCGTCGGGGCTGCACCACTCACTCAGAAAACGGCCAGCATTTGGGGTGCTGGCCGTTTTTCTTGTCGATATGGCCTGTGACGGGCGCCGACAAAAAAAGAGGGCCGGTCGCAAGACCGGCCCCAAGATTTTCGCGCAACCGAGGGATCAGTTCGACGCGGCGTTCATCTCTTCGTTGTGCTCGCGCAGCGTGTCCGAAACGATGGCGTACCATTCGCCCGACTCGCGCATTTCATTCAGGCCCTTGTTCAGCATCGCGATGTATTGTTTGCCGAACGGGTTGCTGCGATGCGCGATGATGCGCTGGCTGGCAATGGTGTTCACGAAGGGGTTTTCCACGATGTCCTTAGGTGTCAGGCCCATTTCGCTCATGGCATCCGCCGCCAGCTGAACCTCGAAGGATGCAACGTCGGCGGTACCGGTCAGAACGGCGTCCAGGCACTCAGCGGCGCTGATCGGGCGGACCATTGTGATGTTCGGCTCGAAAACGCCCTGTTCTTCGAGGTCGTGGGTGAACCAGGCATCCATCCGGCACAGCCGCGCGCCTTTGAAGTCTTCGAAAGAACGGGCCTCGGCGTATTTGCTGTCGGGCAGGGTGTAGAAACCGATAACCACGTCATACACGCTGACGGTCGAGTCGAACTCGTTACAGCGACGGGTTGTCTCCGCCGACCATTCATAGCTGCGGTTCGAGCAGTCCGGGATGTACCAGCCAAGACCTACGTCGAACGCGCCCAGCGGCAGCAGCGTGTCCAGGTGCGAACCCCAATCGTTCACGAAGCTTACCGAATGCTCGCGACTGTTGCCGCCACGGCTGAGCGCGGTCGAGGCCAGACGCACCAGAATGCCACCGCCCGACAAGCTCTCGTCAGAGAAGGGTGCATAGTTGCCGCCGGCAAGAATCTTGACGGGGGGTTCATAGACGTTCGACGCCTTGTTGTTCGCGTTGCGGGCTTCCTCGGCGGCGATCAGGTCCTGTGCGCTCAGGCCGTTGGGCAGGCTGCCGTCCTCACAGGGCAGGGCCAGCACGACGCCCGGCTCAAGGTTCGAGGGGTTCGAGATGATGTTGCGGTTTGCGTTGAAGATCGGCTGGTAGTTCGACGTGCCGTAGGCCGCGATCGAGATGGTTGCCAGCGTGTCGCCATCCTGAACCGTATAGTTCGAGCAGGCTTCCTGAGCTGCGGCTGCGCTGGCGCTCAGGGCGGTGATAGCAGTGGCCGCAACCACCAGATTCTTCAGGTTGATTTCAAACATGTCCACTTCCTCCAGACTTTTGTTTTTTTCAGGCCTGTTCGGGGCCTTATCCGTTTTCCATTTGGTACCGCAGGGCCTCGGACACGATGTCGCGCCATTCGCCCGATTGTTGCATGATCGCCAGACCCTGATTCAGAGTCTCAAGGATCGCTTCCCCATCCGGGTTGTCCTTGTGGGTCATGACATTGAGCGGTTTGATCGCCGCAAGGTTGGGGTTCTCAACGAGCTGATGCTCGTAGCCCAGCCGCTTGATCGCATCGACGGCCAGGTGTGCCTCGATAGCTACGATATCGGCGCTTCCGTCCATGGCGGCGCGGAAACAGTCATCTGGGTCGACCGGGCGCATCAGGGTGATCGCGGGTTCATACAGGCCAACCGCATCCATGTGGGTCGTTGACCATCCTTCAGGACGGCAGATCGTTGCGCCCGCGAAATCGGCATAGCTGAGCGTGGTCTCGTAGCCCGAGCCATCCTTGGCAAAGAACGTGTCCACCACCTCGTAGAACGGGTTCGAGAAGTTGTAGGTCTCGCACCGGTTCCTGTCGCTTTCCGACAGGGCTTCGGCCTCGTCGCAGTTGGGGCGCGACCAGGGGAAGGTGGCGTCGAAGGCGAGGGTCGGCATCAGCAGGTCGAGATGCGAAGACCAGTCGTTCACGAACTGGATCTTGTAGGCCTGTTCAGGCGCGGCTCGCAGGAAGGCGGTTTCGACCAGATGCGTGTATAGCCCGCGATAGGGCAGGGACTCGTCGGTGAAGGGCGCATAGTTGCCGCCGGTGATCAGCAGCAGCTGACGGTCGCGGATGGCCGGGCGCTCGGCCGTGCCGGCGTCGCGGATCAGAGCGGCAGCCTCGGCGCGGGCGGCTTCAATTTCTTGTTTCGCGGCTGTCTTGGCGGCAATCACCGCCTCTTCGCTGGCCTTTTTGGCTTCGGCCTCAGCGGCGGCGACGCGGGCCTCGGCCTCGGCGATGGCCTTGGCAGCGCGCTCTTCGGCGGCCTTGACCAGTTCGGCGGCCATCTCGGCGGCCATGCGCTCGGCCTCGGTCTCGGGCT
This sequence comes from Ruegeria sp. BHSC026, assembly GCF_059613065.1. NCBI lineage: Bacteria > Pseudomonadati > Pseudomonadota > Alphaproteobacteria > Rhodobacterales > Roseobacteraceae > Ruegeria > Ruegeria sp. BHSC026. The sequence goes on along the minus strand of NZ_JBXWRV010000002.1, from coordinate 110,054 downwards.
GGGGTGCGGCCCGGCCAACATCTTCGAGACAGGGCATCTTGAGAATGTCACCCACGCGGATGATGTTCGGATTCGAGCCGATCACCTCGCGGTTGGCGTCATAGATGATGCGGAAGTCTTCGGTTGCATAGACTTCGATCGCCAGTGCCCGCAGGCTGTCGCCGCGCTGGATCTCGTAGTCCGAGCAGGCCTCTTGCGCCGAGGCTGCTCCTGCGGCTGCCGCAAGGGCCAGGCTGGATATGAGGAATGTCTTTTTCATGGGTCCTGTTGGGTTGCTCTTGTTATTGTCCGGTCGCTTTCACGACGGCGATCGAAATGTTGTCCTGGTCGGGATCGGCCTTGGCGATCAGGGCCTGCAGAAGGCTGTCGGCGATGTCCTGGGAAGGCGCGTCGGCGTTGTCCTGCAGAGTCGCGCGGATTTCGTCGTCGGTCAGGTACTGCAGCCCGTCGCTGCCCAGAACCACGATATCCTCGGGGTCCAGTTCCAGCGCCTGTTCGGGGCAGTCCACCTTGGGGATCGCCGCGCCCATGATGACCGAGGTCAGCTGGTTGCGGTCGGGGTGGGCCTGGGCTTCGGCCGGCGACAGATGCCCCTGTGCGACACGGGCGTCGATTTCGGGCGCCATCGAGTGATCTTCGTTGATCTGGGTCAGGGCCCCGTCGCGGAACAGGTAGAGTGGGCTGTCGCCGATCGAGATCCAGAACAGCCGGTTGCGCAGCAGCAGAACGCCCAGAAGGGTCGACCCCATGTTGAAGCCTGCCGGCTGATCTTCGCCGTAGCCCGCCACCGTCGCATTGGCCTGCATGGCGGCCAGGGGCAGGGCGTCTTGCAATTCGCTTTCGGTCGGTTCGCGACTGTCCAGAACGGCATCCAGAACCGAGCGCCAGGCCTTGATCACGAGGTCCGAGGCGACCTCGCCGGCCGCGTGACCGCCCATGCCGTCGGCCACCACCACGTAGCCGGCATTGGCCGCGTCAAAGACACGTGCCGCGATCGCGTCCTCCTGCGAGTCGCGCCGGCCCTGATCCAGGATCAGCGCAATGTCATATGACGGAGTCGCCAGCATTCGTTATGCGTCCCGCCAGTCGAAGTTTTCGTCGCAGAAGGCGACGAACCGCAGGGACGTTTCGCTGATGCGGATCAGGTCGCCGCTGGCCAGCGGTACGGTACTCAGAACCGGCTTGCCGTTCAGGCGCACCAGGTTGGCCTTGCCTCCATGGCCCATATAGCATTTCCGGTCTTCCGGATCATAGGCGATGAACGCATGGTTCGAGCGCGAAATGCCGGTGTCGCCGAAATCGAGCTGGATCGCCTGATCGTCGTTGCGGCCGATCTGCATCAGCCCTTCCTTCAGGGTGATGCTGGCGCCACGGCCTGGGCCGCCAGTGACGACCAGCCAGCCAACCGGGAAGGTCTCGGCGGCAGTCTCGGCCTTGCGGATCGGTTCGGCGGTTTCGATCAGATCCTGAACATGGGTGTCCGGCCGCTCGAAGCCCAGGAAGGTGGTCTTGACCCGCGCGCGGCGGTCCTGTTGGGCTACGTCGGGTGCCGCCGTCATGGCTGCGGTTGCGGTGGCCGCGATCGTAGCAGGCTCGGGCGCTGCGACGGGCGGTTCGGGGGACTCTTCCAGCGCCGACGCCTCTGGCTCGGGCGCCTCGGCAACTGCTTCCTCGGCGCTGTCCGCCTCGATCGAAGCTGCCTCGGGTTCAGGCTCGGGCTGAGCCAAACGCAGGGTCACGACCGGCTCGGGCTCGGCCGCTTCGGGCTGCGACGGGGCTTCCTCGGCCGCCTCGGTGACCGGTTCTTCCTCGTCGTCAAACTCGGGCATCTTGTCCTCGGGGAGCAACTCGTCGCTTTCCTCGAAGCCTTCGGTGTTCAGGCTGCCGCCACCCAGAGCCTGCCGAAGCGCGTTGAAATCCGCGATCGGCTGAGGTTTCTCGTCGGGCGCAGCCTCGGGTTCTGTCTGCGTGGCTTCGGCCGTATCGGTGGCCTCGGCTTCCTTGGTCTTGCCGGCACCTTCGAGAAGCCGGCTGAGGGGGCTTTTGTATTTGAACATGGTGTCGACACCTTTTGACTTCTTGCACGGACTAGATGGGTCCGTGGGGCTGCGAAAAACCTCTGCGCACGGGCAGGGCACTGATGATCGGGGAACCAGAAAATCTTTACGCTCCGCGACGGGCCGGATCCCGTCAGGGTGGCGCAAAACCGATGCCACCCTCAGCCAAACACGCTGGCGGGTTCGGGACTTGTCGGTCAGGTCATTCCGCCTGCTCCTGTGTCAGGGGCATCAGGGCGGTGGTCTCGGCGCCGTTGCGCGATACCGTCAGCTTTGCCTCGGGCTGGCCATCGGCCACCAGTTCGGAAATCACCCGGTCCAGGCTGTCGGACTCGGTGATCTCGGTGCCGGTGTGGATTTCGCGCAGCAGGATGTCGCCTTCCTGCAAGGATCCAGCCCCTTCGATCGGCGCTTCGCTCACGATGGTCTGCCAACCCGTGTCGCCACCGGCACGGGCGGTGAAACCATACCCGTTGATCAACCCGAAGTTGCGGATCGCGGGTAGGGCCAGCAGGCCGTTCTCGGGCCGGGTCTTGCCTGGTGCCCGGTACCGGGCGGCCACGCGGACATAGCCGTCGGGGTCGATCTGAAGGTTGTTCAGCACCTGCGTCGCCAGGGGTGCGTCGTCCTGAATAGGCTCGCCGTTCAGGGTGTAGATGACCGCGCCGCGTGCGACCCAATCGCCAATGACCGACAGGTCCCGGCCCTGTTCAACACCGGTGATCGCGATCGCGCTGCCGGTAGAACCGCGCCGCGTGGCGGTTGAGAACGGGACTTCGACATCCCAATGGGCAAAGCCGAACTGGTTCTGGGCCAGCTTGACCGGTGCGGTCGGGGCAGGGGTCTCGGGCGCCGCAGCCGTGGGTTTTTCGACGACTGGATCTGCCGTTTGGGCTGGCTCGGCCAGGGGCTGCTCGACAGGCTGGTCCTGCGCTTCTGGTGTTGCCGCGGTTTCTTCCGGCCCGCGATTTCCCACACCGTCGGTCGGCGGGGTTTCGAGGGCGGTGTCCGGTTCGGGGTCTGATTCGATGGGTGCGGGTGCTTCCGGCGTGATTTCGGGTGTCGCCGCCGCGACGGTCGTATCCGCCTGAATGGCGGATACGGCAGCGTCGGGTGCCGTGCCGTCCTTGTTCATCCAGACATAGCCGCCGCCGGCAGCCAGGGCTGCCAGAACCGCCAGGCCGGCGATCAGTTTGCCGCTGCCGCTCGAGCTTTTCTGAACGACGGTGTCGACCGTCGGGGCCGTATCTCCCACGGACCCCGAGGCAGCCGCCTCGTCGTTCTTGGTCGGGCCAAGAGCCAGATCGGAATTGCCGGCCAGCAGGGCGGTCACGACCGCTTCGGCATTGTCGGCCTCGGCCTTGATGCGGGCCTTTTCTGCCTCGTCATCTCCGCGGTCCAGCGCGACGATGACCGAGACCGGACGATAATCGAAGTTGTCGAACACGACGCTGGGACCGCGGAACATGCGCAGCCAGTCCAGAGCTGATTGCAGGCGATCGGTGGCGTGAAGCTCCATCGCTTTGTCGATCGCCTCGAGGAACCCTTCGGGATAGCCCTGGAACCGGCCGGTCAGCGGGACATACGGGTCCGGCTGGCCGTTGTTGAAGGCGTTCAGGCGGGTCTGCCCGTCGATGGGCCGTTCGCCGCTGATCGCGTGGTACAGCGTGGCGCCCAGCACATACAGATCGCTGCTAGGTCCCTGTTCCGATCCGCGTACATAGAATTCATGCGGGGAATAGCCGTCCTTGATGACCCGCAGGGTCAGCAGGGCGGCGGACTTGTTGGCGGCCTGTTCCCGCGCGGCCCCGAAATCGATCAGGATCGGTTCGCCATGTTCGTCGATCAGGATGTTGTCGGGCGAGATGTCGCGGTGCAGCATGCCGCTTTGGTGAATGAACGACACCGCCGACAGCATCTTCTCGGTGACCTGCACAATGAAATCTGGGCCGCTTTCGGTCTTGGGGTCTTCGATGTAATCCAGCAGGTCGCAGCCGCGGATCAGGTCCATCGCGATATAGGCGGTGTCGTTGTCCTCGAACACCTGATGAACATCCACGATGTTCGGGTGCACCAGCCGCGCGTGGTTGCGGGCCTCTTGGATGAACAGATCGATGATGGCGCGCAGATCGTCCTTGAAGGCGGGGTCGTTGGGTTCGACCAGATCGCCGTTCCGGCGGCACAGCGCCCCCGGATAGCATTCCTTGATGACCACGTCGCGATCCAGGCTGTCACGGGCCAGGTAGGTAATCCCGAACCCGCCATTGCTGAGAAATTCCAGTATTTCATACTGGCCGCGCAGCAGCTTCGCGCCGGGTTGCAGCCCTTGGATCTGTGGTTCGTCGTGCGAGGCGCCGACCGCGTGGTTGTGATTCATTTTTCCCGCCCATGAGTTCAATTCTTGCGGCCTACAAAAACCGGACAAACTGCCCTTGCACTCACAACCAAAAACAACCGCAGGACACTTGAGAACGGTTAGACGGTTCAAATTTGACTTTATTGGGGCCGCCGCATGGCTTCACTATGGATCGACCCGCAGGGCGATCTGTATCTTGTGTGTTATCTGAGGAAATATTCTATATATTGGAAAATGGTGTAGTCTGACCATTGTCAGTCCGCTGGTCGCGACCGGCATGGTCGACGGATTCGAAACAATGGTTGGCAGAGTCCAGGCGCTCGATTCGCCGCTGAGCGGCGCAATCCGGGCGCGAAGAGTTCAGGTGCCGGTGCGGGGCGCGGCCGTGGCGACCTTGCTGCCGGCCCAGGCCAGATTGTCGCTGAGCTGCGCCAGTATGCTGACCGCATCCTTCAGCCGGGTCTCGCCGGTTTCGAACTGAAGCAGCAGCAACAGGTCCGTGGCCTTCTCGAACTCGGTCGGGATCCAGTCGGCCTCGGGGTCGATCTCGGACCCGGAGTCTAGGCGTTCGGCAAAATCTTCGACGATTTCCCGGCAGCTTTCCAGGAAGGCGCTGGGGTCAATGTCCGAGCTGTCGCGCAGGTCCTCGTAGATGCTGGCGATGGCGGCCAGCCAGTCTTCGAGGATCGGATTGGACAGCGGCGGCAGCGCCGATTCCAGACTGGGCTGGACGGTGCGCGAGTCGGGGATTTCTGGTTCGTCTCCCTTGAGGGTCTCCAGAAACGGCAGAAATTCCTGTTTAAGGTCGCGGCGTGCGGCCTCCAAGTCGGATTTGCGCCGGTCCGAGGCGATTTGCAGCATCTGTTCAGCCAGTTTCTGGCCGCCGCAGGTCTCCCACAAGGCGAAATCGGGTTCGGGCTCTTGGGCCATGGCGCGCACGGCGACCGGTGTTCCGATCGGGACGATGGCCCGGAACATGCCGGTCTTCTGTTTTTCCAGCCGGGCCAACACGCGGTCCAGGGCGTCGCGCACCGGCGGCAAGTCGGCATGGGTCACGGCCAGCAGGCTGTTCGCCCGCAGGGTTTCCGGCACCTGTGCCCACAGGTGGTGTTCGGTCTCGCGCCAGGCGTTGGTGCCGTTGGTGCACCAGATCGCGCAATCGACGAACTTTAGCAGGTCCAGCGTTTGCTTGTAGCTGTCATCTAGGGAACCCGATCCGGGCAGGTCGAACAACGAGATTTCGCGCAGGGCCGGGGTGTTCAGCCCGACCGAAATGAAATCGGGGTTATCGGCTGCCGCCTTTTCAAGGACGATGCCGGAGTAGGTCTTGGGTTCCTTGTCCCACCAGCCGACGGTGGTTTCCGGCGCGTCGGCATAGGCCACGATCACCAGCGGCAGTTTCAGATGCTGCGGGCCGGTGGGCAGAATGTCGGCCCCGGCCAGCATGTTGGCCAAGCTGGATTTGCCGGCGCCGAATTCTCCGGCGAACCCGATCGACACCGCGGTCGACAACCGTTCGGCATGGGCCTGCGCGCGTGCGCGCATATCCTCGAGCCGATCCGTCGCGGGCAGCGACTCGGTGGCGCTGAGAAAGCGCTCGAGCTGTCGGACCTCGTGTTCGGTTGAGGGAAATTCGATCACTCTGCGGCCTCCGGTTGTCGTTCGTTGCCGTGTTCGATGTCAAAGACCAATTGCAGCTGGTCCGCGATGGCCCGCGCGCGGTCCAGCTCGATCTGGGCCTGACCGCGTTCCGAGTTTTTGCCAGATGCGGCGCGGTTTTCAAGATGACCCGCCAGCAAGGCCAGAAAATGATCTAGTACCGTGTTCAACCGCTCCAGTAGATCGTCGCGGGCGGTGTCGATCAGGTCGTCGCCGATCAGCTGGAATTCCTGCACGATCATGCGCTCGGCCCGGGACACGACCGATTTGCGGGAAATCAACCGCGACAGCCAGTTCACCCGCAGCTCGACCGTGATCCCGCGGGTCAGGGCCGAGGTGTCGGGTCGGTACCAGCGCACCGCGCTGGTGTTCATGCGGCTGTCGGCCGGCTCCTGCCAGCCGGGCAGGGCGCGCAGCGCGCCATTCGCCTGCATGTCGATCGAATAGAGTTCGCTGAGCATGCGCTGGCGGATCACCTGGGTCGCACCCTGGACCAGCTCGCGCATCCGTTCGCGCAGGGGGACAAAGTTCAATTCGGTCGCGTCGCCCTTGGCCAACAGCGGGGATTGCCCATTGGGGCCGTATACCACGTCGGCGACCGCCTCGGCCACGGTGTCGTCCATCACCCCACGCAGATTGGCCAGTATGTCGTCCATCTCGCGGGTAATTTCGACGATCTGGTCCGCCACGGTTTTGCGCAGATGGGTCAGTGTCTTGTCGTTCTCCGCGGCGCTTTCGGTCTGGCACCGGCCGTCTTCGTCCAGTGCGCGCAAGCGCGCCTTGCCGCGTTCCAGCGCCCCTTCGGCAAAACTGTTGAGATGCTGCCACGCCATGCGCAGCTGTTCCTCGCGCTTGCCTTCGGCCAGCGCGGTGGTGACGTGGCGACGCAGATCCGGCAGGCCCGACGCGATCATCGCGGCATAGCGCAGGACCGCTTCGCGGCTGATCGGGGCGGGGGCCTGCTTCAGCTTCTGAACGCCTTCCAGATACTGCTGCATCTGATCGGGATGGGCGCGCAGCCAGGCCAGAACCTTGTCATGGTTCACCTGGGATTCGTCGCCGGTCAGCGCATAATGCGCCCATTGGGCGCTGCCCATCAGCACGTCGATATTGGTCTTTCCCAACGCCTTTTGCAGGCCGTCCAGCACGTCAGCGCGAACCTTCGCGGCATCTTCGGCACCGCCGTTCAATTCGTCGACGCGGTTGATGAATACCACGATCTGACCCAGTTCCAGCGCCTGCATCAGGCGGAACAGTTTCAGATCGGCACGCGACAGTGCCTGATGCGCCGACAACACCACCACGAAGAAATCGCTTTCCTTGAGATACTGACGCGAGATCTCCTCGCGGATCAGCAGCGGGTCGTTCACCCCAGGCGTGTCGGTCACGGTCAGCGGAAACGGGAAATGGCCCCGTTCGAAATAGACATCGGCCTTGCGGGTGATGTCACTGTACAGACCCCGGTCCGAACCCGGATCATGTTCGGTCGCCTCGGTCGGATCCTCGCCGGCGCAGACATAGCGGGCAAGATCCTCGGAGGTCAGCTCTTCGAGGTCGTGGTGCTGGCCCAGCAACTGCTCGTAGCTGTCGCCCAGCCGCAGCCGGGCGCGGGTTTTCATCGCCTCGACCTGCTCTTCGATCATCTCGCGTTTGTAGCTGTCCTCGTCATCGGGGAACATGTTGCGCAATTCTTCGCCTTCGGCGATCAGGGCGCGCCACTGACGGTCGTCGAAAAAGTGGAACTGCGCCCCTTGGGTTCGCCCCGACGGGTGCCCGAAATGCATGTCGGTAATCACCGTCGTCCAAGGATTGACGTCCGAGGGCAGAAATTCGGCCTGTCCGGTGAATCCGTTGATCAGCCGCGATTTCCCTGCCTTGATCTGCCCGACAAAGGCGATCGAGGGTTTCAGGTTGGTCAGGTCATCAATGATCCGTGAAATGAAATGACGGGTCTCGTCATTGCTCATTTCGTTCAATTCGTTGGCGATCCGGATCAAGTCCCGGCGGTTGGATTCACTCATGACACTAACCTTGAAAACTGGCAAAAACGCGTGACGGTAAGGATTTATTTGCAAAAAAGGGCCGGGTCGTCACGGATCCGTCCCCCGAAGCGATTTACATAGCGCGACGACGGCCCCCAGCTTGCGCGCGTCGTGAATGGCGGCGGCATTGTCCTGACCGTCACGCAACAGGGCCAGCGCGGCCCCCTTGCCGCCCGATGGGCGCATGACGATCAGTTGCGGATGAGGCAGTTGCCCGCTTGCATCGGCATCCCAGCCGGCCAGGTCCTTTGCGAACCGGTCCAGCAAGCCGGCCGACGGGTGCAGGGGCTGGCCATCCGCGCAAAGGCCGTCATGCCGATGCGTGGATGCCGGGCCGCTTAGAAAGCGTCCCATCGCAAACCGCCCGGAGCCTTCGAAAAAGGCGGCTGCAAGCCCTTCGCTTTTAGGGGCCGGGACTGGGTCGTCCGCGACGGGTTCGGGGGCGGGTGTCTGCAGGACGGTCAGCCTGGGCTCGTCTTCCGGCAATTCGACCGCCGCACAGGCCGTTTTCATCTCGGTGAAGGTGATCCCGACATCGTCGGCCTCGGTCGGGCCGTAGGGTTGAAGGGACACCATCTGAATCGGATCGCCCGCAAGGGCGAGGTCCGACACCATTCGTGCCAGCTTCCGCACGATGGTTTCACGCGCTTCGGTCGCGAAATCGGGAAGCTCGCCGGTGCTGGTCCGGTAGACATCGGTAATGCGCGAGCTGTTCAGTTCAAGCGCCAGACGCGTTCCGTCAGGGGCGGTGAACTCGGCGCGGCGGGGCAGTACGGTACCCCGGATCGCCTGCAGGATCAGACTGCGCCGCGCGGCCGGTGTTTCCGCCGTCAGGTCGACCGCGGGCGACAGCCGTGGAGTCGCCCTGCGCCCGATGTTTTCGAGCATGTCGATGATCTCTGTCGCCGTCATTGCATCCGTCCTTGATATCCTTGCTAGACCGCCGCCGCCACCGGCCCGAGGCTCAGGTGCGATTTGGTCAGGGCCAGGCCGGTATTGGCGCTGGCGTGACAGATGTAGCAGACCACGTGTTCGGGGTACTCGCGCGTCCGCAGAAAGATGTGCAGCCGATCTTCCGAGAATACGGCGATTTCTCCGAACCCGGGGGTGTCGTTGTCTTGCAGGCCGGCCGATTCGAGCAGGTCCTGGAAGGCCTGTACACCGCGCCCCTGAAACAGGTTGGCAACGGCGATGGCCAGATTGTTCAGAACCTCGGCATCGGCATCATCCGTCGTTGATGCGCCCAGCAACATGCCCGTTTCCATATCGATATATCCGGCTGCGATACAGTCGGGGATAGTCTCCATGGCGCTGGTCAGGGCGGCCTCTATGCTCATCTAACGTCCTGTCAACCTTTCAAAAAACCGATGCGCAACGGGGTCTTCCCGTCGCGCAACCGATAGCATTCATCGTCCGGGCGGGAAACGGCTTTTTCCGATCCGCCCGGTTCGCGGGGTCGCGTCACGAGACCTGCCATTCAGCCCTGTCCTTGGGTTCGCTCATCACCGCTGGTGGGCTCTGCTGGCCACTGTGTTCGCGCGCGATCTGGTCGAATTCCTCCAGAAAAGCCTGAAATACGGCGCGCAACCCAGCGGGATCCGACGGTAGTTCGGTGCCGTCGGAAATCTCGCGCCACATGGCGGACGCGCTCAGCGGCGTTCCGGCCGGGACGTCCAGCAAATGATCAAACGTTCGGGCCGGCTGCGGGTCGTCCGTGGTATCGCCATTGGTCAGGGCATTCGATTCGGGCTCGGGCTCGTAACAGTCCGGGTCGGCGGCCTGTTGTTCGGACAGCAGGGCGGTGATCGAGGAAACCGAAACCTCGATATCGGCAGGTGCCGAGTCGGAATCTTCGGTAGGGGCGGCATCGGCCGGTGCGTCTGCGCGTAGCTTTTCCGACAGGGTCGTCACCACTTGGTCGGGGTCCTCTACCGAGTCGTCCTCGTCGGACAAGTCCGACGCTCCGTCGCTCAGATCGAATTCGTCCTCGAGTTCGAACCCCTCAAGGCGGGACGGCTCGAGATGGCGGCCGGTGATGTCCGCACGCGAGTCCTCGGGTTCACGGAACAACGAGCGCAGGTCATCGTCGTCTTCGCCCATGGGGGTCATCTCGGCTCGCATCCGCTCGGCATCCTCGGCGTCGATGCGGGCGCGCTCGCCGTCTTCCTTGCGGCGCTCGACCCGGGCGGGCCGGACCGGGAAGGTCGCAATCACGTCGTCCGAGTTGCGAACCGCATCGAATCCGTCCTCGGCCCGCAGCGCGTCGCCCAGTTTCAGCGGAGCCTCGGGGGCGGGCACCTCCGGCACCGCAGTCGCGGCCGTCCGGGGCTCGCTGGCCGGGGCCAGTGTCCTGTCGATCTGGTAGCGGGTCAGCATTTCGGCGCGCTGATCCATGATCTGCTCGGTGATTTCGAGGAAGCTGTCGATCATCTTGCCGCCGCCGCTGCGGGCCCAAAGCTCGGCATCGCCGGTCTTGTCGCGCGCGATGATGGCGTCCTTGGCCGAAAACAGGACGGTGCGATTGAACAGGTGACCAGCTTCGCGGTTGACGCGGCGCAGCACCTTCTGGCGGTCTTTCTGGGTCAGGGCATCAGCGCGCGTGACCAGCAGCAGCGAGTTGTGCTGCAGGCGTTCAGGCAGCGACACCCAGGTGGCCCGTTCGGTTTCACGCCAGGCCTGGGTTGAATGCGTGCACCACAGAACCCCGTTGGCCTGACCCACGGCACGGCGCCAGACATCGGTGTCGATCTTGGGGTCGGAAATGCCGGGCGTGTCGATCAGATCGACCGCCTCGAGGATGTCGGCCTCGAGAAAGATCCGGATGAACTGCGCGTCATTGACGCCGACCTGGTTCAGTTGATCCAGGCCGATTTCCGTCTTGCTGCCGTCGTGGCCGTGCACATAGGCCGGACGGTTGCCCCAGCTGAACCAGACCGGCGGCAGCTGGGTGGCGGTGACCTGCGTGGGCAAGGTTTGCTTGCGCAGAAGAAAGTTCATCAGCGTCGACTTTCCGGCGCTGAATTCTCCCATCAAGGCAAATACCGGTTTGCGGCGGGACCACTGCTCGATGCGTTCCCATGCCTTCGGAGAGACGAAGCGGATCTGTGTACCTTTGGCCATTTTTCTTACGCTGCTTCGTTGCTGAGGTTCTTGAGGATGTCGCCCAGGATTTCATCGCGGGACTTTTTCGGCTCGATTCCGGCCAGCAGGGCGGCGTTGGGGTTGTCGCCCTTGGTCGCGGATGGCGAGATGCTCAGCAGGGTTTCCTTCTGCTCGCGCATGAAATCGGTCAGCGTCGCCCGGACGTTTTCCAGAACCGCAGCGATCTGGGTCTCTTCCAGGTCCTTGGTGATCGAGTTCGCCTCGGACGCAATCAGGCGGGTATAGTCGGCGGCGTAGGCTTCGAACCCCTTGCGCCGTTGCCACCACCTGCGCCACCAGGTGCTTTGAAGATCCAGCGCGATGGTGCGCCCGATGCCCAATGGGGGCGGCACGCGCGGCACGATCGGGGCCTCGATGTTGAATTCGCCCAGGTGGTTGCCCAGAATCTTGTGGTACAGCGCCTCGACATCGGCGGCAGCGGCGGAATACAGAGCGCCAGCCTCTTTGCGCATCGACCGGGCAAAGCTGAAATAGGCCGCCTTCTGCAGGGTGCGCAGGCCGGCCGGGTCATATTGCCAGGTGCCCTGCTCGCCGTTCTGTTCCAGATGGGCGATCAGCGAGTCCGTGGCGCGTTTGACGAAATTCGCCTCGGCCGAGGCCAGCCGTTCCAGCACCTTGTCGCGCAGTTTCGTAGTCAGTTCGGCGGCCCTCTGTTCGTAGTCCTCGCTCAGCTTGGCGATCGCCTCTTCGGGCGCGACGCCATCCAGGTCGCGCGCCAGCCCGTCACTGTCCGACAGGGATTTGGCCACCGACGTCGCCTGAATCTGGCTGGCGATGTTGCGTGCACGGTGGCGCACCCGGTCAAGCAGGCGGTGGCCCGCGCCCTCGGCGATGCGTTCGTTCATGGCCAGCAGCAGATCGGGCAGTCCCGACAGCGCCCAGATCTTGTCCAGCGAGGCCGCCTGATCGCCGAACCCTGCGGCCAGATAGAACGTGTTCAGCGCCCGGCGCGAATCCTCGGTCAGAATTTCAGGATTGCCGGTCAGGGCGGCCTCGGCCCACAGGGCGCTGCCGAACACGACGCTGGTATTGGTGTCGACGCCGTTCTGTTTCAGCGTGTTCAGAATCCGGTCGCGGATCTCGGGCACCTGGCTGACCGGGTCGGTCAGTTCGTCGATGCGGTTGACGAACAGGATGATCTGGCGGTTCTCGAACTGGGCGATGATCCGCATCAAGGCCATGTCCATCGTCGTCAGAGCCTGGCTGGCCGTCAGCACGACGACGCAGACCTCGGACCCGCGCAGGCTGCGCAGGGTGATCTGCTCGCGTACCATGAAGGTGTCGTTGACGCCCGGCGTGTCGCACAGTTTCAGCGCGATCGGATATTGCGGAATGTCCATGTACAGTTCCGCCGATTTCGTCACGTCGGCAAAGCGACCGGTCTTGGGATTGATGTCGGGATCATCCTCGTCGCCCAGGCAGACATAGCGCTGGACCAGTTCCTCGTCGAAATAGTCGTACTGGTGGCTCTGGCCCAGGATCAGGTCGAAATGCTTGCCCAGCCGCTCTTCGGACTTGGCCTTCATCTGGGCGATCTGACGGCGGATGTCCTCCATCTCGTCATCGGCGCCGGCGCGGTTGGCCAGTTCGCCCAGACGGCCGCCACCCACCATCAGATTGTCCCATTCTTCCTGCTCGAAGAAGGTGAATTTCGATTTGTAGTCACCCGGCGCGCGGGTGTTGATGTTCAGCGTCGTCACCACCGAGGTCCACGGGTTCACGTCCGACGGCAGCAGGTTCGGGCGACCTGCCAGAATGTTCACGATCGAGGATTTCCCGGCCTTGACCTGACCCACGAAGGTGACGCTGGCAGTGAAGTTCTCGAGCCGGGTCCGAAGCGTGGACAGGCGCGCGGTCGAGCGCGCATCGGCCACCTCTGTCAGCTGGTCGATCTGGGTCGTCAGCGCGGACATGGCCTCGGTCATCGGTGCCAATGCCTCGTTTCCTACGGACAGAAGGTGGTCGTTTCGGGCCATTTTCAGCCTCCGGTTCCTGTTGCGGCGACGTCGGGTTGTGGGCGGGCGGCTACCGAGTCGCCGAAATTGTCGATGCGGGCGATGATTTCCAGCGCATTGCCGAGAATCTCCGCCTCGGTGCTGGGCGAGACTGACTTCAGGCTTTCGGCATCGGCCAGAATCTCGATGGACCTGAAGCGGTTCCCGTTCTCCAGCCGCGCGACGCGGCGGCCGCTCGGAAACCCGCGCGCGCCTTCTGTGGGAAGCGGCATGCGGGCGTTGGCCAGCAGGTATTCGTCGCCCGCCTGGGTCTGCAGGGCGATGCCGAATCCGGTGTTCGGAAAGCGCCGGTTCAGAGTTCTGAGTTCGCCGGCAAAATTCTGTCGGGCAAGAAAGACGGTGTCTTCCTCGGTGGCGTATGAGCTCATGTGTTTGGTCACGGCTGAGACCCTTGTTCTGGAGTTGCGAGACACACTGGTAAATTGCCGGGCGGCGAAAAGACTCATTAACTCCTTGCTGAACAGAATTACCTTCAAGGCGGTCTTTGTTGGGCGCGATTGCGTTCTTTTAGCGCCTGAAATGTGGCGCAATTGTGGGTAGCCTCTGGTAAGGTGTTGCAACTTATAGAAGAATTGCGAAATTGGCCGAGACGCCCCGGCACGGCCGAACCGGAAGATGGCCAGACGGTCTGAGCGGGAACGCGCGCAGGGCCCGGCAGGAAGCTAAGGTTCCGAGAAGTCTTCAACTTTTGGATTCACCCGGAAGGCCTTCGTCGCCCCGGCAATGCTCGCCCCGACGTAAACCCAGGCGCGGGCATTTGTTGGGTGGCGAGAGAGCGCCTGACATGCCTTTGTCTTGCGGCACAACGTATGGAGGTTCTTGCGATACGGTCACGATCCCGCGCACGATGGCCAAAATCTGGCCCTGCCTGACGCGCAGGTTTCCCGGCCGCGGGCCAAGCTCGGCGCGATGCGAAAAATTCCCTCTCGCACTTGCCGGGAAGCTTTGTTATCAGCCCAACAGCCCGGCACGGCAGGTGCTGGCATGCGGGTGTGGCGAAATTGGTAGACGCACCAGATTTAGGTTCTGGCGCCGCAAGGCGTGGGGGTTCAAGTCCCTCCACCCGCACCATACTATCCCTTTGAAATCAAAGAAAAGCCTTGCAAACAAGGCCGTGTGACCGTTTGAAGGTCACAACTTTGGATACAATGGGTGTTCCGATGGCGGGCAAGATTCGTCAACTGGATGCGGAAGCCGGGAATATAGGCCGGCGAGGTGCCTCGCCTTCCGTTATTGCGCATCAAGCTGGATCGGTCGGTATCTTGCGCCGCTTTCGATTGCGGGCCTCAAAGCCGATCACCACGTCCATGAGCTCGGACGTGATCTCAGCCTGCCGAAGCGTTCGGGTATCCGCCTTCAGCTCTTCGAGCCGATCGCCGATGGATTGTTCGGCCCGGTGCATAGCCGCCAGGCGGGTCGCGTTTTCAGTCACCAAAGCTTCTGCCGAGGCGCGAAATACGCCTGAAAAAATGTGGCTGCGGATCAGGGCGGCAAACAAATCGTCCGGTGGCATGGTGTAGGTCGGCAGGCTGCGGGATTGCCATGGCCGTTTCATCAATTGGTCAATCATCTCGGTGGAAAACGGCATGAAATGCTCGACTATGGGATCTTGCTGCCCATGGTCACTGCGCCGTGTATAGGCCAGTTTCACGGCAAGGCCGTCCGCTTCGCCATGTCGCATGATGTGGTCGAATCGCTCGACGATGGCGCTGGCAAGCCGCCCGATTCCGTCAGTTGAAGCTGGTGTCAGCATGACATCGTCGGCCCGAATGCCCCAGCCATTCAGGGCGTCGTTCATCTGGGCGCCAATGCACAAGATATAAGGTGCGGCTTGAGTATCCCCCCCAAGGGCGAGATGCCTGGCCAGCTCCGCAGCCACCCTTTCGTTGTAGGCACCACACAAACCATGGTCAGATCCGAAAACGACGATGGCCATGTTCTGCTGGGGCGGCGATGTCAGATCCATGCGACCCGTGCGGTGCAACAGGGCAGCGATTCCGTCAAGGACGGTTCGGTGGTAGGCGTCGATGGATTTTGCGGCCTGCTCATAAGGCGCCGAGTTCAAAACCGACAACGTCTTCATGATATGGACGATGCTGCGAATGTTGCTCAGCGTTTCGGTCCTATGAAGCAGGGTTTCAAGAGTCTGCGGCATCCGAAGACCCCTTTGATGTACAGGCTTGCCTGGCCAGATTCAGCAACGCGGCTCGGTCGGCCTCGTTCAGCGGTTGGTCGATGGCGATGCGTTTCGACAGATCGTGCGGCGATTGCCGCAGGAACAGCCTCAGCCGGTCCATCGCGGCAAATGCCTCCGGGTCGGTCAGATGATCGTACACGCCCTCCAGTGCCGCCAAAAGAACTGCAACCTGCTCCAACGCCGAAACCGGGTCGCGTTCGGGTTGTCTGAGGGCCCTGCGGACAGCCGCGCCTCGCGCCAGCCGGGCGCGCGTGGCGTCGTCAAGCCGCGTTCCGAAACGGACGAAATCTTCGAGCTCTTCGAACTGGGACAGCGTGACCCGCAGATTTCCGGCCACGTCGCGAAAGGCGGCAGACTGTGCCTTGCCGCCAACACGGGACACTGAAATACCCAGATCGACGGCCGGAAACTGATTCTTGCGGACCTGGCGTGGCGACAAGTAAATCTGGCCATCGGTGATCGAAATCAGGTTGGTCGGAATGTAGGCCGACAGGTTTTCGGCCTGCGTTTCAACGACCGGCAGAACCGTGATCGACCCGCCCCCCGCTGTGTCGGCAAAGTTGCCTGCGCGTTCCAGCAGACGGGCATGCAAATAGAAAATGTCGCCGGGAAAGGCTTCGCGGCCTGGCGGCCTGCGCAACAAAAGTGAAAGCTCGCGATAGGCGCGGGCATGATGGGTCAGGTCATCCATCACGATCAGCACATCATGCCCTTGCTCCGAGAAATGTTGCGCCATGGTCATGGCGGTGTACGGGGCCACATAAGCAAGTCCGGGAGGATCTTCGTCTCCGGCGGCAATAATGATCGTGTGCGCCATCGAGCCACCATCTTTCAGCGCACCGATGACCTTGGCCACCGCATCCCCGCGTTGTCCAATCGCGCAGTAGACGCAGAGCACCCCGTGTTGTTTCTGGTTCAGGATCGTGTCGATGGCGATCGAGGTCTTGCCGGTCTGGCGATCCCCGATGATAAGTTGGCGCTGCCCCAGGCCAATCGGGACGGCGGCGTCGATCACCTTGAGGCCCGTTGCCAACGGCCGCCGGACCGCCTCGCGGTCAAGAATTGATGGAGCATCCGCTTCGACGGGCAATCTGAAATCGGAATCGACCGGCGGGCCATCGTCCAGCGGGGCACCCAACGCATCCACCACCCGACCCAGAAGCGCGGAACCCACTGGAACCGTCAGCACGCTGCGGGTGCGGCGCACGGCCTCACCGACCGAGACCTTGTCCGAACCACCGAACAGAACCACCCCGAGGCGGTCTGTTTCCAGGTCCAGAACAATTCCCGCTGCGCCCGAGGCGAACTGCAAAAGCTCATTGGCCAGCGCGTGGCTCATACCGCGGACAACGGCAATGCCGTCTCCGACTTCGACGACCTGACCGATCTCGCTAACGACGGGCCGGGGCGATACCGTTTGAAGGGTCGCCACTAGCTGGTCGGCCAGCGAAACGGTCGGCTCGGAAGCCGGGAAAGCCGGGGGCGTCTGGGTCATTGTGCAGCCTTGCCCGCCTGCGTCTGGCGTAGTCCCTCGATCATAATCGTCTCCAGTTCACCTAGATAACTGTCGAGTGTCCATTCGATGCTGGTCGCTCCAACCTTGAGGACCAAACCGAAGGGCTGGGTGGAGTCGACCTCAAAAATACAACTGGTTTCCGGCGCCAGTTTCTGAAGGTCGTCGGACACTTTCCGTCTCAAACCTTCGGGCAGCGCTGAATGAGTCGTCACGGTGACCGGCCTGTCGTCTGCGATCATCTTCCGTATCTCGTCGGCCATGGGCTGCAACTTTTTCACCGCGTGGGCCGCAATTCGTTCTTCCAAAGTCTCGTCCGCAAGATCCGACAGCGCCTTTCGCGTCAGATGAACCAGAACCCGGGCACCGGTTTCGCTGAGTTGACGGAGGAACTTTTGCTTCTCGACCGCCAGATGTCTTTCGAAATCACGCCGCTCTTGATCGATCCGATGGCGGGCCTCGGTAATCATGGCGTCGCGTTCGCGGGCGGCCTCGCGCCGCAGGTCTTCCGCCATTCTGGCCTGGCTGTTTTCCAGTTCAAACAACTTGGCATCATAGGCCGAGATCTCCGCCCGGGCATCTTCCATCAGACGATGGGCTTCCGACATTCGATCCGAGATCTCCTTTTCACGGGCGTCGATGCCATCAAGGATTGGACGATAGAGAAACCGTTTGAGCAACCACAGCAGAACCAGGAAATTGGCGATCTGCGCCGCAACGGTCAGCCAATCGACAGACATGCTCTATTGACCCGATGTCCGAACCAGTTCCAGAGCGGTGTCCCAGAACGGGTTGGCGAAAATCAGGATCATCGCGACGACGAAACAGTAGATCGCGGTGGATTCGATCATGGCCAGACTGACGAAAAGTGTGCGCGACAGGGTGGGGGCGGCATCGGGCTGCTGGGCGATCGCCGCCAGAGCCTGGGCTGCCGCACGGCCTTCGCCCAATGCTGGACCGATGGCGCCGAATGAAACCGTCAGTCCCGCCGTAAAGATCGAAACCGCGGCGATGATTGCTAGGTCGGTCATGTCTGTTCCTTTTCGTTTTGCGTCTCATCGGAATCCGAAATCGCGGCCGAGATGTAGACGGTGGCCAGAATTGCGAAGATGTAGGCTTGGATCAGCCCGGTCAGCAGGCCCAGCAGATCCATCAATACGGGAAAGAAGAACGGCGCCACGCTCAGTAGGATCACGGCGATCACCGCGCCGCTCATGATGTTGCCATAGAGGCGGATCGCCAATGACACCCCATGCGAGATCTCTCCGATGATATTGAAGGGCAGCATGATGGGCGATGGCTCGAGATATGTCTTCAGATAGCCACGCAGACCGCGCCTTGAAATTCCGAACATGGGCACGGCGATCAGCACCGACAGCGCCAGCGCCGTGGTCGTGGACAACGAAGCGGTAGGGGCGTCAAAGCCCGGAACGACTTCGAACAGGTTGCACGTGGCAATGAACAGAAACAGGGTGCTGACGAAATAGATCAGGCTGCCGGGCGGGCGCCGGGTGATTTCCTGTATCTGATGCTGAATGCCTTGGATGATCACCTCGAGCGTCGTGCGCCAGCGATTGGGTGGCGTGTCTGGTCGGAGGTTTCGTGTGACCACGACCGACAGGCCCGTCAACAACCCCATGACGATCCACGTGTTGAAGATGGTGGCATTGATCGGGATGCCCCAGACAGTGAAAACAATGATCGAGTCCGGTGTCAGCTCCATCAGGCCGCTCCGTTTGCCGGGCGTGCCAGTGTAATCGCCGTCACTCGTGCAAGCATAAAGGCCAAGGCAAAGCCGGCGAGGGATGCCGGCCCGGCCTGCGCGGCCAGCCAGCCGAACCCCAGGACCGTCGCGATCCGAAGTGCCGAACTGATCAGCAGCAGGCCGGTGGGTCGCGCCGCACGCAGCGCCAAGCGAACACTCATCGCCAAACCTGCGAAGTACAAGACCCCGACAGCGGCTCCTGATGCGAAGCCAGTCAGAAAACTGAACCAGTTCCAATCGATCATTTCTCACTTCCTTCCTTGTTCACCCAGGCCCATGCGATCATCCCGCCTATTGCCACCCCTCCCAGGATCAGCGCCAGGGTCCACGAGAAATCCTGTGGAGCGATCCGATCCAGCCACAACCCCAGCAATGCGCCGCCGACAGTTGGAACCGCGATCGACCAACCGATCATTCCGAAGGTTCCAATCCCGCGCAACGGGCTAGGTCCGGGGTTGTCGCGCGCGGCCTTCATGCGTTCGGCCCGGCGGGAAATCTCTTCGGCGGATCTGTCGGTCTTCTGGGTCATGGCGCGTTCTTTCTGAATTCGGCGAAGCGACGGACCAGATTGGCCTCGAGCCCCGACAACGCCGAGCGCGCGACGCGTTCGTCCTCGTCCATGTGCAGAAACGTTGCCTTGATCGTGGCGCGCAGACTGTCCAGATCGTCCCCTTTCACGCCGCGCCTGATCGCCAGGCTGACATCATGGCCCTTCTTGACCAATACACCCTCGTCGATCCCAAAAAAACACTCAGCGCCTTCAGGGGTTTTCAGGGTCAGAACCGATGGTACCAACGCTGTGACGAAATCGACATGGTTGGGAAGCAGGCCAAAGCCGCCATTGGGCGCGACGGCGGTCAAGGCGGTGGCTTTGCCGTCGAACAGTGTTCGGGTCGGTAGCCTCAGTGTCACATGCATGTCGCGTGCCATCGTCATGCGGCCTGCTCCTTCACTTCGTCCAGCGCACCAATCATGTAATAGGCGCTTTCCGGCAGATCGAACCGATCCTGGTTCAGGATCGCCTCGCACCCGTCCAGCGTCTGGTCGATCGTCACGCGCCGACCCTGGGTGCCTGTAAATGCATGGGTGGTAAAGAACGGCTGGGTCAGAAACCGCTCCAGTCTGCGGGCGCGGGCGACTGTGGTTCGATCCGCTGCAGACAGTTCCTCAAGTCCCAGCATCGCGATGATGTCGCGCAGTTCCTCGTACTCGGCCAGCGTCCTGCGCACGGCGCGCGCAACATCATAGTGGCGCTGGCCCACGACCGATGCAGACAACATGACCGAGGTTGAGGCCAGCGGATCCACCGCCGGATACAGCCCCTCGCTGGCGCGTTTTCGCGACAGCACGACCGAGGCGGAGAGGTGCGAAAAGATGTGCGCTGCGGCCGGGTCGGTAAAGTCGTCGGCGGGTACATAAACCGCCTGAATCGAGGTGATCGCCCCACGTCTGGTCGAGGCGATACGCTCTTGCAGTGCCGCCAGTTCAGTAGCAAGCGTCGGCTGGTAGCCCACGCTGGACGGCATCCGGCCCAGCATGCCCGAAACCTCTGATCCGGCCTGCACGAAACGAAAGATATTGTCGATCAGCAGCAGAACGTCCCTGTGCGCGTCGTCGCGGAAATACTCGGCCATCGTCAAGGCGGTGTTGCCGACAAGAAACCGCACGCCGGGGGCTTCGTTCATCTGGCCGAACAGCATCACGGTTTTGTCCCGCACGCCGGCAGCGCCCATTTCCCGGTAAAGTTCTTCGGCTTCTCGCGAGCGTTCGCCGATTCCGCAGAATAGGCTGACGCCCTCGTGGCTTTGGACCGTGTTGTTGATCAATTCGGTGATCAGTACCGTTTTTCCGACACCGGCACCCCCGAATAGGCCGGTCTTGCCGCCCCGCTCGATCGGGGACAGCAGGTCGATCACCTTGATGCCCGTTTCCAGGACTTCGGCCCGAACGGTGCGATCCGCTAGGGCAGGCGGCGGGCGGTGAACGGGTCGGGTCAAGTCGGTCGCCGGTTCCGGCAACCCGTCCAGCGGTTGGCCGAATACATCCAACATTCTGCCCAGAACCGCATCCCCCACCGGCACTGTAATCGGTGCGCCGGTTGCGCGCACCGGCATACCCAGCCCCAGCCCGTGAACCGGGGCCAAGGCAATTGTCCGCACCACGCCGCCTTCTGCCAGCGACTCCACTTCGAGCGGGATCCTCCCGGCGTAAAGCAATTCCTTGACGCGGGGTATGGGGTCTGGAAATGCCGCCTCGACCACACCGCCGCGGATTGCGACGATTTGGCCGGTGGCACGGTTTTGAAGATCGGCGGATTGGGTCATGGTAGTTCCTTGGAAACGATCCGGGTCCCGGCCCTGCCGGCCAGAAGCGCTAGCGCATCTTCTAGCCGTCCGATCGCGCTGAGATCGCCGGATTGGGCAAAATCCGCGCCGCTGCCAGCTTGGGCCCCATGGAACCGGCGGGGGCATCCAATGCGCGCGCCTCGTCGGGCGTCAGTCTTGGAACCTGCCTGGCCGCGCCGGTTCCGAAATCATGATAGACCGCGTCGACATCCGTCAGCAACAACAATGCGTCCGCCCGCAATTGACGCGCCAGCAGGGCGCTGGCCGCATCCTTGTCGATCACCGCTTCGATTCCGATCAGGCTGCTGTCATCCTTGCGGATGACGAGTATGCCGCTGCCGCCTGCGCAGATCGTGATCACGCCCTGGTCCAACAACAGGTTCAGAACCCGCAAATCTGGAATCTCGACTGGGCGGGGCGCGGGTACGACGCGCCGCCATTTGTCCCCGTCCTGCGCTATGGTTCAACCAGCTGCGCGGGCGCGCGCCTGGGCTTCGGCGCGGTCATAGACTGGGCCGACGAACTTGGTCGGTTTGCGAAAAGCCGGATCGTTGCGGTCGACCAGAACCTAGGTCAGAAGGGTCGCCATCGGGTGCACATGGGCCAGCGCGTTTTCCAGCTCCTGTTCGATCATGTAGCCGATCATGCCTTCGGTTTCGGCCCCCAAAACGTCCAGAGGGAATGCGCCATCCGGTCCGCTGGCTGCCCCTTGAAGCGCCAGCAACCCAACTTGCGGGCCGTTGCCATGCGTGATCACCAGCCGATGCCCGGCCCCGACGATGTCCGCCAGCGCCTTGGCCGCCCGACGCACGTTGGCGCGCTGAACCTCCGCGGTCAGCGGCTGGCCCCTCCGCAACAGCGCGTTCCCGCCCAAGGCCGCGCCAACCAGCATCTCAGGCCCCCAGAGTGGCGACCAGAACGGCCTTGATGGAGTGCAGCCGGTTTTCGGCCTGGTCGAAAACGATCGAGGCCAGGTCTTCGAACACCTCCTCGGTTACTTCCATCGCGTCCAGCCTGAATTTGCTCTGGATTTCTGCACCGACCGAGGATTCGGCACTGTGAAAAGTCGGCAGGCAGTGCACGAAACGCGCTTGCGGATTTCGGGTCTTGGCCATGAGGGCGACGTTCACCTGGTACGGGTGCAGCAGTTTCATACGCTGTGACCAAACCTCATCCGACTCGCCCATGGACACCCATACATCGGTGTAGACGAAATCGACGTCCCGGACGGCCACCGCGTGCTGCTCCGAAAAGCGCGCCGCCGCCGCGCGGGCGGTGGGCGGGGCGTCTGAAACCTTCCGTGCCGATCTGTCCCGCCTCGACGGGGCCGCCGCGCTGGCCGAGGCCGTGCGCGCCCGCCATGACCGGCTGGGTGTGCTGATCAACAATGCTGGTGTCTACAAGACCCCGCAGCCGCTGACGCCCAAGGAGCTGGACGTGCGTTTCGTAGTCAACACGCTGGCGCCCCATCTTCTGACCCGAAGGCTCTTGCCGATCATCCTGGCCGGGGGCCGTGTGGTGAACCTATCATCGGCCGCGCAGGCGCCGGTGGACGTGGGGGTGATGCACGGCAAGCGGCCGCTTTCGGACATGGAGGCCTATGCACAAAGCAAGCTGGTCTTCACCATCTGGTCGCAGGAGATGGCACGGGCGCATCCGCAGCGGCCGGTTTTTGTTGCGGTCAATCCCGGTTCGCTGCTGGCGTCGAAAATGGTGCGCGAAGGCTTTGGCGTGGTCGGCAACGACCTGGCCATCGGCGCCGACACCCTGCGCCGCGCGGCGCTGTCGGACGAATTCGCCGAGGCTTCGGGGCGTTTTTTCGACAATGACAGCGGCCGTTTTGTCTCCCCGCACCCGGCGGCGGCCAACCCCGACCATGCGGTACAGGTCATGAACGCCATCGCGGCGTTGACCGGCGACGGGGCACAGAACGGCAATCCGACCCGCGGCGCACGAAAGCCAGCCCGTGGAAGCCTGCCAGCGCCGGGGCATCGCCCGAAAAGAAGCGGCCAACGCGTCACGATCCCCGGGTCGCGTGCTTTGGCGACCCCTCTTGGCAGTATCCTGCGGGTGCGCCTGCCGGGCAATGAAAGGAGCGGATATCACCGCCGAAGCCGCGTCGAGCCCAAGATGCATTGCGTGAAACTGATGGGCCAACGCCTCATGGAAAGGGGCTTCGACGGGCAGGTCGCGGACATCCAGGTCCGCGTCGCCGTGCTCAACCGCTACACCGCGCTTGGCACTGCGGTCATACGGGCCATGGTGTAAATCCGTTCGGGGAAAGGGGAAGTCTACCCTTCACCCGGTTTTAGCGACAAAGCGCATACACCTCGGAAAGGCTGCCAAGTTGTCCGAAAAGGTGGGACAACTTCAGTCCAAAGGCCGGTCGTTCACCAACAATCCAATTGGATCATCCCGAGAGGCGGTGTTCAATGTTGACATTCTTGCGGCTCAAGAAACAATTTGCGCTCGCTAACTGGACGGGCGGGGTCACATCATATGTATCTGGGTCTGGATCTGGGGACATCGGGTCTCAGGGGCATTCTTGTGGACGGGGCCGGGCAGGTTGTTGCGGAAGCCGAGGCCGGGGTTGCCACATCCACCCCGAATCCGGGCTGGTCCGAACAAAACCCGCAGGACTGGATCAAGGCCTGCAGGACCGTCATGGGCCGGCTTCGGGACGCCGACGGGCGGTCTTGGGGCGCCGTACGGGCGATCGGGTTGAGCGGGCATATGCACGGCGCGACGCTGCTGGACCGGGACGGTGCAGTGCTGCGGCCATGCATCCTGTGGAACGACACCCGGTCGGCGCAAGAGGCCAAAGCGCTGGACGAAAGCCCTGGGATGCGCCAGACCACGGGCAATATCGTGTTTCCCGGTTTTACAGCGCCCAAACTCGAATGGGTCCGCACCCATGAACCCGACTTGTTTGCCCGTACGGCCATGGTGTTGCTGCCGAAGGATTATCTGCGGTTCTGGTTGACTGGAGATTATGTCAGTGACCTGTCCGACAGTGCGGGAACGTCCTGGCTGAACGTCGGCGCGCGGGACTGGTCGGACTTGGCGCTCGAGCTGGGCCACATGCGGTCCGACCAGATGCCCCGTCTGGTCGAAGGCACCGAACCCGGCGGCGAGCTGCGGCAGGATCTGTGCCGCGAATTCGGGCTGTCTGGCCCGGTCGTCGTCGCCGGAGGTGCAGGCGACAATGCAGCCGCAGCCTGCGGGATCGGCAGCATCGACGAAGGGTCCGGGTTTCTGTCTCTTGGCACTTCGGGTGTGCTTCTGATGGCCCGGAACAGCTATGCGCCGGCGCCTGAGACGGCGGTTCATTGTTTTTGCCACGCGGTCCCCCGGCGTTGGATACAGATGGGCGTCATTCTTTCTGCGACCAACAGCTTGAACTGGCTGTCACGCAATCTGGGTCAACCGGTCGAGGTGCTGGCCGGGGCGCTGGCTGCCGAGCCTTGTGGGCCGTCACCGGTGACTTTTCTGCCCTATCTCTCTGGCGAGCGGACCCCGCACAATGACAGCGCCATCCGCGGGGCTTTTTTGGGCCTCGACATCGCAACCGGGTCGACGGATCTGGTGCAGGCCGTGATGGAGGGGGTCGGTTTTGCGATGCGCGATTGTCTTGCGGCACTGAGGGCCACGGGCACCGAGCCGGCGCAATTGGTTGCCGTGGGTGGTGGGGCGCGATCCCGCTTTTGGCTGCAGACGATTTCAACCTCGTTGAACGTGCCGCTGGCCCTGCCTGAAGGCAGCGCGTTTGGCGCAGCACTGGGTGCGGCGCGGTTGGCCATGTGCGCTGCCGGGGACGCAACACCCGAAACGGTGATGACACCGCCAAATATCGACGCCGTCATCGAACCGCAGAGCGGTTTGACCGAAGCCTATGACAGCGCCTATCGACGATACAGAACGTATTACAAGGCGCTGGCGCCATTGGCCGGATGATGAACAAAAAACGGAAGGGCTTGGCTGAAATTCCGGTTGTCCACCTGCAGGATGGGAGCATGCGGGTGTCAATGCTGGGCCATGGCGCGATCACGCAGGGGTGGTGGTACAAGGATCAACCGCTGATCCTTGGCTATGACGACCCGTCCCAATATCTGGACGACCCGTTCTATCTGGGCGCGATTGTTGGGCGGGTCGCCAACCGGATTGGCGGGGCAGGCTTCGAGTTGAACGGCACTCGACACGCGCTCAGTGCCAACGAAGGGCGAAACACGCTGCATGGCGGGTCCGACGGGTTGTCGCGACAGTCTTGGCAGGTCGAGCGGCTTTCCCGACGCGAGGCGGTGCTGGTGCATATCTCGCCCGACGGTACCTGTGGGTTTCCGGGGGCCGTTCGGTTCGAGGTGCAGGTCCGGTTGGATTGCCCACGCTTGATGTATTTGATCTCGGCCTGGCCGGACAGGCCGACCCCGATCAGCATCGCGCAGCACAACTACTACACATTGGGGTCCGCCCAAGGCATTTCCGAACACCTCCTGCAACTGGCGTCGCATCGTCACCTGGAGTTGGACGATCAGGGGATTCCACGCGGCGGGATCGTCGAGTCCGCATCGGTCGGGCTGGATTTCTCGTCGTCCCGGCGGATTGGACAGGCCGCCAAGGATCTTGATCATTTCTTCGTGTTCCGCACCAGCGGCATGCTGGATCAGCCGGTTGCCGCGCTTGCGGCTCCGTCGGGTCTGACGATGACGGTTCGGTCCGATCAGCCCGGGGCGCAGGTCTATTCCGCCGCCCATCTGTCCACGCCTTTCGCGCCGTATGCCGGGGTCTGCATTGAGCCTTCGGGCTATCCGAATGCGCCGAATGTCCCGGCATTTCCGGCGATTGTCTGCACGCCTGACCGGCCCTATCGCCAGACGCTTATCCTCGAGATCGCCTAGACCCGGGCTCAGGGCTTGCCGCTACGCACCCGGTCCATGCAGATCTCTGCTGGCCGAAAACGAAGCGGTCGAGACGGGTTGCGTGATCCGATTGACGGGCATTTCCGTATCCTTGGGTGATACGACAGCGGATGAGCAAATGCGGCGCGTCCAGACCAGGTGCGTTGATCCATGCCCCGATCTTGGGCTACGCGGCGCGGTTTGCCGGGCCGCCCAACGCACCGAGACGTCGCCCCGAGGTCCTGGATTATGAGAGCATGGCCAAGCGGAGAAAAACAGTGGTAGACGCCAGCAGACATGGCCCGACGAACGGGAACGATGGTATGGTTTTTGCAAAATTCGACATTGCGGAAGAATCCCTCCACGCGGTCGGTACCCTATCCACAGCATGAGGCTGGCGGTGCGGACCGGACCGGGCTCCAGAAGCCCCACCTTGCAGGTCGTATGGTTCAAGCGAGATCTGCGCATACAGGATCACGCTCCGCTTGCTCGGGCGGCGGCCGCGGGGCCGGTTCTTCCTCTTTACATCGTCGATCCGGATCAATGGCGGTCGGCGGACGCGTCGGGTCGGCAGTTTGCCTTCCTTGGCCAATGCCTTGCTGAACTGTCCGCAGACCTCGCATCAAAGGGTCAGCCGCTTGTGATCCGAACCGGCGCCGCAGTCGACGTTCTGGCAGAGCTTCACGCTAGGCAGGGTTTGGCCGCGATCTGGTCGCACGAGGAGACGGGCAACCTGTGGAGCTTTGGACGCGACAAGCAAGTTGCCGAGTGGGCCCGATCGCAGGGGATTCAGTGGCACGAACTGCCCCAGGGTGGCGTCGTGCGCAGGCTTGCATCCCGGGATGGCTGGGCCAATCGCTGGGAGGCCGAGATGACGGCGCCGGTGGCCAGCCCGCCGGGTGCACTGGTACCGCTGTCCGGCGTGGCGCCCGGCGCTCTCCCGACCGAGGCGGAGATTGGGATCGCGGCTGACCATTGTCCGGGCCGCCAGCGCGGGGGCAGGGCTGCTGCCCTGAGCGACCTTTCTGCATTCTTGGAGACGCGCGCGGGGGGATACAGGCGTGGGATATCGAGCCCCCGAACCGCACCGTTTACCTGCGCGCGGTTGTCGGCGCATCTGGCTTTTGGCACCCTGTCCCTGCGCGAAGTGGTGCAGGCCACGCGTACAGCCAAGGCGCGCACGGCGATGCACGGCCGGGCGGGCTGGCCTGCAGGGCTTGCCGCGTTTGAGGAACGGTTGCACTGGCGCAGCCACTTCATGCAAAAGCTTGAGGATGCGCCCGATCTCGAAGAGCGCGCCATGCACCCGGCGCTTGACGACATTCGCCCGCGCCGGCCCGAGGCAGAACTGTTGCAAGCCTGGAAGCAGGGCGAAACCGGGTTTCCCTTTTTTGATGCTTGTATGCGCAGCCTTGCCGCCACAGGCTGGATCAATTTCCGCATGCGCGCGATGCTGATGGCCGTGGCAAGCTATCATCTGTGGTTGGACTGGCGCCCGACAGGGCAACACCTTGCGCGGCTTTTCACGGATTACGAACCGGGAATCCATTGGCCGCAAGTGCAGATGCAGTCGGGGGTTACCGGTATCAATGCGCTGCGTATCTACAACCCCGTCAAACAGGGTCGCGAACACGACCCCGACGGGCGCTTCATCCGCCGCTGGGTTCCTGAGCTTGCCGAGGTGCCCGACGCCTTTTTGCATGAGCCATGGCGTTGGGCCGGGGCGGGGCGCGTTCTGGGGCGGCAATACCCCGAACCGGTGGTCGATCTTGCCACAGCGGCGCGGGCGGCAAAGGCGCGGATGGCCGAAGCCCGGCGCGGTGCCGGGTTTCAAGCGGCGAAGGCGAAGGTCCTCGCGCTGCACGGCAGCAGGCGCGGGGCGCGGCGGCACCGCAAAGCCGGGCGCGGCACGGCCGACGACCGCCAACTCAAACTGGATTTGGGCCTGTGAAGATGCGCCGAAAGGGTGACTTGCCCGCAAAGACCTGCGCGACCTGTGGCAGGCCTTTCGTGTGGCGGCGGAAATGGGCGCGGGTTTGGGATGAGGTACGCCATTGTTCCGATGCGTGCCGTCGTGCACGCAGGAAAAAGGAGAGACAGAAATGAGCACAAGAGCCTGTGTCGCCGGACGTTCGGGCAACTTGTTCGACGTCATCTGCAAGGCTGTTCCATGTTGACACCGCGGCTTGTATTGGTCTTGGGGGATCAGTTGAGCGTGGACGGCGCTGCGCTGCGGTCGGCTGATCGGCGCCGCGATATCGTGGTGATGGCCGAAGTATTGGCCGAAGCCACAAGTGTGCCACACCATCCCAAAAAGATCGCGTTGATCTTCACCGCGATGCGAAAGTTTGCCGCGCGGCTGGTGGCGGACGGCTGGCGCGTGGCTTACGGCCGGCTGGACGACCCCGAGAATGCCGGCTCGATTCCGGGCGAGTTGCTGCGTCGTGCGGATGAGACTGGTGCAACCGAGGTCATTGCCATCCGACCGGGCGACTGGCGGCTTGCAGCCGCGCTGGAAGAGACTCCGCTGGAGATGCTGCTCCTCGAAGATGATCGGTTCATCTGCTCGACCAAGGAGTTCGCCGCTTGGGCCAAGGGCCGCAAGGCGCTCCGCATGGAGTGGTTTTATCGCGAGATGCGCCGCAAGACGGGCCTTTTGATGGAAGGTGAGCAACCCGCCGGGGGGCGCTGGAACTTCGATGCCGAGAACCGAAAACCGCCCAAATCTGGCCTTGCTTTTCCCGATCCGCCCGCATTTGCGCCAGATGCCACCGTGCGCGCGGTGCTCGACCTGGTGGGGGAGCGCTTTTCCGGCCACTTCGGTACGGTCGAACCTTTCTCACTCCCGACCGACGGCGATCAGGCGCAGAAACTGCTCGAGCATTTTCTGCGCCATGCTCTGCCACGTTTTGGCGATTTTCAGGACGCCATGGTCACCGGGGCCCCGACGATGTTCCATTCTTTGCTTTCGCCAGCTCTCAACCTTGGGCTCCTGTCTCCGCTAGAGGTCTGCCGGGCTGCCGAGGCCGAATGGCGGGCGGGCCGGGCACCGATCAATGCGGTCGAGGGCTTTATCCGACAGATCATCGGCTGGAGGGAATTCATCCGTGGAGTCTGGTGGTTGGAAGGGCCGGGATACATTCACAACAACGTGCTGGCCCATAAACGCAGCCTGCCCAAATTCTACTGGGGGGCACCGACGCGCATGCGCTGCATTGCCGAGGTGGTCGGGCAGACCCGCGAATTCGCCTATGCCCATCACATTCAACGGCTGATGGTGACGGGCAACTTTGCGCTTTTGGCCGGGATTGACCCGGCCGAGGTCCATGAATGGTATCTTGCGGTTTATGCGGATGCTTTTGAATGGGTCGAGGCACCGAATACCCTAGGCATGAGCCAATTCGCCGATGGCGGCGTGGTGGCGTCAAAACCATATGCCTCGTCCGGCGCCTATATTGACCGGATGTCGGACTATTGCGTCGGTTGCGCCTATGACGTCAAAGAAAAGACGGGGCCGAATGCGTGTCCTTTCAACCTTCTCTACTGGCACTTTCTAGACCGTCACCGAGAGCGCTTCGCGCAGAACCCGCGCATGGGGCCGATCTATCGCGGCTGGAACAAACGGGCGCCGGCGACGCGGGCGCAGATCCTTTCCGAGGCTGAAACCTTCCTTGCCCGAATGGAGGCGGGCGACGCGGTCTGAGGCCACGCTCCGGCAAGGGTTGTGTCGTATATTTCTAGAATGGCCAGCGCCAGCGACTTACCGCGCGCACCTGGCTTTACCAGTCCGTGATCGTGAAACAGCCGGGAAGTTCCAGCTTCCAGTGGTCCAAGGTTGGGGAGCCGTGCACAGGGTCTAAGGTGGATGAGATAGCTCTCAGTATCTCGGTCACACCGATACTAGAATCACGGCGTCGACCTACGCTCGGTTCAGTCCCGAGCATCTGCGGAAGGCTGCCAGAGTTCTGGAGTTCGAATAGCAATGAGGTTCAACAAACCTTGGAGCTCTGTCTTGCCAACAAAAAAGGCGCCGCAGGGCGCCTTGAATTATTGGTCGGAGTGAGAGGATTCGAACCTCCGGCCCCTGCCTCCCGAAGACAGTGCTCTACCAGGCTGAGCTACACTCCGACCGTGGCGCGTGATCTATACCCGGCGATTTGAATGTGCAAGAGGGATTCTTGGGGCAATGCGCTCAAAACTCTTCGCCGGACACCGCCGTGGTCAAGGCAAGGGGTCGGTTCGGTACAACCGGATCTTGGTGCCGCCGTGATCGACGACCGGCCCCGGCGCGACCAAGGGCAGGCGCGTCGCTCGCGCCAGCGACTGGTTGCTGGTCACGATTCCGACCCGCCAGCCCGAAAACCGTGCCATTAGCACCTTGCCCAGGCTGCCATAGAGCGACCGAAGGCGTTTTTCGTCGCCGATCCGTGCGCCATAGGGCGGGTTCACGATCACCAGCCCGGCTTGGTCGGCAGGCGGCTTGATGTCGCGGACCGCAGCCTGTCGAAACCGCGTGACCGTATCGACCTCGGCGCGTTGCGCGTTGGCCGTTGCGGTTTCGATCGCGCCCGCATTCCGGTCAGAGCCGTAAAACCGCAGCCCGGTCCCGGCGGCGTCGTGCGGTTGGCGCATCCGGGCCCATTCGGCGGCATCGAACGTCGCAAGATGCTGAAAGGCAAAGTCGCGCGACCGGCCGGGCGGAAGGCCAAGCGCGATTTCGGCCGCCTCGATCACGAAGGTGCCAGACCCGCACATCGGGTCCAGTACCGGCTCGGACCCGTCAAAACCGCATTCGTGCAGGAACATGGCTGCCATCGTCTCGCGCATTGGCGCCTTGGCCACCGCCGCCTTGTGGCCGCGTTTGTGCAGCGGATCGCCCGAGCTGTCGACCGACAGGGTGCAGATGTCCCTCTCGATGCGCACCAGCACCCGCACCGGCGCATCCTGGGCGAGCGGGGCGCCCAGTGTGTCCGAGACCGCGCGTTCGATGCGCTGACGCGCCGCACCGGCGTGGTAGATACGGGATTTGCGGCTGGTGGCCTCGACCCTGACGGGCACGTCCGGGCGCAGCACGTCGCCCCAGGGAAACTTGCGCGCGCGCTTGTCCAACTGGGCCAGATGCACGGCGGGAAAAGACCCCAGCCGGACCAGAACCTTGTTGGCCCCGCGCAGCATCAGGTTGGCCCGCCAGACCTCGGGCCAGCCGCCGCGCAGCAAGACGCCGCCGGGCACTTGCTTCGCACCGGCGAATCCGTTGCGGATGGTCTCGGCCAGCAAGGGCTTTTCCAACCCGGGCGCGGCCACCAGAAAGATTTCAAGCTCGGCTGTGTCCATCCCGGGTGCATACACCAGCGCTTGTGGGCGTGCGACAGGAATTTGCGCGTACCGGGTTTTGGGTATTTCGGCGCTGGATTTCGCAGTTTTTTTTGGTTTCGGTGGCGATTTTGGCGGTAACAGGTTTGCGTTTGGACGCAGTGCCGCGTAAAGGGGCCGTAATCGGAAAGACGCCTGCGGATTTCGGCCGGTCTGCGTTGCTTTTGCGACGGGGCGGGCGGAACTCCGCGCTGTTCAGTGCTCGGATCATCGGGCCTGCATGGCGGGCGCAAGAAAAAGGCTTGGAAGAACGTAGCGACATGCAAACTTTCAAACTGAAAAAAGGGCTGGATCTGCCGATTCTGGGTGCGCCCGAGCAAAGCATCCAGCCGGGTCCGAACTATTCAACCGTGGGCGTTCTGGGTGCCGATTACATCGGTCTGAAACCCCGCATGCTGGTGCAGGAAGGGGACCTCGTCCAGCGTGGCACGCCGCTGTTCTGCCACAAGGACGCGCCCGAGGCGATGATGGTTGCGCCGCTGACCGGCAAGGTCGTGGCCATCAACCGCGGCGCGCGGCGCGTGCTGCAAAGCGTCGTCATCGAAGTGTCGGACCCCAACGACCCCGGTGTTGATTTCTCGGGCGTGGGCGATGCCGAGACCGCGCAGGGCCTCACCGCCAAGCTGTGCGCCGCCGGCCTGTGGACCGCATTCCGCACGCGGCCCTATTCCAAGATGCCGCAGCCGGGCACTCAGCCCGCCGCGATCTTCGTAACCGCCATGGACAGCGAGCCGCTGGCCGCCGATGCCGCGCTGATCATCAACGACGCGGCGGAGGCCTTTTCCGCCGGTCTGGCCGCCGTGGCCAAGCTGACCGAAGGCAAGACCTATCTGTGCCAGAAGGATGGCGATACGATCCCAGGCGCCGATTTGCCGGGCGTCGAGGCCGCGGCCTTCAACGGCCCCCATCCGGCGGGCCTTGCCGGCACGCATATCCATTTCCTCGAACCCGTGACCGCCGAGAAAACCGTCTGGACCATCGGCTATCATGACGTGATTGCCATCGGGCGGCTGCTGCAATCGGGCCATCTGGACCCGAACGTGGTGGTCGCCTTGACCGGTCCCGGCGCGCGTCAGCCGCGTCTGATCCGCACCGTCATGGGGGCCTCGACCGAGGATCTGACACGCGACGAGATCAATGTAGGCGGCGAAGCCCGCGTCATTTCCGGCTCGGTTCTGTCGGGCCGTCACGCCACCGGGCCGTTCGCCTATCTGGGACGCTTTGCGCGTCAGATTTGCATTATCCGCGAGGATCACGACCAGATCCCGATGGGCTGGATCCGTCCGATGCCGTCGAAATACGCGGTGCAGCCGGTTCTGGGCTCGGCCTTTGCCCAAAAGCTGTTCGCCTTCACGTCGAACCTGAACGGCGGTCGCCGCGCCATGGTGCCCATCGGCACCTTCGAAGAACTGATGCCGCAGGATTACCTGCCGACGCAACTGCTGCGGGCGCTGCTGGTGATGGACACCGACACGGCGCAGGCCTTGGGGGCGCTGGAGCTGGACGAAGAGGACATGGGCCTGGTGGGCTTTGCCTGTCCGGCCAAGTACGAATACGGGCTGGCGCTGCGCGACTGCCTGACCAAGATTGAAAAGGAGGGCTGATCCACATGGGTTTGCGCAACTTCTTTGACCGGATCGAGCCGCAATTCACCAAGGGCGGCAAGTACGAGAAGTTCTTCCCCATCTACGAGATGGTGGAAAGCTTCATCTACACTCCGAAAACCGTGACCACCGTGGCGCCGCATGCGCGGTCCTACGTGGATATGAAGCGGATCATGACCTATGTCGTGATCGCAACCATCCCCTGCATCCTGTGGGGCATGTACAACACCGGGTTCCAGGCCAACTCGGCCATCGCGACGCTGGGCCCGGAGTCGGCAACCGGTTGGCGCATCGCCATCCTGCAAACCTTGGGCATTTCGCTGGACCCGTCCAGCATCTTTGCCAACGTGATGCACGGGCTGATGTATTTCCTGCCGATCTATATCGTGACACTGGTCGCCGGCGGCACCTTCGAGGTGATCTTTGCCACCGTGCGTGGGCATGAGGTGAACGAAGGCTTTCTTGTCACCTCGATGCTGTACACGCTGATCATGCCGGCCACCGCGCCGTTGTGGCAGGTGGCGCTGGGGATCATCTTCGGCGTGGTCATCGGCAAGGAAGTGTTTGGTGGCACCGGCAAGAACTTTCTCAACCCTGCGCTGGTGGGGCGGGCCTTCCTGTACTTCGCCTATCCCGCATCCATGTCGGGCGATGCCGTCTGGACCCCGGTAGATGGCTTCTCGGGCGCGACGGCGCTGGCGGTGTCGGCGGCTGACGGGTATCAGGCGCTGGCCGCTCAGGGCATCACCTGGTGGGATGCTTTCTTCGGCACGATCCAGGGCAGCTTTGGCGAGACCTCGACCCTGGCGGCGATGATCGGGCTGGCCTTCCTGCTGATGACCAAGATCGCCAACTACCGCCTGATCGTGGGCTGTCTGGCAGGGACCATCGGCTTTACCCTGCTTCTGAACCTGATCGGGTCAGACACGAACCCGATGTTCGCGATGCCTTGGTACTGGCACGTCGTGCTGGGCGGTTATGCGTTCGGCCTGGCCTTCATGGTGACCGAGCCGGTCTCGGCCAGCCACACCAACATGGGCCGCTATATCTATGGCGCGCTGATCGGTGTCATGGTCGTGCTGATCCGGGTGGTGAACCCGGCCTTCCCCGAAGGCATGATGCTGGCCATCCTGTTCGGCAACGTCTTTGCGCCGCTGATCGACTATTTCGTCGTGCAGGCAAACATCAAACGGAGGGCGCGTCGCCATGTCTGATACGCAATCCCCTGAACCCAAAGGCGCCATCGCGCGGTTCCTGGCGGCCTCGCCGGATTCGGTGGGCAAGACGATCTTCATCGCTGTCGCCGTGTGCCTCGTGGCCTCGATGATCGTGTCGGCCGCCGCGGTCAGCCTGCGCCCGGTGCAAGAAGCGAACAAGCTGAAGGACAAACAGATCAACGTTCTGCAGGTCGCGGGTATCTATGAACCCGGCATCGACGTGGCCCAGGCTTTTGCCGCGTTCGAGCCGCACGTGCTGGACCTGGCGTCGGGTGAATTCGTCGACGACCGTTTCGACCCGGCCACGTTCGACGACATTGCCGCCGCCAGCGACCCAGAGCTGAGCGAACCTCTGGAAAACGACCCTGCCGGGATCGGCCGCAAGGCGAAATACCGCGTGATTTACCTGCTGCGCGACGAGAACGGCGCGCTGGATAAGGTGATCCTGCCGGTCCACGGCTACGGGTTGTGGTCCACACTGTATGGTTTCATCGCGCTGGAAGAGAACGGCAACGACATCTTCGGGCTGCAATTCTATCAGCACGGTGAAACGCCGGGTCTGGGCGCCGAGGTGGACAACCCGCGCTGGAAAGCCCTGTGGAACGGCAAGAAGCTGCGCGACGATGCTGGTGATCTGCAGATCACCGTCGCCAAGACCATGCCCGCCGCAGGGCCTGACTTCTACATCGACGCGCTGGCCGGCGCGACCCTGACCACGGTCGGCGTCGACAACCTGGTGAAATTCTGGATGGGGGACGCGGGCTATGCTCCGTTCCTGACCAAGCTGCAAGCAGGAGAGATCTGATGTCACAGACCAAGAAAGATCTGCTGGTCGACCCGCTTGTCGACAACAACCCGATCACGCTGCAGGTGTTGGGCATCTGCTCGGCGTTGGCGGTAACTTCGTCGCTGCAAGTGGCCTTCGTGATGTCGCTGGCCGTGATGTTCGTGACGGCGTTTTCGTCCTTTTTCATCTCATGCCTGCGCAACCAGATCCCCGGCTCGATCCGGATCATCGTGCAGATGGTCATCATCGCGTCGCTGGTGATCCTGGTCGACCAGATCCTCAAGGCTTATGCCTTCGAGATCTCGAAAACGCTGTCGGTCTTCGTGGGCCTGATCATCACCAACTGCATCGTGATGGGCCGGGCCGAGGCCTTTGCCATGAAGAACCCGCCCGTGGCGTCCTTCATCGACGGTCTGGGCAACGGCATGGGCTATGGCCTGATCCTGATGCTGGTGGGTATTATCCGCGAGCTGTTCGGCTCGGGCTCGTTGTTCGGGGTGACCATTCTGGAGACCGTGAACAACGGCGGCTGGTACGTCCCCAACGGGCTGCTGCTGCTGCCGCCGTCGGCCTTCTTCATCATCGGCTTGATCATCTGGGCCTTCCGCACGTGGAAGCCGAACCAGGTCGAAGAACGTGAATACAAGATCCAGCAGGTAGAGGCGCACTGATGGAAGGGCTCATCTCACTGGCCGTAAAGGCCATCTTCGTCGAAAACCTCGCGCTCAGCTTCTTTCTGGGCATGTGCACCTTCATCGCCGTGTCGAAAAAGATCTCGACGGCGCTGGGTCTGGGGATCTCGGTGATGCTGGTGCAGGCGATCACTGTTCCGGCCAACAACCTGCTGCTGAACTATCTGCTGAAACCGGGCGCGTTGGCCTGGGCCGGATTCCCGGACGTGGACCTGACCTTCCTGGGTCTGATTTCCTATATCGGCGTGATCGCGGCGATGGTGCAGATCCTCGAGATGATCCTCGATAAGTATTTCCCGCCGCTCTACAATGCGCTGGGGATCTTCCTGCCGCTGATCACGGTGAACTGCGCCATCCTGGGCGGCTCGCTGTTCATGGTCGAACGCGACTACAACTTTGCCGAAGCCGCGACCTATGGCCTGTCCTCGGGCTTTGGCTGGGCGCTGGCGATCACCGCCATGGCGGGCGTGCGTGAAAAACTGAAATATTCCGACATCCCCGACGGGCTGCAGGGCCTTGGCATCACCTTCATCACCGCAGGTCTGATGGCGATGGCCTTCATGTCCTTCTCGGGCGTCAAACTGTAAAGGGGCAGGGGCATGGAAACTTTCTCGCTCGGCGTTGTCCTTTTTACCCTGATCGTTCTTGCGCTGGTAGCCATCATTATGGTGGCGCGCTCGCGACTGGTCTCGACAGGCAACGTCAACATCACCATCAACGGTGAGAAAACCGTCTCGGTGCCTGCGGGCGGCAAGCTGCTGCAGACCTTGGCGGCTCAGAAACTCTTCGTTCCGTCGGCCTGCGGTGGCGGCGGCACCTGTGCACAATGTCGGGTGCGGGTTCTGGAAGGCGGCGGGTCGATCCTGCCGACCGAGGAAAGCCACATCACCAAGCGCGAGGCCGCCTGCGGCGACCGTCTGTCGTGCCAGGTGGCCGTCAAGCAGGACATGAAGATCGAGGTTCCCGAAGAGGTATTCGGCGTCAAGAAATGGGAATGCACCGTCCGGTCGAACGACAACGTGGCGACCTTCATCAAGGAGCTGGTGCTGGAGCTGCCCGAAGGCGAGGATGTGAATTTCCGCGCCGGTGGCTACATCCAGATTGCCGCCCCGCCGCACGATGTTGACTACAAGGATTTCGACGTCGCCGAGGAGTACCGCGAGGATTGGGACAAGTTCAATCTGTGGCAGTACAAGTCCACGGTGAGCGAACCGATCGAGCGCGCCTATTCGATGGCGAACTACCCCGAGGAAAAGGGCATCATCATGCTCAACGTGCGGATCGCCTCGCCCCCGCCGGGGTCCGAGGGCATCCCGCCGGGCCAGATGTCGTCCTATATCTTCAACCTGAAACCGGGTGACAAGGTCACGATCTCGGGACCGTTCGGCGAGTTCTTCGCGCGTGACACCGACAAGGAGATGGTGTTCATCGGCGGCGGCGCGGGCATGGCCCCGATGCGCAGCCACATCTTCGACCAGCTCAAGCGGCTGAAGACCAAGCGCAAGATCACCTTCTGGTACGGCGCCCGGTCGCGGCGCGAGATGTTCTATGTCGAGGATTTCGACCAGCTGGCCGCCGAGAACGAGAATTTCGAATGGCACGTCGCCCTGTCGGACCCGCAGCCGGGCGACAACTGGGAGGGCTTCACCGGCTTCATCCACAACGTGCTGTACGAGCAGTACCTCAAGGATCACCCGGCGCCCGAGGACTGCGAATTCTACATGTGTGGTCCGCCGATCATGAACCAGTCGGTCATCAACATGCTGCTGGAACTGGGCGTGGACCGCGAAGACATCATGCTGGACGATTTCGGCGGATGACCAACCTTGAAACCGGCGCCCAGAGCGCCGGTTTTTTCATGCGCCGATGCCGTAATAGTCGCGGTACCACGCCACGAAGGATTTCATTCCGTCCCGAATGTCGGTCTGCGGCTTGAACCCGGTCAGGCGCTGCAGAAGCGAGGTGTCGGCCCAGGTCGCGGGCACGTCGCCCATCTGCATCGGCATGTAGTTGCGAATGGCCTTCTTGCCGACCGCTTCCTCGATCGCCTCTATGAAATCCATCAGCCGGACCTTGTCGGAATTGCCGATATTGACCACCCGGAAGGGTGCGACGGGCGACAGGCTGTCGCCCTCGGCGATATCCGCCTTTGACGCAGGCCGTTCGGGCACTGCATCGATCAGCAGGCGGATGCCGCGCACAAGGTCATCGACATGGGTAAAGTCGCGGTACATCTCGCCGTTGTTGTAGATGTCGATGGGCCGGTCATGCAGGATGGCATCGGTGAACTTGAAATAGGCCAGGTCGGGCCGCCCCCAGTTGCCGTAGACGGTAAAGAAGCGGAACATCGTGGTCGGCAGGTCCCACAGATGGGCATAGGAATGGCCCATCGCCTCGTTCGCCTTCTTGGTGGCGGCATAGATGGTCAGCTGGTGGTCGGCCTTGTCCAGCTCGGAAAACGGCATGTCCTCGTTCGCGCCATAGACCGAGGAGGTGGAGGCCATAAGCAGGTGCTCGACCTTGTGCGTGCGCGCCACTTCCATCACGTTGAACGTGCCCACCACGTTGGAGTCCACGTAGCTGCGCGGATGTTCCAGGCTGTAGCGCACGCCCGCCTGCGCGGCGAGGTGAACGATGATCTCGGGTCGGAATTCCTCGGCGACCTGCATCAGGCGGTCATGGTTTTCCAGCAGGTCCTCGGTTGCGGAAAAGCCAGGCGTCTGCAGCAGCATCTGATGCCGGCGTTGCTTGAGCGTGACGTCGTAGTAGTCGGTCATCCCGTCATAGCCATGCACCCGGAACCCTTCGGACAACAGCAGTCGTGCCAGGTGAAACCCGATGAACCCCGCCGTTCCCGTCACCAATACCCGTTTCATTCAAGCTCCGTCCGCAAACCCCGTGGTCCAACCATCAGGGACCCTTTCGAACGGCCGAGGTCAAGGAGATTTTCGGGGTCGTCAGGGCCGTTGAGCATTGCCGGGCGCGGGTCTTCGGGATAGTCACTGCGGGTGATGATTTTTTCCTGGCTCAAGTCGCTTGTTTCGCGCCCCGGCGGGACGAACCCGTCCGACGCACTGGCCACGCTGGCGCCCGGGCAACGGTTCTACGCCGTGGGTGACATCCATGGGCGGCTGGATCTGCTGCAGCAGATCCTGGGTCAGCTGCAGCAAGACCTGCCAATCGTGTTCGTCGGCGACTATGTCGACCGCGGCGACCACAGCGCCCAGGTCCTGCGCCACCTGCAGCACCTGAGCCAAGCCCGTGACCGGCAGGTGATCTGCTTGCTGGGCAACCACGAAGACCTGCTGCTGCGGTTCCTTCAACGGCCCAGGCGAACCTGTCGATTGTGGATGCACAATGGCGGGCGGCAGACGCTGGCCTCGTTCGGGCTGACGGATCTTGCATTGGACTTGACGCCCGACGACGCGGTGCGCGCCGCCCGACGGCTGGAACAGAAAATGGGGGCGCCGCTGCTTGAGTGGATGCACGCCCGGCCGCTGTGCTGGACGACGGGAAACGTGACCGTCGTGCACGCAGCGTTGAACCCCGGTTCGGACCCCGCCGACCAGGCCCGTGGAACCTGCCTGTGGGGGCATGGAGATTTTCCGGGCAAGCCGCGTTCGGACGGTCAGTGGGTCGTCCACGGCCATACGATCGTGCCGGAACCATGCGTGCGCAACCGGGTGATCTCGATCGACACGGGCGCATTTGCCACGGGTCGGCTGACGGCGGCCGAGATCGGGCCCGGCACGGTCCGGTTCCTGTGCACCGATCCGGTGCAGACCTGACTGCCGGTCAGCCGACGATCATCTGTTTCATGCGCAGGGCTTCGTATTCCAGTTCCTTCAAGCGGAATTGCACCACGTCGCCGATTGTGATGACACCGCACAGATGCCCGTCGCGCAAAACCGGCACGTGGCGGAATCGGCCTTCGGTCATGGTTTTCACCACCTCGATCAGCAGGTCGTCCGGTGTGCAGGTCCGCACCTCGCGCGTCATCAGGTCCTGAACCGACTGAGGCAGGGTCTGGCCCGGCGTATCGGCCATACGGCGCACGATGTCGCGCTCGGACAGGATCCCCTGCAGCGCGCCGTTCTGATCGGTGACCACGACCGCGCCGATGCGCTTGTCCTTCAGGATCTGCACAACCGTATGGATCGTGTCATTGGGTCGAACCGCAATCACGTCTTCGCCCTTGCCTTCCAGCAGCTTCGCCACGGTCGATTGGGTCTGCGACAGATTCGACTCGACCGACTGGCTGTAGGTTGCGCTCTCGGGCTTGTCGCCGCGCGTCGGGGGCTGGTAAGAGCTTGGGGCCATGGGCGGTCTCCTCCTTCACTGGTGCTGTCCTTTCACCTTACCCCAGGATGCGCACCTGTATAGGGTGCAATTTCGCGAAACCCGCGCAACCGCGCCAGACCAAAAGGAAACCCGGGCCGCGTGTCGAACCTGCATCTGACCCCTGCCGTTGCCGCGCTGATTTTTTTCGGGGTGGTGGTCTGTGGCCACAACTTCCGCAAACTGTGGAAAGAGCAGCCCCCGGGCTGGCAGAAGCGCGCTTGGCTGTTCGGTCTGCCGGCGGCGATCGGGCTGCTGGCGCTTGGCTTTCTGCCACTGAAGGTCTGAGGTCGGTTTGACTCTGACCGGGGGCGCTGGCATACGCGCCACGAAACATTACCCGGAGATCACGCGATGCGCCGACTGCTTGCCCTGGCCCTGACCCTGTTCGTCGCTGGCTGCCTGTTCGACAAGGAACCCGAGGTTGTTCGCCTGTCGGGTGAAACCATGGGAACCACCTATCACGTCACCGCAATCGGCGAGGATTTGGACGCGGATGCCCTGTCCGCCGCCGTGGAGGAAACGCTGGCGCAGGTGAACGCGAAGATGTCCAACTGGGACCCGAATTCCGAGGTCTCGGTCTTTTCCGCCTCGGCCAGCACCGACCCGATGCCGGTGTCGAAAGAATTCGCCTATGTAATCGCGGCGGCCAACCAGGTGCACGAACAAAGCGGCGGCGTGTTCGACGTGACGCTTGGCCCGTTGATCGAGCTGTGGGGGTTCGGCCCGCGCAAGCCCGAGGACCCGGTGCCATCGGATGCCGAGATCGCGGCGGCGCTCGAGCAGGTGGGGCAGGCGCGCCTGCTGACGCTGGATGCGCAGGCCGGGACGCTGGCCAAGACACAGCCGGGCGTGGGGATCAACCTGTCGGCCATCGCCAAGGGATACGGGATCGACGCCGTGGCTGAGACGCTGCGCGCGGCGGAGGTCGAGAACTATATGGTCGAGATCGGCGGTGATCTGGTGGCCCGCGGTCAGAACGACAAGGGCGAGGCCTGGCGCATCGGCATCGAAAAGCCCGAAACCGGGTCGCAGACCATCCAATTCATCGTGCCGCTGGACAACCGCGGCATGGCGACCTCGGGCGATTACAAGAATTTTTTCGAACAGGACGGGGTGCGGTATTCGCATATCATCGACCCGACCACTGGACGCCCGATCACCCATCGGACGACCTCGGTCACGGTTCTGGCGGAAAACGCGATGATGGCCGATGCCTGGGCCACCGCGATGCTGGCGCTGGGGCAGGAGCGGGGGCTGAAACTGGCCGATCAGCTGGGTTTGGCGGTGTTTTTCATCTCGCGGGATGTGACAGGCGGCAAAGATGCCTATATCACGGTACAAAGCAGCGCATTCAAGGATGCGCTGGGATCGAACTGAAGGGCGGGCCGGCCGATGAGCACCTTTATCCTCGCGTTTGTTCTGCTGCTGATCATCATGGTCGGCATGTCGCTGGGCGTGATGCTGATGGGCAAGACTATCAAAGGCAGTTGCGGCGGGCTGAACGCGATCTCGGGCGCCGACAAATGCGTGGTGTGCCAAAAGGACGTGGACCCCAACAGCCCCCTGCGTGACAAGCTGCAATGCAAGCGCGCCCGCCGGATGGTGGAACAGATGGAAAGCCAGGGCGAA
This sequence comes from Ruegeria sp. BHSC026, assembly GCF_059613065.1. NCBI lineage: Bacteria > Pseudomonadati > Pseudomonadota > Alphaproteobacteria > Rhodobacterales > Roseobacteraceae > Ruegeria > Ruegeria sp. BHSC026. Next base: position 68,405 of record NZ_JBXWRV010000002.1, on the reverse strand, counting down.
CGGACCTGAATGGCCAAGGCCCGCAACATCCTGTTCATCATGTTCGACCAGCTGCGCTGGGACTACCTGAGCTGTTACGGCCATCCACATCTGCACACGCCCAATATCGACCGTCTGGCCGCGCGCGGCGTGCGGTTCACGCGGGCCTATATCCAGTCGCCGATCTGCGGCAGCTCGCGTATGTCCACCTATACCGGGCGATACGTGCAGTCGCACGGCGCCTCGTGGAACGGCATTCCGCTGAAGGTTGGCGAGCTGACCATGGGCGACCATCTGCGCAAGGCGGGGATGGACTGCTGGCTGGTCGGTAAGACCCATATGCGCGCCGACGCCGAAGGCATGGCCCGGCTGGGCCTGGAGCCCGACAGCCTGATCGGCGCGCGGGTGGCCGAATGCGGCTTTGACGTGTTCGAGCGCGATGACGGGATGCGCCCCGAAGGCCCCGACGGGTTCTATGACCCTGATGGCGCCCGAGCTTATAACGCTTGGCTGGCCGACAAGGGTTACGACAGCGACAACCCCTGGCACGACTTTGCTAATTCCGGTCTGGATGCCGATGGAAACGTGTTGTCGGGCTGGTTTCTGAAAAACGCGCCGCAGGCCGCAAACATCGCCGAGGAGGACAGCGAGACCCCCTATCTGACCACGCGCGGGATGGAGTTCATGGAAACCCATGACGGCCCATGGTGCTGCCACCTGAGCTACATCAAGCCGCACTGGCCCTATATCGTCCCCGAGCCCTATGCCTCGATGTACGGGCCCGAGCATGTTCTGCCGCCCAACCGGTCCGAGACCGAGCGGGCCGAGGCGCATCCCGTGCTGAGCGCCTTCATGCACACCAAGATCGGCCAGACCTTCTGGCGGCAGGATGTGCGCGCGGCGGTGATCCCCGCCTATATGGGCCTGATCAAGCAGGCCGACGACCAGATCGGGCGGTTGCTGGACTGGATGGAGCAGACCGGCCGCATGGACGACACGATGATCGTGCTAACCTCGGACCATGGCGATTTTCTGGGCGATCACTGGATGGGCGAAAAGACGTTCTTCCACGACGCTTCGACCAAGGTGCCGCTGATCATTTACGACCCATCCGAACAGGCCGATGCCACGCGCGGCACCACCTGCGACGCGCTGGTCGAGTCGATCGACCTAGCCCCCACTTTCGTCGAGGTCGCGGGCGTTGCGGTGCCCGACCATATTCTGGAAGGTCATTCCCTTTTGCCCATCCTTCACGGGCAGGCGGCCGAGACCCCGCGCGAATTCGTGATCTGCGAATACGACTATTCGGCCTCGCCCATCGCAGAAACGCTGGGCGTGTCGGTGCGCGACGCGGCGATGTTCATGGTGGCCACGAAAAAGTGGAAGCTGATCCATTGCGAAGGCGGGTTCCGCCCGATCCTGTTCGATCTGGAAAACGACCCCGCCGAGTTGACCGATCTGGGCGACAGCCCGGCCCATGCGGGTGTGATCGCGCAGATGTACTACCACCTGTTCGCTTGGGCACGTCGCCCGTCGCAACGCACCACCCGCTCAGAAGCCGAGCTGGTCGGGATGCGCACCAAAAGTCGCGGCAAGGGCGTGATCCTGGGCGCCTATGACGAAAGCGACGCTCCGCCCGAGCTAACGGTCAAGTATCGCGGCCGCAAGGCGCGGCCCTGGCAGCAGATCAGGAAATAACCCCGCGCGGCGCGGATCGCCGCAAAAGGCGGTTCACGATGCGGCGGGCAGGGGATAGAAGAACGGACAAGAGCAGTTACCGGAGACCCGACATGAGCGCACCCAAACCCGTCGTCCTGTGCATCCTCGATGGCTGGGGCCTGTCCGACGACACACTGGCCAATGCGCCGTATCTGGCCAACACGCCCACATTCGACGCGATCATGTCCAAGGGTCCGCACGCGCGGCTGATCACCCACGGTCCGGATGTGGGCCTGCCCAGCGGGCAGATGGGAAATTCCGAGGTCGGCCACACCAATATCGGGGCCGGGCGGGTCGTGGCTATGGATCTGGGCCAGATCGATCTAGCGATCGAGGACGGCTCGTTCTTCGAAAATGCCGCGCTGCAGGACTTTGTCGCCAAGGTGAAGGCGGCGGGCGGAGCCGCGCATCTGATGGGGCTGGTCTCGGATGGCGGGGTGCATGGGCACTTGAACCATATCGTCGCCGCCGCAAAAGCGATCACCGATGCAGGCGTTCCGGTGGCTCTGCACGCCATCACCGACGGGCGCGACGTGGCCCCGAAATCGGCGCTGGACTTCCTGGCCGAGCTGGAGCGTCGCCTGCCCGCGAACGCGCGCGTCGTCACCGTTTCGGGGCGGTACTATGCCATGGACCGCGACAACCGGTGGGAACGGGTCGGCCGCGCCTATGACGCGATCATCAAAGCGCAGGGCGGGCAGGCTGATACCGCAAGCGCCGCGATTCAGGCCGCCTACGACCGGGGCGAGACCGATGAGTTTATCGCCCCCACGGTTTTGCCCGGCTACGACGGCGTCCGCGACGGTGACGGGTTCTTCTGCCTCAATTTCCGCGCCGACCGCGCGCGTGAGATCCTGCGCGCCATCGGCGAACCCGGATTTGCCGAATTCGACACCGGACCACGCCCGCACCTGTCGGCGCTGCTGGGCATGGTGGAATATTCCGACGGCCACAACGACTACATGACGACCGTGTTCCCCAAGCGCGAGATCGTGAACACGTTGGGCGAATGGGTCGCCAAGCAGGGCCTGCGCCAGTTCCGTCTGGCCGAAACCGAGAAATACCCCCATGTCACGTTCTTCCTGAACGGCGGCAAAGAGACACCCGAGCCCGGCGAGGACCGCTATATGGCCCCGTCGCCCAAGGTGGCGACCTATGACCTGCAGCCCGAGATGTCGGCCGCCGAGGTGACGGACAAATTCGTCGAGGCGATCGAGGACGGATATGACCTGATCGTCGCCAATTACGCCAACCCCGACATGGTGGGCCATACCGGTGACCTGCAGGCCGCGATCAAGGCCTGCGAGGCCGTGGATCAAGGCCTGGCCCGTGTGGTCGCTGCGCTTGAAAAGGCGGGCGGGGCCATGATCGTGACCGCCGATCATGGCAACTGCGAAACCATGATCGACCCCGAAACCGGCGGCCCGCATACCGCCCATACCCTGAACCCGGTACCTGTGGCACTGGTTGGCGGACCCGAGGGCGCAACCCTGCGCGAAGGTCGCCTGTCCGATCTGGCCCCCACGGTGCTGGACCTGATGGGCCTACCCAAGCCGCTGGAAATGACGGGTCAGAGCCTGCTGTCATGAGGCTGCGCGCGCTTCTTCTGGCGGCTCTGATGGCGGGGCAGGCGGCCCGGGCCGCGCCGGACCCCGCGCAGGCGGCGCTGGATGCGGCGCAGATGCTGGAACAGGCCTCGATCGCGCTGACCGAGGCCGAAACCGCCCGCGACCGTGTGCGCGCCCTGACCGAGACGATCCAAGCCTACGAAGCCGGGCTGGCCGCCATGCGCGACGGGCTGCGCCGGGCGGCTTTACGCGAAAGCCAGCTGACCGCCGAGCTGAACGCGCGCGAACGCGAAATCCGCCAGTTGCTGGGCGTGCTGCAAACCATCGAAACCACGGCGCCTCCGGTTCTGATGCTGCACCCGGCCGGGCCGCTGGGGGCGGCGCGCACCGGGATGATGCTGTCCGAGGTCACCCCCGGCCTGAATGCTAAGGCCCGGGCGCTGGCCCGCGATCTGGACGAGGTTCAGACCCTGCGCCGACTGCAGCAAAGCGCGGCGCAAACTTTGACCGAAGGGTTGGAGCAGGTGCAGGATGCCCGCACGCGGCTGAGCGAAGCCATCGCCGACCGTACCAACCTGCCGCGCCGTTTTGTCGAAGATCCGGTGCGCACCGCGATTCTGATCTCGTCCACCGAAACATTGGACGGGTTCGCCAGCGGTCTGGCCGAGATCTCGGCCGGTGAAATTGCCGAAACCGATGCTGATATTTCGGATCGCAAGGGCCGGATCCCGCTGCCGACGCAGGGCGTTCTGGTGCACCGGTCGGGGGAAACCGATGCGGCCGGCGTCACCCGGCCCGGCCTTGTTCTGGCCACCCGGCCGCGTGCCTTGGTAGTGTCGCCCACGGCCGCCACGATTCGCTATCGCGGGCCGCTGCTGGACCTTGGCAACCTGATCATCCTGGAACCGCAGCCGGGGCTTCTTTTCGTGTTCTCGGGCCTTCAGGAGGTTTATGGCGAACCCGGGCAGGTGATCCCCGAGGGCTCTCCGGTGGGGTTGATGCCGGGGAATCTGCCGGAAATCGGCGCGATTTTGTCAACAAGCGGTGATGGCACTGGAACTGATCGGTCAGAAACGCTCTATATAGAGGTCAGAGAGAACAACAGGCCCGTTGATCCGGAAACATGGTTCCGGACGCACAAGGATGGATAGACGCGCATGAAACGATTCGTGATGGCCGGTCTGGCCGGAACCCTGGCAGGGATCATCGCCACAACCCAGATCGCCGGGCCGCTGCTGGCGCAGGAGGCCGCAAACAAGGCCAGCGTGTACGAGCAGCTGGACCTGTTCGGTGACATTTTCGAGCGCATCCGTGCCCAGTATGTCGAAGAGGTCGCGCCCGAAGACCTGATCGAGGCGGCGATCGACGGGATGCTGACCTCGCTGGATCCGCATTCCAGCTATCTGTCGCCCGACGACGCCGAACAGATGCGCGTGCAAACCCGCGGCGAGTTCGGCGGGCTGGGCATCGAGGTCACGCAGGAGGACGGGTTCGTCAAGGTTGTCTCGCCCATCGACGGCACCCCGGCGGATGAGGCGGGCATCGAGGCCGGCGATTTCATCACCCATGTCGATGGCGAAAGCATCTTGGGCCTGACGCTGGACAAGGCGGTCGATCTGATGCGCGGCCCTGTGGGGTCGGAGATCGTGATCACCGTGGTGCGCGAAGGCGAGCCCGATCCGTTCGACGTGACCATCATCCGCGACACGATCAAGCTGACCGCCGTCCGCGCGCGCACCGAAGGTCAAAGCGTGGTCCTGCGCGTGACCACCTTCAACGACCAGACCTATCCGAACCTGAAGGAGGGTCTGGAGAAACAGATCGCCGAGGCCGGCGGCATCGACAAGATCAACGGCGTCGTGCTGGACCTGCGCAACAACCCGGGCGGCCTGCTGACCCAGGCGATCAAGGTCTCGGACGCGTTCCTGAACGAAGGTGAGATAGTCTCGACCCGTGGCCGCAACCCCGAAGATGGGGAACGGTTCAACGCCACGCCCGGTGACCTGGCCGAGGGCAAGCCGATCGTCGTGCTGATCAATGGCGGTTCGGCCTCGGCGTCGGAAATCGTCGCGGGCGCCCTGCAGGATCATCGCCGGGCCATCGTCGTCGGCACCAAGAGCTTCGGCAAGGGGTCTGTCCAGACGGTGATGCCGCTGCGGGGGGATGGCGCGATGCGCCTGACCACGTCGCGGTACTACACGCCGTCGGGCCGCTCGATCCAGGCGCTGGGTGTCAGCCCGGACATCATCGTGGAACAGCCGCGCAACCGACCCGAAGAGGACGAGGACGAAGAGGCGGCCGCCCGCACCCGGTCCGAGGCCGATCTGCGCGGAAGCCTGAATAATGACAGCCTGACCGAGGACGAGAACCGCCAGATCGAAGAAGACCGCGCCAAGGCCGAGGCGACAGCGGAACTTCGCAAGCAGGATTATCAACTGGCCTATGCCATCGACATCCTGAAGGGTTTGTCCGCGTTCAACCCGACCGCCCGCGCCTCGCAGTAACGACCGGGCATCGAACAGCACGGGTCGCGCCGGGCGCGGCCCGTTTTCGTGTCGTCAGCTTTCAACCTTGTGCAGTTTCTTTTCGTCCAGCAACAGGGCAAGGATGATGCCCATCGAAACCGACAGGGTGGCAAACACGAAAGCCATGTTCATTCCCGTATCGAATGCCGTGGCAATGGCGGATTTGACCGTCTCGGCCTGGTCTGCATCCAGCTTGCCCATGATGGCCTGTGCCGTCCGGGTTGTCAGGGTGCCGCCATTGATCGCCTTCTGATCGGCGGCCGGCATGTCGATGCCCGCCTTGGCGAGCTGAGTGCCGAGGCTGGACAGGCTGGTCGTGTACATGATCGCGGTGGCAACCGCGACCGAAACCGCGCCATAGACCAGATGTGCCATGAAGCTCAGGCCCCCGACCAGCCCGGCGCGCTCGGGCCGGACAGCACACACGGCGGCCGTACCAGAAGGCCCGACCGTCAGCGTGGCCCCCAATCCGATCAGGGCCATGCCCGGCAGGATCTGCAGGTATCCCAGGCTCATCGGCAGGATGACGATGCTGGCGGCGCCGGTCGTGGCCGACAGGTAGCCCCAGAACATGAGCCGCTTGGGGCCAAAGTCGTTGTACAGCGTGCCCGACACGATCGAACCGACGGCCAGCAGGACAGTCAGAGGCGCCAGGCCCAAGGCGGATTCGAAAGCCGACCAGCCCAGGACCTTTTGCATGTATTGCGGAAAATACAGCAGCCCGACAAAGGCGGCCGAGACATTGAACATGTTCAGCCCCAGCGTGATCCGGAATTGCGGGTTGTGCATCATCTGCGGCAGCAGCAGCGGTTGGCGCACACGATTTTCGACCCTCGAAAACAGCCCCAACAGCACCGCGCTGACGAAAAACACCGCCAGCAACGGAACCGAGAGCCACCCCCAGTCGGCCCCGACATCCAACCCGTACAGCAACAGCAGAACCGCCATCGACAAAATGCCCATTCCGGCAAAGTCGATGTGTTCGCCGTTCTTGTGATCGGTCTCGCGCGGGATCAGCGTCAGCGTGGTGCCCATCGAGACGGTCGAAAACACCACATTGGCGAGGAAGAACAGGCGCCAGTCCCCCAGATTGACGACGAACCCGCTGATCATCGGGCCAAAGACATTGCCGCTGGTGACGCCGGCCAGGATCAGGCCCATCACCAGCGCGCGGTGTTCGTCTCGCGAGACCTTGGTGGCGCCTAGGGCCAGGGTGCATGGCCAGACGCACCCGGCACCCACCCCCTGCAACGCTCGGGCACCGATCAGAAAATCCAGGTTCGGTGCGACGAGGCACAGAATCGACGAAAACAGAAACACCGACAGACCGATCAGCATGACCTTGCGGTGGCCGTACAGGTCTCCCAGCCGCCCGCCCGCGACCATGGTCATGGCAAAGAACAGGGCATAGATGTTCAGAACCCATTGGGTGCTGGTGATGTCGGCGTCGAAGGAATTCTCGATCGCGGGCACCAGCATCAGAGCACCGGTGAAGTCGATCCCGATGCCGAAGGCGGTCACCATCAACGCGATGACCTTGATGATGCTGTCGCGTTCCATGACGCATCCCGGCCGTTTCGAATGCCCCATCAAGCCACAAATCCCGTCAAATTGACAGGTCGCAGTTGGAGTCGGCCCGTGCGGCCCGGCGGATCGGGGTGGCGCTACCCCTGGTTCATTCTGCGCACGACGCGTTTCAGCATGTCCAACTCGGCCCGCAGCAGTTCAAGCTCGGTCCGGATGTCGCCCGAGGCCGGCGCCCCGGATATCACCGAAAAGTCGCCCAGTTTCGACTGGCGCTCGCAGTCCCAGATGGTGACGCAATGCACCCCGTCCGACAGCAGGGCCGGCGGTACGGGAACCCGTAGCATCCAGCCCGCGTCGTTCGGAGTGACCTCGACGCCCGGCAGCGCCTCGCCCAGATACCGGGCCTCGACCCGGGGTTCCGATGCGGCGGTCAGTTGCCCCTCCCAGAGGGCGTTTTCGAACCGGATCGGTACAAGCTTTGCATGGGTCATGTCGGTGTCCTTCACAGATCTGCGCGATGATAGCGGCACAGGGTCAGGTCGCGAATGACCACCCGGTTCATGGCCGGCCCGTCAAGGATCAGATCCAACCAGATTTTCTGGACCCGACGTTCGTTCAGTTCCAGGTGGGCCAGATCGAAATCCACCGTCGAAACCTCGGACCCGGGCGGCAGTTCCCGAAGGACCTGTTCGGTGTTTGGGCCGTGCTGGATATTCAGACGCGCGAACATCCGCGCCTGCCGCTCCTGTTCCGACTGGACGCTGGCGCGGAACATGTGCTGGCGGCTGAGGGCAGCCCGGGCCTCGGACGGCAATTCGACGGACACTGACAGGAACGAACCGCGGAAATCGAACACATCCAGAGCCAGACCGAACGGGGCCAGATCGCGTTCGTCGCTGTTGCGCACCTGCTGCATGCCGATCTCGGCCTGCGGGCAATCGTGGAAGATGGTCGTCTGTTCATCCAGCCGCTCCTGCCGCGCGACCGGACAGACGCCCCGTCCGGGCATCGGCCCGCGCCACAAGTCGGGTCGCCACGACCAGTCTGTGCCCAGCGGTTTGGGGAATTGTCGTGAACCGATCCGGGGCCGCATCAGGCGGCTGTCAGCCTCATGAATCAGGCGATTGAGCTCGAACCTCAGCAGGCGCGCCTGATCGCGCTGCAGGCGCAGTTGCGGCAGGCTGGCCGTGCCGGCGGTCGCGGCCGCCCGGCGCCATCGGTCCAGCACCTTTCGGTTGAAATAGCGTGTCAGAAGCTTGCGCATGAGCCCTTGCATCGAGAAACGCCACCTCTTTAGTCGATTTGCCGGGGCAGGATAAACCCGCCTTCGTGCGGGGTGCGGCAAAATTCGCGGTGACGCGGGGTGGGCGGAACAATTTTTCGGGTGTTCTTGAAATGGCTCCGGCCAAAGCTTACCGTCAGGCACCCGGCCGCAGTGGAACCTTTGCAACGGGCCGCAGTCCAAAACTTCAAGACAAGGCCGGGCATGGAACCCACCCTCTTTGCATTTATTTGGAAGCATTCGAAGAAACAGCAGTTCATCCTTCTGTTTCTGACCGTGATTTCCTTCCCATTCCTTTACGCCTCACTCGAGCTGCCCAAGCGGATCATCAACGACGCAATTGGTGCCACGGGCAACACGGTGACGTTTTTCGGCGTGACGGTGACGCAAGTTCAGTACCTTATGATCCTGTGCCTTGCGTTTCTGGGAACGGTGATCGCCGGCGGCATCATGAAGATGCGGATCAACACGATGAAGGGCATTGTGGCCGAACGCATGTTGCGCCGCCTCAGGTTCACCCTGATCCGGCGGATGCTGAAGTTTCCGAAACCCTATTTCTCTTCGACCAGCCAGGGCGAGCTGGTGTCGATGATCACCGCCGAGGCCGAGCCGCTGGGCGGGCTCATGGGCGATGCCATCGCCCAGCCGGTCTTCCAGTTCGGCCAGATGATGACCATCGTGACCTTCCTGTTCATGCAGAGCGTGTGGTTCGGGCTGGCCGCGATTGCGCTCATTCCGTTGCAGGCCTGGCTGATCCCGCGCCTGCAGCGCCAAATCAACTTGTTGAACAAGGAGCGCATCCAGGAAATCCGGCACCTGAGCACCGAGATCGGCGAGACCGCAGCCGGTATCAGCGATCTGCGGGTGAATGGCGGCTGGCGGTATCGGCTGGCCCAGTTCAGCCATCGGCTGGGAACCCTGTTCGAGATTCGCGTGAAGATCTACAACAAGAAGTTCTTCATGAAATTCCTCAACAACTTGATCACCCAGATCACACCCTTCCTGTTCTATTCGATCGGCGGGTATCTGGCGATCACCGGCAAGGTCACGGTGGGGGCGCTGGTTGCGGCACTGGGCGCCTACAAGGACCTCAGCGGCCCCTGGCGCGATCTTCTGACCTATTACAACCAGGTTCAGGACATGTCGCTGCGCTGGCAGGTCGTGACCGAACGCTTCAACCCCGACAACATGATCCCCGAGGAGCTGTTCGAAGGTGAACCCGACGCCATCCCGCATCTGCACGGCGACATCGAACTGAAGAACGTCACCGTGCGGGACGAGGACGGAAAGATCGTTCTGGAAGATATCGACCTGACCATTCCCAGCAAGGCGCGTGTGGCGATCAAGGCCTCGCACGAATCTGAGCGGCGCGCCCTCGCCGAGCTGCTCACGCGTGAGGTCTTGCCCGCCCAGGGCGAGGTCACCCTGTCGGGACACAAGCTGGACGAGCTGCACCAGGCCGTGATCGCCGCCCGGATCGGATACGCGCATTCGCGGCCCTACCTGTTCAGCGGTACCTTGGGCGACAACCTGCTGATGCCCCTGCGCACGCATCCCCAGTACGAAACCGAGGATGGCAAAGTGCCATCGCGCTTCGCGATCGAAGCGGCCCGGTCGGGCAATCTGCCCGATTCACTGTCGGATGACTGGGTTGATCCCAGCCTGGCGGGTCTGGACAGCGTTGAAGACATCCGGGATTGGTGGTTCCAATTGGTCGAGGCGATGGGGATCGACGAATTCATGCTGCGCCGCACGCTGCGGTCGCAGTTCGACCCCCGGCAGCATCCGGCCCTAGCCGACGAAATTGTCCGGCTGCGGCCCAAGGTCGCCGAACGGCTTAGGGAAAAGGGGCTGGACAAATATATCTTTCGGTTCGACCCAGACCAGTTCAACCCGGCGGTTCCGCTGGGGGGAAACCTGTTGTTTGCGTCGCCTCTGAATGACATTTCCGCAGACCTACTGGCCGGGGATGCCCGGTTTCTGGAAATGCTTCGGGCGCATGAGCTGGATCGCGATGCGCTGAGCATCGCCAGCGCCGTTCTGGACACGCTGAACCAGACCTTCGGCCGCGAAGGCGCCGATCATCCTCTGTTCCTGCGCCTGGGGCTGTCCAAGGACCTGTATCACCGGCTGCTCGACATCGAGGAGCGCCGCCGCAGCCAGGGCGAAGACAGCCTGTCGGAGGGCGAGAAGGCCTTGCTGTTGACGGTACCGTTCATGTTGACGGCCGAACAGATCGGGCCGAGCTTTCCGGAGGAATACAAGGACAAGATCCTGAAGATCCGCAAGACCCACGCCGACAGCCTGCACCAGTCGTTCGACGGGCTGTTCGTCAAGGTCGGGCCGGATGTCTACGTCCCGCGCCTGACGGTGATGGAAAATGCCATCTACGGCCGCGTGTCGCTGACCGCGGGTAGTCACGACCGGGACATCGAGGACGTGGTCGCCGAGGTGTTGAACGAGGCCGGGCTACGACGGCGGCTGGCGGCCATCATCTATGACCTGTCCACCGGTCTGGGCGGGGCCAACCTGCCGACGGTGTTCCAGGAAAGGGCGGCCTTTTCCCGCGCCGCGATAAAGCGGCCGGATATTCTGATCCTGGATAAGGTGCTGGCCAGTCACGATTCCGAAAGCCGGCATCAGACCCGTATGAAACTGCGGCAGCTGTTGCCCGATTCGATCATGATCTTTATGGAGGATCATTTTTCCCACCCCGAGGCCTATGACCTGTATCTCGAGATCAAGGACGGGCGCATTGACGGGGTTTCTCGGGCGGCCCTGCCGGTCGAGGAAGGCGCTTCGGATGACTTCACCCGCAAGCTGAAGGTGATTGCCGCCACCGAACTGTTCTCACGGCTGGATGGCCGCAACCAGCGGCTCTTGGCCTTTTCGGCAAAATGGTACGACGCGGCGGCCGGGCAGGTCATCTTCTCGCGCGGGCAGACGCCCGATGCGGCCTATCTGTGCGTGTCCGGCCAGGCCAGCCTGGAATGGTCGATGCCCGACGGCGAAAAGCGCCGCATCTCGACCGTCGAGCCCGGCCGCCTGATCGGAGATCTGTCGATCATTACCGGCGCGCCTCGGCAACTGGATCTTGTCGCCCTGACCGATTGTTCGTTCCTGCGCATCGGCGCCGAGGAACTGAGGGCCGTCATCGAAAGCGATCCCACGGTTGCGGTCAGCCTGCTGGAAACGGTTGCGGGCTATCTGACCTCGGTATCCGAACGTTTCTTGGCCGCAAACATCGAACTTCCCCCCGAGGTCGAAACCGGGGCTGGCGGATGACCGAGCCCGGCGAAGTGACACGCGCCTATGCGGCACACGAGGCGCTGGTCGCCCCGGTGCGCGCCCATGCGGCCTTGTGGCGGCTGTTCGGCGGGGTGGCCCTGGTGGTCGCGACCGTCGTCGCGTTGAACCTAGTGCTGTTCGCCGCCGTGGTCGGCCTGGCCCCGCCAGACCAGGTGGCCGGGTTCCAAAGCGGCGCGTCGCCGATGGCGGTGTTGATCCTGCTGTTCAGTTTCGGCTTTGTCACGCTGGCCGTGGCGCTTGCCGTCCGCCAGTTCCAGAATCGCAGCCTGTGTTCCGTCATCGGGCCCCGGCGCAAGGCGGTGGCGCAGTTCTGGCGCGTTCTGGGCGCGCTGCTCGTCCTGGGGGTCGTGCTGTTGCTGCTGCCACCCTATGGCATGGGCGTTTCGTTCGAACCCAACCTGCCGGTCGGTCTGTGGCTGGGTCTGCTGCCGCTGTCTCTGGCCGCAGTCCTGATCCAGACCAGCGCCGAGGAGATTCTGTTCCGCGGCTACCTGCAACAGTCATTGGCGGCACGGTTTCGTTCACCCGTGATCTGGATCGGCGTTCCCGCGGTTCTGTTCGCGGCCGGCCACTATGCGCCCAATGCCGCCGGCGAAAACGCGGCGCTGGTTGCGGTCTGGGCCTGCGTGTTCGGTGTGCTCAGCGCCGATCTGACCGCCCGCGCCGGAACCTTGGGGCCGGCCATCGCCCTGCATTTCGCCAACAATGTCACAGCATTGCTGATCGTGTCCCTGCCCGACAGCCTTGGGGGGCTGGCGTTGTTTCACCTGCCGTTCGACATGTCCGATACCGGGTTTCTCCGGCTATGGCTGTTTGTCGACTTCGGCGTGATGATCGTCGGGTGGCTGACGGCCCGACTTGCGCTCAGGCGCTGATTGCATTTCCTTCCGTAGCGTCTTATTTGACTGCAACCCGCATCAGCAAGGTTCCGACATGAACTGGATCACGAACTACGTCCGCCCCCGGATCAACTCGATTTTCTCCCGCCGTGAGGTGCCCGAGAATCTCTGGCACAAATGCGACGAGTGCGGAACGATGCTGTTCCACCGCGAACTGGCGGACAACCAGAATGTCTGTACCCAGTGTGGACACCATATGCTGATCACCCCGCGCGAACGGTTCAAGCATCTGTTCGACGGTGGCATTTTCGCCGAGGTCGCCGTGCCCGCGCCCAAGGATGACCCGCTGCAGTTCCGCGACCAGAAGAAATACCCCGACCGCATGAAGGCGGCGCAGAAAAAAACCGGTGAGAGAGAAGCGATGCTGGTCGCCACCGGCGAGATCGGCCGCACCCCCATCGTGGCCGCGGCGCAGGATTTCTCGTTCATGGGCGGGTCGATGGGAATGTATGTCGGCAACGCCATCATCGCCGCCGCGCAAGAGGCGGTGAAACTCAAGCGCCCGCTGATCCTGTTTTCCGCCGCCGGCGGCGCCCGGATGCAGGAGGGCATCCTCAGCCTGATGCAGATGCCGCGCACCACCGTCGCGGTAGAGATGCTGAAAGAAGCCGACCTGCCCTACATCGTGGTGCTGACCCATCCCACCACCGGCGGCGTGACGGCCTCCTACGCGATGCTGGGTGACGTGCATATTGCCGAGCCGAACGCGTTGATCTGTTTCGCCGGCCCCCGCGTGATCGAGCAGACGATCCGCGAGAAACTGCCCGAAGGCTTCCAGCGCGCCGAATACCTGCTGGATCACGGCATGCTGGACCGCGTCACCAAACGGACCGAGCTGCGGGACGAGCTGATCACGATCACCCGGATGCTGATGGGGCTTCCCCCGGCGGTCAAAGGCGATCTACCCGCCCCGAAAGAGGGCGCAACCGAACAGCCCGATGCGCAGGCCAAGCCTGCCGAAGACAAGCCCAAGAAATGACCGCGCCCACATCCGACGTCATCCTCGACCGGATGATGGCGCTGCACCCCAAGATCATCGACCTGACCCTGGACCGCGTCTGGCGTCTGCTCGAGGCCTTGGGCAACCCGCAGGACAGGCTGCCCCCGGTGATCCACATCGCCGGCACCAACGGCAAGGGCTCGACCCAGGCGATGATACGCGCCGGGCTGGAAGGGGCCGGGCTGACAGCCCATGCCTATACCTCGCCGCACTTGGCGCGCTTTCACGAGCGCATCCGCTTGGCGGGCGAGCTGATCTCGGAGCCCGACCTGACCGCCGTTCTGGATGAGTGCTACACCGCCAATGGCGGCGAGAACATCACCTATTTCGAGATCACCACCTGCGCAGCCCTGCTGGCGTTTTCCCGCGTACCCGCCGACTACACGCTGCTCGAAGTCGGGCTTGGCGGACGGCTCGACGCCACCAACGTGATCGAAAAACCCGCCGTCACGGTCATCACCCCAGTCTCGATCGACCACGAACAGTTCCTGGGCAACACGCTGGCCAAGATCGCCGCCGAAAAGGCCGGCATCATCAAACGTGGCGTGCCCTGCATCGTCGGCCCGCAGCCGGACGAAGCGATGGAAGTCATCGAGGCCACCGCCGCCCGCCTCGGCGCACCGCTTCTGGCTTACGGACAGCACTGGCACGCTCACGAGGAACATGGCCGCCTGATCTATCAGGACGAAACCGGCCTGCGCGACCTGCCGCTGCCGAACCTGCTGGGTGACCACCAAATCCAGAACGCCGGCGCCGCACTGGCGGTCCTGCGCCACCTCGACCTGGGCGACGAGGCCTACGAGGCAGCGGTCACCCGGGCCGAATGGCCGGCCCGGATGCAGCGCCTGAAGACCGGCCCGCTGGTCGAACAGGCGCCCCGGGCTGAACTCTGGCTAGACGGCGGCCATAACGCCGCCGCCGGGCACGCGCTGGCGGATGTCCTGGCCAAACTGCCGCCGCGCCCGACGCACCTGATCTGCGGCATGCTCAACACCAAGGACGTAACCGGCTACCTCGCGCCTCTGGCCGAAAGGGCAAGCTCCCTGACGGCCGTGTCCATCCCCGGCGAAGCCAATACGCTCCCTGCCGCGGAAACCGCCGCCGCCGCGACTGCCGTGAACCTGCCCGCCACCACCGCCGACAGCGTGGCCGAGGCGCTGGCCGCGATCACCGCCCGCGATCCACAGGCCCGGGTTTTGATCTGCGGCTCGCTCTATCTCGCGGGGAACATCCTGCGCGAAAACGGCTAAGGCTTCATCTGGCTGAAAATATCCCGGGGGAGTCGCGGCCCCGCCGCGACGGGGGCAGCGCCCCCTATTTCCCCCAATCCTTGTCTTGCATTTCCCGCAGACGCGAAGCCGTGCGCTCGAACTCGAACGTTCCCTCGCCCTCGACGTACAGCATCTCGGGCTCCGCCGCCGCGGAACAGATCAACCGCACTTCCGCCTCGTACAGCGCGTCGATCAGCGTCACGAACCGCTTGGCCTCGTTGAAATTGTTGCGCGACAGGCGTGGGATGTCCTCAAGCACCAGCACCTTGACCGCCTCGGCAACTGCCAGGTAATCCCCCGGCCCCAGCATCCGACCGCACAGATCATAGAATGAGGCGCGTGCCACACCATTGCGAAACGCGGGCAACACCACCTCGCGCCCCTTGACGTGCAGGGTCAATGGTTCAGCCGGTCCACCTGACAGGTCGGCCCATACGGCCCGGATCTTCTCCCGCGCCTCGGGTCCGATGGGTGTGAAATAGACCGGCGAGCCTTCGAGCCGGTTTTGCCGGTAATCCGTGGGCGACGTCAGCTCCCACACTTCGAGCTGCTGCTTGATGTGGTGGATGAAAGGCAGGAACAGCTGCCGGTTCAGGCCATCCTTGTACAGATCGTCGGGATGACGGTTCGAGGTGGTCACAACGACGACGCCCCCCGCATGTAGCAGGTCGAACAGCCGCCCGACGATCATCGCGTCGGTGATGTCGGTGATCTGCATCTCGTCAAAGGCCAGCAGCCGCACGGATTTCACGACCGAAGCCGCCACCGGCGCCAGCGCATCCTGCACGCCGGTTTCGCGCGCCTGGTGCATGCCGGCGTGGATTTCCTGCATGAAGGCATGGAAATGGACGCGCCGGGCCGGAACATCGCCCAGCGTTTCGACGAACATGTCCATCAACATGGACTTGCCGCGCCCCACCCCGCCCCACAGGTACAAGCCCTTGGGCGCCGGCGGCGCCTTGCGGAACAGCCCGCGTTTCACCGGCGCGGCCAGTGCTGCCCGGATACGCTCGAATTGAGGCAGAACGGCCTCTTGCGCGTCGTCGCGGTTCAGGGTGCCATCGGCAACGCGGGCCTCGTACAACGAGATCATGTCGGTCATGGCCCGAGCCATAGCGCCCGCCCGCGCCGTTGAAAAGAAGGCATCCTCCGGCACGCATCAATTTTGGTTAATCGTGACCGCAAAACTCCTGAATTGACGAGCGAGCCCAAGCGGATACTGTCGGCGGGCTGAACCCGGAGGCCCCATGACCCCAACCGCCCGTCTGCTAAACCCGGTGCTGATCGTCGGATGCGTGATCATCACGGTCAGCTTTGCCGTGCGCGCTTCGTTCGGCGTGTTCCAGATTCCGATCGCCGAGGAGTTCGGCTGGCTGCGCACCGATTTCTCGCTGGCCATCGCGATCCAGAACCTGGCCTGGGGCATCGGCCAGCCGATTTTTGCCGCCATCGCAGAGAAGATGGGCGATCGGCGGGCGATCATTCTTGGTGCGCTGACCTATGCGGCGGGGATGGTCCTGTCGGCCTGGTCCGTCACGCCCTTCGGGCATCAACTCTATGCCTGGCTGGTGGGCTTCGGTATCGCGGGCACAGGCTTTGGCGTGGTGCTGGCGGTGGTCGGGCGGGCCTCGACGGACCAGAACCGCTCGATGTCGCTGGCGATCGTGACCGCGGCGGGCAGCTTCGGGCAGGTGATCGGCGCGCCCACGGCTGAATGGATGCTGACCTTCCTGCCCTGGCAGCAGGTGTTCATCATCTTTGCTATTGCAATTCTGGCCCTTGTGCTGACGCTGCCTTTCATGCGCGCGCCCGCGCAGGTCAGCAAGGCCGAGTTGGAGGAAAGCATGGGCCAGATCCTGGGCCGTGCCTTCCGCGACCCGTCCTATGCGCTGATATTCCTGGGTTTTTTCAGCTGCGGGTATCAGCTGGCCTTCATCACCGCGCATTTCCCGGCCTTCGTGACCGAGATGTGCGGCCCGATCCAGCCCGGTGGCGTGCTGCATTCGATGGGCATCACCACCACCTCGGCGTTGGGGGCGGTGGCGATCTCGCTGGTCGGGTTGGCCAATATCGGCGGCACCCTGTTGGCCGGGTGGGCGGGTAACCACTTCCCCAAGAAATACCTGCTGGCTGCGATCTATTCGGCGCGTACCGTCGCGGCCGCTGCTTTCATCCTGCTGCCGATCACGCCCATGTCGGTGATCGTGTTCTCGATCGTGATGGGCTCGCTTTGGCTGGCGACGGTGCCGCTGACATCGGGGCTGGTGGCGCATCTTTACGGCCTGCGTTACATGGGCACGCTTTATGGCGTGGTGTTCCTCAGCCATCAGATCGGAGGGTTCCTGGGCGTGTGGCTGGGCGGCCGGATGTATGACATCTACGGCGATTACACTGTCGTCTGGTGGATCGGGGTGGCCGTCGGCGCCTTCAGCGCGATCGTGCACCTGCCGATCCGCGAGAACCGCCCCGCGCAGCCCGCGGCCGCCTAGGATCAGGCGGCCTCGTCCGGGGTCAGCAGACCTTCGGCCACCAGCCTTTCTGCCCAGCCCTGCGGGCCGTTGAAATGGTGGGTCTGCCAACCACGGCCACGGGCGGTTTCAATGTTGTCGATCCGGTCGTCCGTGAACAGCAGCGTCTCGGGCGGCAGGCCGCAATCCTGTTCGACCATCTGGTAGATCGGGGCATGCGGTTTCACCATCTTCATCCGCCCCGAGACATAGTGCCGGTCGAACTCGTTCAGAAACGGATAGACGGTGGTGGCATAGTCGAAATTCTGCACCCCGAAATTGGTCAGCGCAAAGACCGGCACGCCTTTGGCCCGCAGCGCGCGCTGCAGCCGGACCGAATGCGGGATCTCCGGAGCGGCCAGTTCGATCCAGTTGTCGTGCCACATGCGGATCTCGTCGCGCCATTCGGGGTGTTTCTCGGCCCAGGCATAAATCGTTTCGGTGAAATGATGCCCCTGATCGACCAGGTCGTTCATCCCGTGCAGGTCGACGGCCGAGAACATCTCGCGGCGCCGGTCCTCGCCGATCACGCGGTCATAATACCGCTCGGGCTGCCATTCGATCAGAACGTTGCCGATGTCAAAAACGACCGCTTCTACGGGCATGGGATTTCCTGTTCGCTTGTGTTGCGCTTTCGGCCGACTGAACCAACCCGCCGGGCGGGATGCAAGGCCTAACTCAGGTCCGCAGGGCGGCGCGCATCTCGCGCTCGAGCGCGTCCAGAAACCGCGACCGGTCGGCCTTGGAAAACGGTTTGCTACCGCCCCCGGCGCCCAGCGGGTTGGCGGCGCGCAGATCCGCCATCAGATCGCGCATCGCCAGTTGCTGGCCGATATTGGCGGCGGTGAAGGCTTCGCCATTGGGGCGCAGCACCCGCGCGCCGGCCTCGACGCATCTGGCGGCCAACGGGATGTCCGAGGTGATGACGATGTCGCCCGCGCCGCACCGCTCGGCGATCCACTTGTCGGCCTCGTCCGCGCCTTGCGCCACGGTGACGATCTGAATCAGCGGGTTGGCCGACGGGCGCAGCCCGCCATTTGCGACCACCACCATCGGCACCTTGTGCCGCGTGGCGACGCGCTCGGCCTCGGCCTTCACCGGGCAGGCGTCGCCATCGACATACAGGGTCGTCACGCCTGCTTGGCCTTTTTGGGCGCCAACTTTGCTGGTTCGGGCGTGTCCGATTTGCGTACCTTGAACTCGTCCGGGATCGGCATCCGGTTGAAGGCGTCGAGCCCGGCGATCTTGTAGGCCTCGGCCAGGGTCGGATAGTTGAAGGTGTTCTGCACGAAATAGTCCACCGTGCCCTTCAGGTTCAGCACCGCCTGGGCGATGTGGATCAGCTCGGTCGCGCCCTCGCCGACGATCTGCACGCCCAGCACCCGGCGGGTTTTCAGCGAGAACAGCATCTTCAGCATCCCATGCTCGAGCCCCATGATATGCCCGCGCGAGGTCTCGCGGAACCGGGCGACGCCCACCTCGTAGGGAATGCCGCGTTCCTGCAGCTCTTCCTCGGACATGCCGCAGGTCGAGATTTCGGGCACCGAGTAGATGCCATAGGGGAACCAAGGGCTTTCGGGCAGGGTGGGGGTGTCCAGCGCGTGGCATGCGGCCACGCGGCCCTGCTGCATCGAGGTCGAGGCCAGCGAGGGATGGCCGATCACGTCACCGGTGGCATAGATATGCGGCACCGAGGTCTGATAGGTCTTGCGGTCGACCGAAATGCGGTTGCGGTGGTCGGTCTCGATTCCAACCGCTTCGAGGTTCAGCGCTGAGGTGTTGCCCATGCGGCCCGCCGCAAACAGCAGCATCTCGGCCCGGACATGGCGGCCATTGGCCATGGTGACCTCGACATGCTTGCCGGCGTCCTCGATCTTCTCCACGGCCGAGCCCAGGCGCAGGTCCACCCCGTTTTCGCGGATCTGGTGGGTGAATTCTTGGATGAGGGTCTTGTCGATGAAATCCAGGAAAGTCTCGCGCGGTTCGATCAACGTCACCCGCACGTCGAGCGCCGAGAACATCGTGGCATATTCCACCCCGATGACGCCTGCGCCGATCACGCAGAGCGAGCGCGGGATCTCGGCCATTTCCAGGAACTCGTCGCCATCAACGATGGTCTTGCCGTTGAAGGGCACGTAATCGGGGCGATAGGTCTTGGTGCCGGTGGCGATCAGGAATTTCGCGGCCGTCAGGCGGGTGGTGTCGCCCGCATCGGCGGTGACCTCGATCTCGTGCGGGCCGACAAAACGGGCCACGCCGTCCATGGTTTCAACGTGGTTGCGGTTGAACTGGTGTTCCAGCACGTCAACCTCGTAGTCCAACGTCATGTGCAGCCGGGCCTTGAGGTCCTCGGCGCGGATCTGGTCCTTGACCCGGTACGAACGGCCGTAAAAGCTGCGCTCGCGCCAGCCAGACAGGTTCAGTACCGTTTCGCGGAGTGTCTTCGACGGGATCGTGCCCGTGTGAACCGACACGCCGCCCAAACGGTCACGACGGTCAACCACCAGAACCTTGCGTTTCAGCTTGCCCGCCTGAATCGCCGCCGCGCGGCCCGATGGGCCCGAGCCGATGATGATCAGATCATAGTCGTATTCGCTCATCCCTTAGTCTCCGTACAGGGCTTCGGCGTGGAAGGTGACGTGGTCCTCCATGAAGGTGGACACGAAAAAGTAGGAATGATCATAGCCCGGCTGCAGCCGGACCGTCGCCTGTTGACGGCGTTCGGCGATGGCTTGGGCCAGGGCCTCGGGGCGCAGCAGGTCGATGAACTGGTCGTGGGTGCCGGTGTCGATCAGGATTGGGCCGTCAAAGCCCTTTTCCTTCATCATCAGCGTCGCGTCATGTTTGGCCCAGGCGGCCGGGTCGTCGCCCAGATAGGCGCTCAACTGCTTGCGGCCCCAATCGCTGGCCGTAGGGTTCGAGATCGGCGCGAAGGCCGAGACCGACCGAAACCGGCCCGGCAGGTTCATCGCCAGCGTCAGCGCGCCGTGGCCGCCCATGGAATGTCCGGTGATGGCCTGGCGGTCGCCGTCTATGGCGAAGTTTTCGACCAGCAGCGCGGGCAACTCGTCGGCCACATAGTCCCACATGTTGAAATGCGGGGCCCAGGGGGTCTGGGTGGCGTTCACATAAAACCCGGCACCCTGGCCCAGATCGTAATCCTCGTGGTCGGCGACCCCCTCGCCGCGCGGCGAGGTGTCGGGGAAGACCAGTGCGATGCCCTGTTCTGCGGCCCAGCCCTGCGCGCCCGCCTTGACCATCGCGTTTTCATGGGTGCAGGTCAGTCCCGACAGATACCACAAGACTGGAACCGGGCCGTCCTTGGCCTCGGCCGGTAGGAACAGGCCAAAAGTCATGTCGCACTGGCACGCCGCTGAGGCGTGGCGGTACACACCCTGCACGCCACCGAAACAGGCGTTTTCGGAAAGGGTTTCCATCTGGCATCATCCTTACGTTGGCTTTGCGCCATGGCTAACGGGCAAGGGACGCCGCGTAAAGTGCAGCGGGCCGGGAACGCGGCTTTTTTGTCCTGCTTCAGGGGGTCCCGACCCAGGCGATCACCAAGGGAATGGTCAAAATGCTGACCAGGGTCGACAAGAAGATTGCCGCCGAGGCCCGGTGCGGCGCCACCCCGTAGTGCGCTGCCAGCATGTAGACGTTCCCGGCCACGGGCAGGGCGGCAGCGGAAATGGCCACGGCGGCGGCAAAAGGATCGGTCGGCAGCAGCCACAGCAGCACCACGGCCACACAGGCCGGATGCACGGCCAGTTTGCAGAAGCTGAGCCATAACGCGATCTGAACCCGCTCGGCCGATTTGGTGGCCAGCGAGGCGCCGATGGCGAACAGCGCGCCCGGCGTGGCGGCGCCGCCCAGAATGGTCAGAAAATCGTTCAATGGGGCCGGCACCGGCATCTGCAGGGCCGACCAGATCAACCCGGCCGAGATCGAGACGATCATGGGGTTCTTCAGCAAACCGAGCCCGATCAATCGCAATGTCCCGACGCTCAGCCGACCATCCCGCCCGCCATTGATCAGGATCACGATCAGCGAGGAAAACACCACCAGATCGACCGTCAGAACCAGCATGACCGGCCCGATGGCGGCCTCGGAGAACAGCATGGCCAGCATCGGCAGACCCAGAAAGCCCACATTGCCGATGGCCGCGCATTGCGCTTCGACCGCCGCGGTGGGGATGTCGAGCCCGCGCAGCCAGGCCACCAGCGTCGCCAGCGCGTAAACGCCCGCCGTGCCTATCAGATAGCCCAGCATCAGCCGCGCATTGAAGATCTCGGCAAAGGGTAGCGTGGCGGCAAAGCGGAACAGCATCGCCGACAGCGCGAAGTAGAACACGAACTTGGTCAGATAGGCCGTGGCGTCCTCGGTGAAGAACCGGCTTCGCCCGGCCCAGTATCCCAGGCCGATGATCGCAAAGAAGGGCAGGGTGCGCAGAAAGATATCGACCATGGGCGAAGTGGTAACATGATTTGACCGCTTCGCAAGTCGCGTGTCACCCGCTGCCGATCAATATCCCCGCCGCCAGTACCATCGCCCCGCCTAGAACCACTTGGAAGGCCGCACGGAAGAACGGCGTTTCCATGTACCGGTTCTGAATCCATGCGATGGCCCACAATTCGACGAACACGATGAAGAAGGCGATGATCGTCGCGGTCCAGAAGTCCGGAATCAGATAGGGCAGGGCATGGCCCAGCCCGCCCAGCGTGGTCATCACCCCCGAGGCCAGCCCGCGCTTGACCGGCGAGCCACGGCCCGACAACTCGCCATCGTCCGAGGCGGCCTCGGTGAAGCCCATCGAGATGCCCGCCCCGACCGAGGCGGCAAGACCCACCAGAAAGGTCGTCCACGGATCATGGGTGGCAAAGGCGGTGGCAAAGATTGGCGCCAGGGTCGACACCGATCCGTCCATCAGCCCCGCCAGCCCCGGCTGCACCCAGGTCAGAATGAATTGCCGATGCGCGATGGCCTTCTCGGCCTCTTTCTCGTCATGGCCCAGATGGGCCTGTTCCAATTCGTTTGCCGTGGCCTGATGCCCGGCCTCGGCCGCCGCCAGATCGCCCAGCAACTGACGGGTCGCGGCGTCGGTCGTGCGCGCGGCGGCGGCCAGATAGAACCGCTCGGCGTCGCGCTCCATCATCTCGGCCTCTTCGCGGATGCGCTCGATACCGAGGTTCTCGACCAGCCATATGGGGCGGCGGGCGTAGTACCCGGCGACGTGTTCGCGGCGGATCAGGGGAATGACCGGGCCGAATCGCTTTTCATGCAACGCGATCAGGCGACGGCGGTGCTCGTCCTCTTCGGCGGCCATGCCGTCGAAGATCTTCGCCGTCGCCGGATAGTCCTGGCGCAGCATTTCCGCATAGGACCGATAGATTCGCGCGTCGTCCTCTTCGGACGAAATCGCAAGCGCGAGGATTTCCTGCTCGGTCAGATCCTTGAAGTGTTTGCGTTGGGTGAAAAACCGCATCTCTGCCCCATTTTTAGAATGGTTCTAATATATCCGGTGCGATCGGGCATTCAACCCTTGTCGAAAACCGTTGAAACTGAACTGTCCGGTTTATAGATTTGCAGCACCACCCAGCCAAGGAGACACCATGACCCAAGCCGCCACCATCGTGCGTACCGGACGGAAATTCGACCAGGTTCTGAAAGGCGCCCGTGAGGTTTTCATGGCGGACGGGTTCGAAGGCGCCAGCGTCGATGACATCGCACGCGCGGCGGGCGTATCGAAGGCCACGCTCTACAGCTATTTCCCCGACAAGCGGCTTCTGTTTTCCGAGGTGGCGCAGACCGAGTGCTGCCGTATGGCTGAAAACGTGTTGGCCATGATCGATGAGACCAAGCCCGTGCGCGAGGCGTTGATGATCACGGCAACCCATCTGACCCGGTTTCTGGTGTCGGATTTCGCGCAGCAGGTGTTTCGCATCTGCGTGGCCGAGCGCGACCGGTTTCCCGAACTGGGCAAGGCGTTCTACGCGGCCGGCCCCGCCAACGGCCAGCGCCAGATGGCCGAATACCTGGAAAAAGCCGTGGCCAAGGGCGAACTGGCGATTGATGACGTGCATTTTGCCGCCGAACAATTCGCCGAACTGTGCAAGGTGCGCCTGTGGACGCTGGCGGCCTTGGGGATCCAGACCCGGTTCTCGGACGAGGAAATCGACGAAGTGGCCAGGAACGCGGTCGAGATGTTCATGGCGCGGTACGGCACCTGACGGATCGGCTCAGCTCGACAGCCCAACCAGCGCCACGCCCCCCGCCATCAGCACAGCGGCCCCCAGCCTGCGCACCCAATAGCCTTCGTGCAGGAAGACGAAGCCGATCAGGGCCGCAAAAATCACCGAGGTTTCCCGCAACGCCGAGACCGCCCCCAGCGGTGCGAAATTCTTGGCATAGAGCACCAGTCCATAGGCCAGCATCGATACGAAACCGCCCAGAATGCCGATCGCCCAGGTGCGCGCCGGAAGCTGTGCCAGAACCTGGCGCCGTCGAAGGCCCACAAATCCGGCGATGAACAGATGCAAAAACGCTCCCCAAGCCCAGTAGCTGAGCGTGTTTCCAGACAGCCGCACCCCGATGCCATCCACAACCGAATAGACCGAGATGCAAAGTCCGGTACCCACCGCAAACCCCAGCGCTGCGCCGCCGACCCCTTGCCGGAGCGAGCTCCAACTGCTGAGCTGGATGCCGACCGCGATCAGGCCGATGCCGATCCAGGCTTGCAGGGGCAGAACCTCATCCAGCAAAAGATAGGCCCACAGCGCCACCAACGCAGGAACGATGCCCCGCGCGATCGGGTAGACGACGCTGAGGTCCCCATGCTGATAGGCTTTGCCCAGCATGTAGTAATAGCCGAAATGCACCACCGTGGACAAAAGGATGTAGACAAAGCTTACGCCGCCCGGAAAGGGCAGGATAAGGATCATGACGCTGGCCGGGATCACATGCCCGAAGGCCACAAGGCCCAGCGTGGTCGTCCGGTCGCCCGCGGTTTTGACGATGGCGTTCCAGACGGCGTGCAGGATGGCAGCCGACAGAATGATTGCAACGACGAATGGGCTCACCGGCGGTCCTCAGGTGATGGGGCGGCCCCAAGCAGGATCGGCCCGGCTGCAACTTTCTCGCACCGGGCTGTCAGCGGGGCCGCGCCGGTGGTCGATTCCGGTTACATCGGATTGGCCTTCGCGCGCAAGGCTCCTAAGTCTGGAACAGCAAGAGTCCAAAGGCGCGTTGCTGGTCTTAAGCCGTTGCACGCCGTCCGGCGTCGATGCCGGCGATCTTGTCCAACAGGTCGATGATTTCACTCGTTCCGCTACCGCTCCGCAGGTTGGTGAATACGAATGGCCGATCACCGCGCATCCGGGCCGCATCGCGCTGCATCACCGACAGATCCGCTCCGACATGCGGGGCAAGGTCGATCTTGTTGATGATCAGGATGTCCGACCGGGTGATCGCGGGGCCACCCTTGCGGGGGATCTCTTCGCCCGCGGCCACATCGATCACATAGATCGTCACATCGGCCAGTTCCGGGCTGAAGGTGGCCGACAGGTTGTCACCGCCGGATTCGATCAGAACGATCTCGACCTCGGGGTGACGGCGCACCATCTCGGCCACCGCGGCCAGATTGATCGAGGCATCCTCGCGGATCGCCGTATGCGGGCAGCCTCCGGTTTCCACCCCGATCACCCGGTCCTGCGGCAGGATCTGCATGCGCATCAGCGCCTCGGCGTCTTCTTGCGTGTAGATGTCATTGGTGATCACCCCGATCGAGTGGGTGTCGCGCAGCGCGCGGGCGAGGGCGGCGGTCAGGCTGGTCTTGCCCGCACCGACCGGGCCGCCGATGCCCACCCGCAAAGGGCCGTTCATGCTGCTCATGTGCGGAATATCCTTGGTTGTTGAGTTTCATGTTGCATGGCCGCGATCTCGGCCAGAAAGGCGGTGCCGGACAGGGCGGACAGATCGGCCTCCACCGCCGCGTGCGCCTGATGTGCGCACAAGGGCGCCATGTCTCGGACTACCCCTTGCGCAGCGGTCTGGCCGAGGGGCATCAGCCGCTGCGCGGCCGAAACAAGATTGCTGATGAACGCATGCAAATACAGCCGCGCGGTCGGTTCCACCGGCAAACCGGCGTGGCGCGCGGCGCAGCCGACGGCGACGGGATAAGTCAGATCCGCCAGCTCGATGTCCCAGACCGCTGCCGTCACACCGCAGAAGGCAGCGCCCTGTTGCGCGGTCTCGCACCTGCGCTCGAAGGGGCCGGCGAAGGCGCGGACCATATCGTCAAGTTCGGCCACGGCAAGCTCGGATTTGGCGCGCCAAGCGGCGGTCAGAAACAGGGCATCCGACCATCCGGCACCGTATTCCAGCACGTCGTGCAGCCAATCCTGCAGGCTGGCCGCATCGTGCACCGCGCCCGATTGAACCAGACGTTCCAGCCCGTGCGAATAGGCAAAAGCCCCGACCGGGTAGGCGGGTGACAGCCATTGCGTCAGCGTCAGCAGATCAAGGTCAGTGGCTGTGGCCATGCGTCCGTCCGTGCCCATAGGCGCCGCCTTCGGGGCTGAAGGGCGCGCGGATGTCCTGGACCGTCGCGCCAAGCTTCAGCAGCATGTCGCGGATCACGTGGTCGCGGCGGATCATGAGGCGGTCAGGCTCGATCTGGCAGGGGGTGTGACGGTTGCCGATATGCCAGGCAAGCCGAGTTAGATCGGGGCCGGTGACGGCGAACAGGTCCTCTTCGGCGGCAACCACCTCGATCAGGCGGCCATCGGCCAGTTCGAACGCGTCCCCCCCGTCCAGCGAGGTCGTCTGCGACAGATCCACCAGGAACTCCTCGTTCTGGGTGGTGCGTAGCATCCGGCGGCGCAGAAAGCGGTCTTCGTAGTTCAGGGTCACGGTGCCATGGGTTTCGTCCCACTGACCGTTGCGGCGGATTTTCTGTGATGTGGCAAGCATCGAGGGCATCCCTTTTCAGAACAGGAAATAGCGTTGCGCCATGGGCAGGGTTTCGGCGGGTTGGCAAGTCAGCAATTCACCGTCGGCGCGTACCTCGTAGGTTTCGGGGTTCACGTCGATTTCGGGCAAGGCATCGTTCAGTCGCAGATCGCGCTTGCCGATCGCCCGGGTGTTGCGCACGGCGACGGTCTGCTTGGCCAGGCCCAGACGCGCGGCGATGCCGTCCTCTTGCGCGGCTTCCGACACGAAGGTCACCGCGCCCTGCTCGACCGAGCGGCCATAAGCCCCCCACATCGGCCGGGAATAGACCGGCTGAGGCGTGGGGATTGAGGCGTTCGGATCGCCCATCTGCGCACAGGCGATGGTGCCGCCCAGCAAAACCATCTCGGGCTTCACGCCGAAAAAGGCGGGGTTCCACAGCACCAGATCGGCGCGTTTGCCCTCCTCGATGCTGCCGATATGGGTACCCAGCCCGTGCGCGATGGCCGGGTTGATCGTGTATTTCGCGATATAGCGGCGCACGCGGAAATTGTCGTTTTCGCCCGTTTCTTCAGGCAGGCGCCCGCGTTGTTTCTTCATCTTGTCGGCGGTCTGCCAAGTGCGGATCAGCACCTCGCCCACGCGGCCCATCGCCTGGCTGTCGGAGGCGATGATGCTGAAGGCGCCCATGTCGTGCAGAATGTCCTCGGCGGCGATGGTCTCGCGCCGGATGCGGCTTTCGGCAAAGGCCACGTCCTCGGGGATGGATTTGTCGAGGTGATGGCAGACCATCAGCATGTCCAAATGCTCTTCGACCGTGTTCACCGTAAAGGGCCGGGTCGGGTTGGTCGAGGAGGGCAGCACATGCGTTTCGCCGCAGATCTTGATGATGTCGGGGGCGTGGCCACCGCCCGCGCCCTCGGTGTGGAAGGCGTGGATCGTGCGGCCTTTCATGGCGGCCACGGTGTTTTCGACGAATCCGCTTTCGTTCAGCGTATCGGTGTGGATCATCACCTGCACGTCCATCTCGTCGGCCACCGACAGGCAGCAATCGATGGCCGCAGGGGTGGTGCCCCAGTCCTCGTGCAGCTTCAGGGCGCAGGCCCCGGCCAGGACCTGTTCGCGCAGAGCGGCCGGCTGCGAGGCGTTGCCCTTGCCCGCAAAGGCCAGGTTCATCGGAAAGGCGTCGGCCGCCTGCAGCATGCGCCCGATATGCCAAGGGCCGGGCGTGCAGGTAGTGGCTAGCGTGCCATGCGCCGGGCCGGTGCCGCCGCCCAGCATGGTGGTCAGGCCGGAATGCAGCGCATCCTCGATCTGTTGCGGGCAGATGAAATGAATGTGGCTGTCGAACCCGCCGGCGGTCAGGATGCGGCCTTCGCCCGCGATGGCCTCGGTGCCGGGGCCGACAATGACATCGACGCCGGGCTGCGTGTCGGGGTTGCCCGCCTTGCCGATCCGGGCGATGCGTCCGTCCTTCAGGCCCACATCCGCCTTGTAGATGCCCGTCCAGTCAACGATCAGCGCATTGGTGATCACGGTGTCCACCGCCCCTTCGGCGCGGGTTGCCTGAGACTGGCCCATGCCATCGCGGATCACCTTGCCGCCGCCGAACTTTACCTCTTCGCCATATGTGGTCAGGTCGCGCTCGACCTCGATGATCAGGTCGGTATCCGCCAGCCGCACCTTGTCGCCCTTGGTGGGGCCGTACATGGCGGCATAGTCGGAACGTTTGATCTGGGCTGGCATCAGAGGTCTCCCATGACTGCGCCGTTGAACCCGAAGACGCGCCGCGCGCCGCCGATCGGGATCAGCTGCACTTCGCGCCGCTGGCCGGGTTCGAAACGCACGGCGGTTCCGGCGGCGATGTCCAGCCGCATGCCGTGGGCGGCGGCCCGGTCGAAGTCCAGCGCCGGATTGGTTTCGGCGAAATGATAGTGCGAGCCCACCTGTACAGGCCGGTCACCGGTATTGGCCACCATCAGTGTGATCGCCGTCGCGCCCGCGTTCAGCTCGATTTCGCCGGGGGCAGTGATGACCTCACCGGGGATCATTTGCGCGCCTTAAGCCAGAATGCGACGCCGCCGATCGCCAGCAGCAGGACCAGCACCAGCCAAGTGCCCGAGTCATGCGGGTGCAGGTGCGGCCCGTCATGCGCCAGCGCGGGTGCGGCCATCAGGGCGAAGGGCAGGAAACCCAGGTATTTCATCGTCATCTCCTTCAGCGGATGGGGTTGTGCACGGTGACCAGCTTGGTGCCGTCGGGAAACGTCGCCTCGACCTGCACCTCGTGGATCATCTCGGGGATGCCTTCCATGCACTGGTCGCGGGTGACGACCTGCGCGCCGGCCTCCATCATGTCGGCGACCGAGCGGCCGTCGCGGGCGCCCTCGACCACGGCATCGGTGATCAGCGCGATGGCCTCGGGGTAGTTCAGACGCACGCCCCGGGCTAAGCGCTTGCGCGCCACCTCGGCGGCCATGGCGATCAGCAGTTTGTCTTTTTCACGCGGCGAGAGTTGCATGTCAGATCATCCAGGGTCTTGGCAGGGAATTGCGGGTCAGCCGGTTCAGGATCGGCACAAGGGTCTGGCGCAGCGCGAAACCGTCGGGCGCCAGCAGGCGCATCAACAGCATGTCATCACCCACAAGGCTGACGCCGCCGGTGTCAGGCAAGGTCGCGCGGATCGGGTCCAGATGCGCAGCGGCATCCGGGCGGATCAGTATCAGGCTGCTGAGCGCGCCCGCGCCGTCGCCAACGCCCGGCCGGGCCATTTCTGCCGCCAGATCACCGGTCAAACGCAGCGCGTCCAGATGCGCCAGTCGGCCCGCGCGCCAGATTTCGATGCGGTCTTGGAAGTGAGCCGATGTGACCTGCTCGCCCATCGCCGCGCGGCCGAAGATCAGGGATTCCACCAGCAGCATGCTGGCATCGGGGGCCAGATCGACACGCAGGCGGCGATCGATCGCGCAACCATCGAACAGGATGGTTTCCTGCGGCAGCCAGTTCAACTGGCCGCCCGTAGCCACGGTCAGATGTGTCCGAAGCTGGCCCGGAGCTGCTCCGGACGCGCGATAAGCGCGCTCGGCCGCCTGCGTGGTTATGGTCAGACGCGAATCTGCCCCTGCGGTGGCAGACAGGTCAAATCTGTCTCCGCCGGTGACGCCGCCGGCGGTATTGACCAGCACGGCCTGCATGTCAGCGCCATCGCGCCGTGGAAACAGCAACTTCAGCGACCCTTGCTGGCGCAGGTCCTGCAACTCGGTCCGGCTCGCGCGCCCAACCACGGACACCACGCCCCGCCCGACGGCACGAGGAGGCGCGGCGATCGCTTGTGCGGGCGTTATTGCGGACAAAGAAGTAATTGGAAGCTCCGGGCGAGAGGACTGTCGGATGCGAAAGCACCACAGCCATTTCCTCGAGTCAGCGCAGCCCGGCAGAGGCAATTGGGTCAGAACACTCGTTAGCCCATTTTCTGGGCACTATTTCCCCTGTCGCCCGAAGAATAATCACTTCGCCAATGCGTGTGATAATCCGGCCCTCGGCCACAAATCAAAAGAAAAGGGCGGCCAGTTTGGCCGCCCGTTCCGGTGTCTGTCGTCGGTCAGAGCGTGATGCGGAAGGCCGCGAAACCGTCGGCCCCGTTGCCTGCATCTTCCAGCGCCAACCCTTTGACGTCGCTGATGTAATCACGCGCCTTGGGGCCGGTTTCAAACAGAACTGTGGTGTCGCCCAGCGGTGCGAAGGACCAGTTGCCGTCGGCCTTGGGGTCGATCGTGCCTTGCTCGACGATATAGCGCACGATCACGTCGCGGTTGGTGTCGGGGGCCTCGAACACGATGGTGTCGCCCATCGCGCCCGGGAACGATCCGCCGCCCGAAGCGCGGTAGTTGTTGGTGGCGATGATGAATTCCATGTCGTCGGTCACCGGGGCAGCGTTGAACTGCAGGTCCACGATGCGCGTCGCATCGGGGTTGATCTCTTCGCCCTTTGGGCCAAAGCGCGAGGGCTGAGACAGGTCGATCTGATAGGTCACACCGTCGATCACGTCGAAATTGTAGGACGGGAATTCGGGGTTCAGCAGCAGCGCATCCTTGGCACCCGGCTCAATCTGGTTGAACATCCCGGCCGAACGCTCCAGCCAGCCGCGCAATTGCGCGCCGTTCACGCGAACCGCGCGCACGGTGTTGGGATAGAGATACAGATCGGCCACGTTCTTGATCGCCACATCGCCCACCGGGACGTCGGTATAGTATTCGGGGCCACCCCGGCCACCGGCCTTGAACGGCGCCGCGGCCGACAGGATCGGCAGGCCCTCATGCTCGGTGCCTTTCAGCATCTCTTCGATATACCATTTTTGCGCGATCGACACGATCTGGACCGAGGGGTCGTCGGCCACCAGCGCGAAATAGCTGTGCAGCGGGGCCGAGGTCTTGCCCACCGCGCGGCGCACATAGGCCAGCGTTTCCTCGTGATCCTGCGCGACCGAGGCCAGCACCTTGGGGTCGTCCTCGACCAGCGCGGTGATCGAGCGGTCTTCGTTGCGCTTCGAAATCGGCCGGGCCTCGGAGGTGGTGGTGACCACGCGCCATTCGTTGCCGTCGCGTTCCAGCAGCAGGTCGAGCACGCCCAGATGCGACCCCCAGAACCCACCCATGACGGCCGGCTTGCCCATCAGCGTGCCCTTGTCCACGTCAACGCCCGCACGGTCGGCGAAGGTGGGCGAGGGGAAGACCAGGTGGTTGTGCCCGGTCACCAGCGCGTCGATGCCATCGACCCCGGCCAGCGGGACCGACGCGTTCTCCATCCCGTCCGCGTGATCTGCCGCGCCGATGCCCGAATGCGACAGGGCCAGGATCAGATCGCAGCCTTGCTCTTTCATCTCGGGCACATAAGCCTTGGCGGTCTCGACGATGTCGCGGGCCTGCACGTTGCCTTCCAGATGGCGGCGGTCCCAGTTCATGATCTGCGGCGGGGTGAAGCCGATGACGCCGATGCGGATCGGCTGCTTGCTGCCATCGCCCAGCTCGATCTCGCGGTCGAGGATGACATAGGGCTGCACCAGCGTCTTGTCCGCGCGCGGATTGGCGCCCTGTTCCTTGGCGATATTGGCCAGCACGATCGGGAACTGCGCCCCGGCCAGCGATTTTTCCAGAAAGCTCAGGCCATAGTTGAACTCGTGGTTGCCCAGCGTCGCGGCATCATAACCCAACGTGTTGAATGCGTTGATGATCGGGTGGGTGTCGCCATCGTTCATGCCACGCTCGTAGGCGATGTAGTCGCCCATCGGGTTGCCCTGAAGAAAGTCGCCATTGTCGACCAGCATCGAGTTTGTGGCCTCGGCCCGGATCTGGTTGATGATCGAGGCCGCGCGCGACAGGCCCACCGTATCGCGCGGCTTGTCGGCATAGTAGTCATAGGGGAAGACGTGAACGTGAATGTCGGTCGTTTCCATGATCCGCAGATGCGCCTGATTGCTTGCGGCGGCGGCGGAAAACGGGTGCAGGGAAACCATCGCGACGCCAGCCGTGCTGGTGGCCAGAAATTGACGCCGAGACATCGCGAATTTGCTGGATAGGGTCATGAGGCACCTCTCGAAATAAATTGGTCGACGCATCATCTGAACGTTTATGACGACAATGATGTGACAGCGCGGTCCGAGGGGATCGCCCGGCGCGCCGATGGTTCAGACTGACCGCTTTTGACATCCGAGTAAAGCGTCCACTCAGCCATCGACCCGCGCTTGGGCCGTGCGGCGCCTAAGGTGCTATGGCGCGGGCCCAGGCTGGGGCGCCCGGGCCGCGGCCTCAGTCTTTTTTCACGTCGCCAGCAAACCGCGCGGCGTTTTCCCGCGCAAAGGCACTGGCATCAGCCGAGGCATCCCAGAACTGAGGATTGGCCTTGGGAATGGTCAGCGCCTTCTGAACTGCGGGCCGGGCGTCGATGCGGTCGAACCATGCGTTCAGATGCGGAAGGTCATCGACCTGAACCCTTGCCCAGACATAGGCCCGCGCCCAGGGGTACAGCATCATGTCCGCGATCGTATATTGCCCCGCCGCGATCCAGTCGCGCCCATTCAGGCGATCATTCATCACCTCCATCAGGCGGCGGCTTTCGTCCACGTAGCGGCGGATCGAGAACGGTTCGGTATGGCCGTTGGGGGCGGCAATATGCTGGAAATACATCGCCTGGCCCATCATCGGACCCACATGTCCGACCTGGAACAGCATCCATTGCATCACCTCGGACTGCTGAACGGGGTCAGAGGGCAGGAATCGACCGTATTTCTGCGCGAGGTGCCACAGGATTGCGCCGCTTTCGAAAATCGCCCGTCCTTCTTCTCGGTCCTCGATCACCGGAATCTTGCCGTTGGGGTTCAGCGACAAGAACGCCGGCGACTTCTGTTCCTGTTTGGAAAAGTCGATGGGGGTTAGGTCGTAGGGCACGCCTGCCTCTTCCAAGAAGATCACCGGTTTGTAGCCATTCATCGTGGCCGCGGTGTACAGGTGAATGTCAGGCCGCGACATGCGCGATCTCCTCGAAATGCTCTTTCAGATGCGCGTCGAACCTCTGGAAATCCTGTTCGATCCGGGGGTTTTTCATCACGTCGAAGGCCGCGAAGGTGGGCAAAGGCTGCATCGCCAGAAACTTGGCGTTCAGGTGCATGGGCCACAGCAGGTCGTCGACGCTGGCCCCGGCAAAGAACGGCTCGGCCGGGTTGTCGAACGCCTCACGCGGGGCGTTGAAGGTGACCGACAGCATGTATTTCGTTCCGTACAGCAGGCCACCGGTGCCGTAGTTGGCCTTGGGCGCCTTGGCGGTCCGGCCGTCGCCGGCCAGCAACCGGCCGTCCATGCCCGCGGTGTAGACCTCGTCGATGTATTTCTTGAACACCCACGGCACACCCATCCAGTTCACCGGAAACTGCATGATGACCACATCCGCCCAGACATGCGCGTCGATCTCGGTGTTGATGTCGTACCCTTCGGCAACCGTGGTCATACGCACCTCGTGGCCCATACCGGCCAGTGCGTCCTGCGCCCGTTGCACCAGCGACGCATTCAGGCGGCCAGGTGCGAACTCGTAAGGCTGCGTACCGTTCACGATCAGGATCTTGCTCATCTTCATATCCTTGGTTTTGAAACTGCTTGCCCCTTGACTTTGGCCGGGGTGAAACCGAACTTGAGAACAGTAGTGAGGAATTGCAACCAGTTTACTTTTTGTAACCTACTGGATTGGAGAAGGCGATGCGTGCCCGTATCGAACAGGACGACCAAGGAAAGCGGCAAGCGGTGGATGCGTGCCGCGAACCATGCCCCATCGAACGCGGCATGCGGATCATCGGCGGCAAGTGGACCGGGTCAATCCTATGGCACCTCAAAGACGAGCCGGTGCGGTTCAATGACCTTTCGCGGATGATCGGTGGGGCCAGCAAAAAGATGATCGCCGAACGCCTGCGGCAATTGGAGCAACAAGGGCTGGTTCACCGCCAAGTGCTCGAAACCTCGCCGGTTTCGGTGCAATATTCCGTTACGGATTTGGGGCGCACTGCACTCGGTTTTCTAGACGAGCTGCGGAAATGGACCGAAACATTACCAGGCGGTGAAACCTGACTGGCGCTATGCCTCGGGGGATTGTTGCAAACCGTTGGAGATCTGGGCTGCGGCGCGCGTGACGCGAGCAGCCATCGCCTCAAGCTGGGCGTCCGAAAAACGGGTTGTGGGCCCGGAAATGGACAGGCCGGCAATCACGCGCCCCAAAACATCGAAAATGGGTGCCGCAATACAACGCATACCCAGAAAGCGCTCTTCATCGTCAATCGCCCAGCCTTGTGCCCTGCATCTTTGCAGTTCGTGCTTCAATAGCGCGACATCGGTGATTGATTTCGGTGTCTGGGCCTCGAGTTTCGACTTGCGCAGTAGGGTCTCAAGACGACCGGGGTCCATGTGTGCCATTATTATTTTGCCAACACCTGATGTGTGAAACTTGGTGGTGGTACCGTTCTTTATCGAGGCGCGGATCGGGTTGTCCGATTCGGCTTGAACCAGGTACAGCAACGCTCCTCCGTTCTCGATGGCCAGATTGGCGGTTTCGCCTGTCTCCGCCGCGAGGGTGCGCATGACGGGCGGTGCGATTTCAAGAAGGTTCGAGCCGGGCTCAAACGCGTTGCCGATCCGGTATGCCTGTGGCCCGATGCGCCACATTCCGTCTGTCCCGTCCTGGGACACCAAACCCCGATTTTGGAGTGTTGCCAAAGCCCTGTGCACAGTTGGCGCCGGAATTCCGGTCTCGGTCGAAATCGCCGAAAGCGACGCCCGGCGCATGTCCGCCAAACACGAAAAGATACGCAGTCCGCGGTCCAGCGCCATCACCGGCGAGACATCGTTCGTTTCCATCGGAGATTTCCTGCGCGGACGTCCTCGGCGCGCGGCGGGCGTTTGTTCGGTCATGGAAATCCAAGCATCAATTCGTCAAATTCGTGTCCCTTTAACTTAGCGGCCAGAGCACAGTAAAAAAATGAAAAATATAATAGTGTTCAAAAACATAATGTTATGAGATTTTTTCTGCCTTTTTTTCAGGTATTTCCAAAATCTTTTGAAAAAATGGGATTCTGGCTTATCGTTGAGGCATCCGCAGGAGGGCGGATCGGAGCCAGCACCGCGCAAACGGTCAGTGCCCAACTAAGGGAGGAAACATGACAAAATCTTTGAACCGCAGAAATTTTCTGCGCGGGTCGGCCGTTGTGGGCGCAGGTGCGCTTGCGGCACCCGCGGTACACGCGCAGGAGGGAACCACACTCAAGATGCAGGCGGCCTGGGGCGGAGGCATCTTTCTTGAAAATGCTCAATCCTATGTGAACCGTGTCAACGAGATGACGGGAGGCCGCCTGACCATCGAACTGCTGCCCGTGAACTCGGTCGTGAAGACCAGCCAGATGCAGGACGCGGTTCACCGCGGTGTTCTGGACGCGGCCCATTACGTGCCGGCCTATTGGTATTCGAAATCCAAAACGGCCTCTCTGTTTGGGACTGGCCCCTGTTTTGGCTGGTCCAGCCAAGAAGTTCTGGGTTGGGTCTATTACGGCGGCGGTCAGGAACTGTTCGACGAATTGATGGCCAACTTGGGTCTGAACGTCGTGTCGTTCTTCAACTCGCCCATGCCGGCGCAGCCGCTGGGGTGGTTCAAAGAGCAGATCACCAGCGCCGACCAGATGAACGGTCTGAAATACCGGACCGTCGGATTGGCGGCGGATGTTCTGTTGGAAATGGGCATGTCTGTGGTGCAGTTGCCGGGTGGCGAGATTCAGCCTGCGATGAAGTCGGGCCTGATCGACGCGGCCGAGTTCAACAACCCGACATCAGACCGCGACTTTGGCATGCAGGACGTCTCGAAGCATTACCATCTGGCCTCGTTCCACCAGAGCCAGGAATTCTTTGAGGTCACGTTCAACAAGGACAAGTACAACGCCCTGTCGCCCGAGCTTCAGGCAATTCTGAAATACGCCTCCGAGGCCGAGAACTCGAACTTCTATTGGCACAACACCAAGCGCTACTCGGAAGATCTGGTAAAGCTGGCCGAAGAGCAGGGCGTGAACGTCTATCGTACGCCCGACAGCGTCATGCAGGCGCAGCTGGACGCGTGGGACGTGGTGGTCGAGCGGATTTCAGGCGAGGATCCGTTCTTTGCCAAGGTCATCGAAAGCCAGAAGGCCTATGCCAAGACGGTCATGAACTATCTGAACCTGAACCAGCCCGACTACAAGCTGGCCTACAAGCACTACTTCAGCTGACCAACGACGTCAGTAGCACCAAAGGAGGTCGCGCCCCGCGCGCGGCATCCTAATACGGGGTAGAACAGGCGAGGGACGGACCTTGATCAAGACAATCCACGCCATCGAAGGGCTGAGCCAATGGGTCGGCAAGGCCTTCGGGTGGTGCATTCTGATATTGACGCTTTCTGTATCGTACGAAGTCTTCGTGCGCTATGTGCTCAACAGCCCGACCGTATGGGCGTTCGACATGATGGTACAGATGTATGGCGCGCTGTTTCTGATGGCAGGCGCCTATGCGTTGGCCCAGGACGCGCATGTCCGGGGCGACGTCCTTTACAGACTGTTTTCCGTCCGCTGGCAGGCGCGGGTCGATTTCGTTCTGTACATCCTGTTCTTTTTCCCGGGTATGTTTGCCCTGTTCTGGTACGGTTGGGAAATCGCAGCCGACAGCTGGCGCTACAAAGAAGTGAGCTGGAACAGCCCCGCGCGGATTCAGATCTATTTCTTCAAAACCCTGATCCCGCTTGCGGGCTTTTTGCTGATGGTCCAGGGCTTGGCCGAGATGGGCCGGTGTTGGTTGGCCATGCGCGATGGCGAATGGCTGCCGCGTCTGGATGATGTCCGTGAAACCGAAGACATGCTGATGGACGAAACCATCGACCGTCTGAATGCGACCCGCACCGAGAAAGGAGGGCGCAGCGATGACTGATCCTCAAGTCGCCATCCTCATGCTCAGCCTGTTCATCGTACTGGTACTGCTGGGCTTTCCGATCGCGTTCACGCTTTTGGCGATGGGCGTGGGTTTTGGGTACTATGCATACTACCAATCCGCCCCCGAAACCATTTCGGACATCTTCAACAACAACATATTCTACTTGCTGAACCAGAACACCTATTCGGTGATGGAAAATGACACGCTGGTCGCCATCCCTTTGTTTCTGTTCATGGGATACGTGGTTGAACGGGCCAATATCGTCGACCGATTGTTCTTCTCGCTGTATATGGCGGCTCGAAACCTGCCGGGGTCGCTGGCAATCGCTGCCCTGATGACTTGCGCGGTGTTTTCGACCGCGTCGGGGATCGTGGGGGCAGTGGTCACGCTGATGGGTCTTTTGGCCTATCCGGCGATGGCCAATGCCGGATACCAGCGCAGCTTTGCGGCCGGCGTCATTTGTGCCGGCGGAACGCTCGGAATTCTGATCCCGCCATCGATCATGTTGATCGTCTATGCGGCAATCGCAGAGTTGTCACCACTGCGCCTCTATGCCGCCGCCGTATTTCCCGGCCTGATGCTGGCAGGATTGTACATCATTTACGTGATGGTGCGGGTATGGCTGAACCCGTCGCTGGCCCCAAAGCCGGCCGAGGGGGACATCCCGCCCAAACGTCAGATCTATATGGATCTCTTGGTTTCCTTCGTGCCGCTGACCGTGCTGATCTTGCTGGTCCTCGGCTCGATCCTAGGCGGGCTTGCAACTCCGGCCGAGGCGGCTGCGATGGGTGCGCTTGGCGGGTTGGTTCTGGCCATGATCTATCGGTCCCTGACCTGGGATAAAGTCAAGCAAAGCGTCTTTCTGACCGCCAAGGCGACGGCGATGGTCTGTTGGCTGTTCGTCGGATCGTGGACTTTCGCGTCCGTGTTTTCCTATCTGGGGGGGCATGACGTCATCGAACACTGGGTCGTTGGCATGAACCTGCAGCCTTGGCAGTTCCTGGTTCTGGCGCAGTTGATCATCTTTCTGCTCGGCTGGCCGCTGGAGTGGTCCGAGATTCTGATCATCTTCGTGCCGATTTTCCTGCCGATGCTCGAGACCTTTGGGGTGAACCCGTATTTCTTTGCGATGCTCGTTGCCCTGAACCTTCAAACCTCTTTCTTGACTCCGCCAATGGCGATGTCAGCCTATTACCTGAAGGGGGTTCTGAAGTCGCAGATCGAACTGATGGAGATCTTCCGCGGGCTGATGCCCTATCTGGCGATCGTGATCCTGTGCATGGTACTGATGTACCAGTTTCCGGGCATTGCGTTGTGGTTCCCGGACTATCTGTTCGGTGTGTGGGTGCCATGACGAAACACGACCTGACCCTGCTTTCGGCGGTTCACGCCGCCGATGCCATCCGGGCAGGCCGGATCACGTCACAGGCATTGGTCGAGGCCTGCCTTGAAAGGATCGAACAGACTGAGCCGGCGATCCGCGCCTGGGCTTATCTGGATGCGGGATCGGCGCTGGATCAGGCGCGGGAATTGGACCGCATTCGCAAAGCCGGGCGACCGACTGGAAAACTGCATGGCGTTCCGGTTGGCCTGAAGGATATCGTGGACACCCGCGACATGCCGACCCAACGGGGCAGCGCGGTGTTCGCCGGTCGCCAACCTGATGCCGACGCGCGGTTGGTCGAACGTCTGCGCGACTCCGGTGCGGTGATCTTGGGCAAAACAAAAACCACTGAATTTGCCTTCATGCACCCGACCGACACGACCAACCCGTTTGATCCCACCCGTTCACCGGGCGGTTCATCCAGCGGTTCGGCCGCCGCCGTGGCTGCGCGGCATGTGCCGCTGGCGATTGGAACGCAGACAGGTGGATCGGTGATTCGTCCCGCCTCGTTCTGCGGGGTCTTCGGCATCAAGCCCACCCGTGGCACGATCTCGCGCAGCGGTGTGTTCCGCACCTCGGTCTCGCTCGATCAGATCGGCGGCTTTGCCAACTCGCTCGAAGATGCGGCGCTGTTGATCGACGCGGTGTCCGGCTATGACCAGACCGACCCCGCCAGCTTTGCCCGACCGCGCGGCGAGATGCTGGCCGGCGCGAGGGCCGAAGCCCCGGTCGAGCCCGATTTTGTGTGGCTGGACTTTCCCTTCAACGAGCGTCTTGACGAAGATGCGGCCGAAGGCCTGAACGCCGTCGTCGACGCCCTCGACGGGCGCGTCGAACGCATTCCGGCCTCGGCACAGCTGGCTGATCTGGCAAACGTTCATAAAGTGATCTACGACCATGAGATCAGCCAGAACATGGCCGAGATTGCCGCCAGCGATCCCGACAGGATCAGCGCCGAGATGCACGAGGCCATCATCCGGGGCCATAAGATCAGTGCGGCGCAATACGAAGATGCCTTGGGCATCATGGCCTCGGCTCAGGAGTTTTTCGCAAACTTTTTCAACGATTACGATGCGGTCATCGCACCGGCGGCAACGGGGCAGGCGCCCCTGCTCAGCGCCGGCCATACCGGCGATTCCGTGTTTTGCCTGACGTGGACGCTGGCCGGCCTGCCCTGTCTGAGCCTTCCCTTGCTGGTTGGTGAAAATGACCTCCCGGTCGGGGTCCAGTTGGTTGGGGCCGCCGAAGAGGATGACAGGCTTCTGCGCACAGCCGCTTGGTTGCAGCGCCAACTCGCCGCCGGGCCAGAAACAGGAGTATGAAATCATGTCGCGCTTGACGAACATAATCATGGCCGTGATCGGAACCGGGTTGATGATGGCCTTTGTTCTGGGCCTTGCCCACAGCATCTCGACCGGGTTTGCCGGGTTTTGGGGCGGGTTGCCGTTTCTGGTGATCGCGATCTTCGTGATCGCGCTGGCGCTGTACAACTTCTGGGAAGATGCCATCAAGAAGGACTGACGCCATGAGCGACAAACCCGTCCTGTGGCTTCCGCGCCGTGTGTCTGATGCAACGATCGCTCGGGCGCGACGCGACTATGAGGTGGTGCTGAACGACGCGGACACACCCGGCACAGCCGACGATATCATCAGGATGAGTGCGCAGGTCGATGCGATGATGCCCTGCCATTCCGAGCATTTCACTGCCGAGGTCGTAGCCCAGTTGGATCCGCGGCTGAAGATCATCGCCAACCACTCGGTGGGTGTCGATCATTGCGATCTGGCGGCGCTTGCCGCCCGTGGAGTCGTGGTGACCAATACCCCGGACGTTCTCTCGGACGCCACGGCCGAGCTGGCGGTGCTGTTGATGCTTGGGGCTGCCCGCCGTGCGGCCGAGGGGGACCGGTTGGTACGCAGCGGCGGATGGAACAACTGGAGCCCGTCGTTCATGGTGGGCAAACAGGTGACCGGGGCCCGCCTGGGGATCATCGGTATGGGGCGCGTTGGGCGGGCTTTTGCGGCCAAGGCCCGCGGATTCGACATGCAAATCCACTATTTCAACCGCACGCGCTTGTCACCGGACCTGGAGCAGGGCGCAATCTATCATGCCAGTCTCGACAGCTTGCTACCTGTTGCGGATTTCCTGTCCTTGCATTGCCCCGCGACGCCGGACACCACGAACCTGATGAACGCCGAGCGGGTTGCCGCTTTGCCGGATGGCGCCGTGCTTGTGAATTCGGCGCGCGGCGCGCTGGTGGATGAGGATGCCCTGCTGAACGCGATCAAAAGCGGCAAGCTGGCGGCGGCCGGACTTGATTGCTTTGCAACCGAACCGGGCGGAAACCCGGGTTTTGCGCCGTACGAAAACATCTTCATGCTCCCGCATATCGGAAGCGCCACGACCACGACGCGCGATGCGATGGGGTTTCGTGCTCTCGACAATCTGGACGCTTTCTTTGCCGGCAAAACCCCTCGGGATCTGGTGTAAGGCGACCTGAAGGCTGCGGATGTCTCGATCATTGCCGCAGTTCAAAGCCGGGAAGTGTTCCCGTTCGGATCGGTCTGACGCTTCTGGGCGACCGGCCCGGTGGTTTCGCGGGCGATGAAGCGGGCCGAGACCTCGGAAACGCTGGCAGGCATGTCCGGATCATTGATCCGGTCCAGCAAGGTTCGTGCCAGTCTGCGGCCCAGCTTTTTGGGCGAAACCGCCATGGTGCTGAGGGCCGGGATCGCGACCGAGGCGTCCTCGGTATCGTCAAATCCGATGATCGACACGTCGCGCCCGGGCTCCAGGCCGGCGCGCATCAACCCGTAACAGGCGCCCAGGGCGACCATGTCGCCGTTGCAGACGATGGCGGTCACCTCGGGATGGGCGTCGCGCAGCTTCAGCATCTGCTCCATCCCCGCGCGCTTGGTATCGGGCGAGGGCCAGATGACAGGCGCGGCCAGCGATCTGGCCTGAACGGCGCGTCGATACCCGGCGATCCGGTCCTTGCGGACCGGGTTCATGCCGGTGCCGCCGAAAAACGCGATGTGCCTGTGGCCCAGGTCGGCCAGATGATGCGTGGCCGTTTCGGTCGCCTCGGCATTGCGGATGCCGACATGGTCGAAATCGGGGCTGATGTGACGCAGAAAGGTCACCGTGGGAACCCGATGGGTGCGCAGCAGGTCTAGCGTCTGCGCGCTGGTTTCCAGCGCAGGTACCCACAGCAGGCCGCCGCGCCCGTTGCGGATGAAATCCCGCAATTGCTTGCCCTGCCGGTCCGCGTCGTCGCGTGTATCAAGAATCGAGACCAGATACCCCTCGGCCTCCAGCAGCTCGACCGCACCGCTGACGACTTCGGCGTTGAACGGGTTTGCGAACTGGTTCAGAACAAACCCGATTTCCCGGTTCTCGCCCGACCGCATCGACGCCGCGCGCGAGTCCGTGACATAGTGCAAGGCCTCTGCCGCCTGCAGCACCTTTTTCCGGGTCTGCTCGGAAATCCGCCCGGTTCCGCGCATCACCTGACTGACTGTCGGAATCGAAACTCCGGCAGCTTTGGCGACACTGGCGAGGGTAGGTTTGGCGGGCATTTCTCGGACTTCTGGTATAACGTTGCATCATCAAAATGCCCAACCCGCATGGGTATTGCAACGTGCAATTCCTGCGAACTTCAAAACATCGGGCCAACCGATTGGAAAAAAATTCGTTGACGTAAGATATATCGTTATACCATGCTGACTGCATCGCTTGGGGTGAGTCGCTGCTCGACACGCACAGCAAACCGACCCCAACAGGCAGAACGGGCGAAAGGCCCAATCGAAACTCTGGGAGGAGTCCATGTCAATTCAATCCAAGCTGGTCGGTGCCGCATCCGGCCTTGTTCTGGCCCTGGCCACAAACGTGGCGCAGGCCGAGGTTCTGTTCTGGTCGACGCAGGCCAAGCCGGTCGAAGAGGCGC
Source organism: Ruegeria sp. BHSC026 (assembly GCF_059613065.1). Lineage (NCBI taxonomy): Bacteria > Pseudomonadati > Pseudomonadota > Alphaproteobacteria > Rhodobacterales > Roseobacteraceae > Ruegeria > Ruegeria sp. BHSC026. The sequence continues at coordinate 26,065 of NZ_JBXWRV010000002.1, read as the reverse complement.
AGGCCATGCGCGAACAGGTTCTTTCAGGCTTCGAGGGTGGCGTGGACTACCAGCCCAATGACGGCGGCCCCTGGCTGACGCGTCTGCAGGCCGAATTGCAGGCCGGCTCGGGCACGATCGGCGTGCTGGGCGCACTGCATGGCGACTTCTCGGCAATGAACCCCGATGATCTGGTCGACCTGGATGATCTGGGTATCGCTTCGGCCTCGGACACGTTCAACGAACTGGCCAAGCTGGGTACTAACAGCCTGCAATACATCCCCTGGATGCAGGCCAGCTATATCATGGCGGCCAACAAGGAGGCGCTGCAGTACCTGCCCGAAGGTGCCGACATCAATGCGCTGACCTATGACCAGTTGATCGAATGGGCCGCCAACGCGCATGAGGCTGCGGGCGAGCCGAAATTCGGCTTTCCGGCCGGACCCAAGGGCCTGAAGCACCGCTTCTTCCAGGGTTATCTGTACCCGTCCTATACGAACGGCGTGGTGCGGACCTTTGCCAGCGATGAAGCCGTAACCGCGTGGGAAAAATTCCGCGAGCTGTGGGCACATACCAACCCGGCCTCGACCAATTTCTCGTTCATGCAGGAACAGCTGCTGTCGGGCGATGCCTGGATCGTGTTCGACCACACCTCGCGTCTGGCGCAGGCCTTCAACGAGCGGCCTGATGACTTCGTGGCCTTCCCGGCCCCGGCGGGCCCGACCGGGCGCGGCTTCATGCCGGTTCTGGCTGGGGTTGCGATCCCCAAAACCGCACCGGACATGAAAGCGTCCAAAGCTCTGGTCGCCTACATGATGAAGCCGGAAACCCAGATCGCAACACTGCGTGCCACCAACTTCTTCCCGGTCGTCGCGGTTGACCTGCCCGCGGACCTGCCGCCGGCCGTCAAGGCCGCAGGCGACGCGGTCGCCAAGATGAGCGGCTCGGCCGATGCCAACCCCGGTCTGCTGCCCGCGGGACTGGGCGACAAGGGCGGTGACTTCAACCGTGTCTATACCGATGCGTTCGAGCGGATCGTGCTGGCGGGTCAGGACATCCGCACCGTGCTGGACGATCAGAAAGGCGCGCTGGAGGCGATCATGCAGGAAACCGGCGCGCCCTGCTGGGCTCCGGATGCGCCTTCGGACGGTCCATGCCCCGTCGAATAAGGGTCTGACCTGATCCCGACACCGGGCTTGACGCGGGCCCGGTGTCCCCCGAACTCTCTGCCCGAAACCACCGGAACTTCCGCAAGGAAAGGAGCGATCAGATGAACGCTCGTGTGTTGCCCTATGTGCTGATTCTGCCCGTGACGGCGTTTCTGTGTCTGTTCTTCCTGTATCCTTTCGTTCTGGTCGCCAAACAGGCCTTCAGCACCGGGGACGGATTCACGCTGGACAATTTCCGGCAGGTGGTCGGGTACTGGAAATTCCCGATCTCGTTGCAGAACACGCTGCTGCTGGCGGCGGCGGTGGTTCCAGTGCAACTGGCGCTGGCGTTGCTGATGGCCACCATGGTCAACAAGATGCAGCGCGGGCGCGATCTGGTGCTGTATGTGTGGACCATCCCGCTGGGTATCTCGGATCTGGCTGCGGGCATCATCTGGCTGGCAATCTTCGAACAGTCGGGTTTTTTGAACTCCATGCTTGCTGGGCTGGGCGTGGTAGACCGGCCGGTGAATTTCCTCAGCTATCAGCACCCCGGCGTGGTGTTCCTGGCCATCGCCCTGGCCGAGATCTGGCGCGCCACCGCGATCATGCTGGTGATCCTGGTGGCCGGGATCGGCCTGATCCCCAAGGAATATTACGAGGCGGCCGAGGTCTTTGGCGCCTCACCCTGGAAACGCTTCACCCGCATCACCCTGCCGCTGCTGCGTCCGTCTTTGCAGACGGCACTGGTGCTGCGCGTGATCCTGGCCTTCGAGGTGTTCGCCGTGGTGCTGGCCCTGGGGGGAACCCTGTTCCCCGTCCTCATGAGCGAAACCTACGCCTATCAGTTCGACCTGCTTAACAGCGGCGCGGCGGCGGCGATGGCGCTGATCATCCTCGCCATCTCGATCGGGTTCACCCTGATCATCCTGCGCGCCCTGCGTGTCCCGAAAGGAGCCACGATATGACGACCGTCACGACCGATGTCTCCGCGCCCGATACGCGCCGGGCCGGACGCTATGTCTACATCGCCGCGGTGGTGCTGCTGTGCGCCTGGGTGCTGGTGCCGCTATATTTCCTGCTGATCAACACGCTGTCCTCGCCGGAAACGGTGAACAGTTTCCCCAAGCCCTTCATCCCCGAATTCGACCTGGGCAGCCTGGGGTTCTTTGCGGGTTTCGCGGGCATCCTGACCGCACTCAAGAACTCGATCCTGGTGGCAGGGCTGACGATGATCATGTCGATCCTGATCGGCGCGCCGGCGGGCTATGCCCTGTCACGGTTCGACTTTCGCGGGAAAGAGGCGTTCCGCCTGCTGATCCTGCTGACCCGTGCCTTTCCGCTGCCGCTGCTGGCGCTGCCCTTGGCGGTGATGTTCATCCAGACGGGGCTGGATGACACGGTATTCGGCCTGTCCCTTGTGCACACCACGCTGGCGCTCCCATTTGCGGTGCTGATCACCTTTTCGCTGTTTTCCGGCATCCCGCTGGAACTGGAAGAGGCCGCCTGGACGCTGGGCTGCACCCGGCTGACCGCCTTCACCAAGGTGGTGCTGCCGCTGATCCTGCCGGGGATCACGGCCTCGGCCATCTTCGCCTTCGTGATCTCTTGGAACGAGGTGTTTGCCGCCGCCGTCCTGACGATCGAGAACCGGACCCTGACGGCCTTTCTGCTGCAGAACCTCGACACCTCGCCGCTGCATCTGAAATTCGCGGGCGGTTTCATCCTGGTCGTGCCGGCGCTGATCTTCATCTTCGCCGTGCGCAAATACCTGTTCGCCATGTGGGGCATCGCCAACCGCTGACAGCCCCAAGGAGTTGGAATAATGGCAGAAATTCAAATCAAGAATGTCGCGAAACGCTTTGGCAGCTACCAGGCGCTGCACGACATCAACCTGACCATCCAGGACCAGGAATTCATGGTTCTGCTGGGGGCCTCGGGCTGCGGCAAGACCACGCTGCTGCGGATCATCGCCGGGCTGGAGACCGCGACCGAGGGCGAGGTCTGGATCGGCGGACGTCGGGTGGATCACCTTCCGCCCAAGGATCGGGGCATCGCCATGGTATTCCAGAACTATGCCGTATTCCCGCACCTGACCGTGTTCGAAAACATCGGGTTCGGCTTGCGGATGCAGAAACTGCCCAATGACGAGGTCAAGCGCCGGGTCGAGCGCACTGCGGGCCTGATGCATATCGACCAGCTGCTGGGGCGCTATTCCGGCGAGCTGTCCGGCGGTCAGCGCCAGCGCGTCGCCGTGGCCCGCGCCCTGGCGATGGAACCCGACGTGATCCTGATGGACGAGCCCCTGTCGAACCTGGACGCGCTGCTGCGGATGGAGATGCGGGCCGAGCTCAAAGGCGTTCTGGCCGAAAGCAACACCACCGCCATCTATGTCACCCACGACCAGGTCGAAGCCATGAGCATGGCCGACCGGATCAGCGTGATGCATCAGGGCAAGATCGTTCAGGCGGCCTCGCCGATCGAGGTCTACCGCAACCCAGCGGCCGAGTTCGTGGCCGGATTCATCGGCAATCCGCCGATGAACTTCTTGCCCGCCACTCCGACCGGAGACGGTAAATGGACAGTCGCGGGCCAGATCCTCGACGGGCCGTCCCGGACCACGCCGCTGCATTTCGCCATCCGCCCCGAGGATCTGCGCCCGGCGGACACGGGCCTTGCCGCCACAGTCAAGGTGGTCGAACCCCTGGGCGCGCATCTGCTGGTCACCTGCAGCGTGGACGGCGCCCTGTTCCGCGCGGTTCTGGACAGCGATCTGACCGTCCGCCGCGGCGACACCCTGACCCTGGCCCCGCAGCCAGACCGGGTGCGCTGGTTCGACCCCGAAACAACCCTGGCCGTAGCCTGAGGAGCGCGAAATGAAACAGGATCTGATCGAACAGGCCCGCGCCGTTCTGGCCCGTAATGACCGGGGCGACTACACGGTGCCCACCCACGGCCTCTATCCGTTCCAGTGGAACTGGGACAGCGCGCTCAGCGCCCTTGGGTTCTCGCATTTCGACGAAGCCCGCGCCTGGCGCGAGATCGAGACCTTGTTCCGGCATCAGTGGGATGACGGCATGGTGCCGCATATCATCTTCCACGAGATGAATGACGGCTATTTCCCGGGGCCGGATGTGTGGGCAACGGGCCACGCGGTTCCCACCTCGGGCATCACGCAGCCGGCGGTGGCCGGGTTCGCCGTACAGCGGATCCATGCGCGGGCGAAAAACCGGGCGCTGGCCGATGCGCAGGCCCGCGCCCTGCTGCCCAAGATTCATGCCTGGCACCAATGGTTCTACACGAACCGCGACCCGCAGGGCACCGGACTGGTCGCCATCATCCACCCGTGGGAATCGGGGCGCGACAATTCGGTCGATTGGGACGCGGCGCTGGCCCGGGTCCCGACCGAGGGCGTGGCCCCGTTCCAGCGTCGCGACGTAGCCCATGCCAACCCGGCGCACAGGCCGACTGATGAAGAATACCGCCGCTATATCTGGCTGGTGCAACATTTCCGCGACCTTGGCTGGGATAATTCCAGGCTGCATGACGCCTCGCCGTTCCGGGTTATCGATCCGGGATTCAACGCGATCCTGATCCGCTCGTGCCTGGACTTGGCGGCGCTGGCCGACGACCTGGGCGAGGCCGAGATCGCAAGCGCTTCGTGCGCCTATGCGCAAGCGGGCATCGCGGCGATGGACGCCCTGTGGAGTGAGACCCGCGGGCAATATCTGTGCTTTGACCGTGTCACCGGGGAGCTGATTGACAGCCCTTCGATCGGCGGCTTGTTGGCGGCGTTCTGCCCCGTCCCCGAGCACCGCGCGCAGGCCATCGCCCAGCGGTTGGACGCCATCGGTGCCGCAGTCCCGTTTCTGGTGCCCAGCCACGACCCGGCGGCCCCGGAGTTCGACGGTCTGAGGTACTGGCGAGGCCCGGTCTGGCTGATCGTGAACTACATGATCGCCGATGGGCTGAAACGCGCGGGCCAGAGCCGGATCGTGCAGCGGATCGTCGACGACAGCTTGCGCCTGATCGAACAAAGCGGCTTTGCCGAGTATTACGACCCGGTCACCGCCGAACCCTGCGGCGGCAGCAGCTTTACCTGGACGGCCGCGATGGTGATCGAGATCCTGAACGCGGAAACCACCCCGGCATGAGCGGCGCGCCACCGGTCCCCACCCAACGGGCATGGGCCTGACCGATGGTGGGCCCGTCCATTGTTTCCGCCCCCGGGCAGGAGGACTGGGTCGAGCAAGCCCTTCTTGCGGAATTGCGGACAACCGCGCCGCAAGGGGTCAATGCCAGCGTCACGCTGATTGCGCAGGATGGCGCGGGCCGGGTGGGCGGCCTGCATGGCGCAGCCTCCTATGGGTGGCTGCTGACCAAGACCTTATGGATCGATCCGTCCCACCGACGCCGCGGTTTGGGCCGGCAGTTGATAGACCAAGCCTTTGCCGAGGCGCGCCAGATCGGGTGTCATTCTGCGTGGCTGGACACATCCAACCCGGCCGCCGCGCGGTTCTATGAGGCTTCGGGATTCGAGCCCTTTGGTCGCCTGACCGACACGCCCACGCAAAGCCCGCCCGGACATTGCCGTTGGTTCTTGTGGCGCGCCTTGCCGTAGCCGTGGCCACGCCGCCCTCACAACCGTTTGGCCGGATCGAACACCTGTTGCCACCGCTGAGCATAGCGGGATTTATCTGCCTTAGGCGCAAGGGCGGGAACCACCGGAGGCGTACCCGCCAGAACTGCCTCGATCGATTTGCGCCAGGCCTTGGGATCGGATCCGCACGGAATCACACCGCTTGCCCCGATCCGGTCTCGCAGACCGTCGACCATGCTGACGATGACCGGACGCCGCGCCGCGCGCGCCTCATCCGCCACCAGCCCATAGGCCTCCCACCGCGAGGGCATCGCCACCACGTCCACGGTCCGATAGGCTTCGGCTGGGTCGTCGGCGTGGCCACGAAACTCAATCCGCTGGTCGCCTGCGGCCAAGGCCACAAGGCGGTCGCGCTGGCTGCCCTCACCAAAGATCACAAGCCGCGCATCGGGGTTGGGGCACATACGAAACCCTTCGATCAGAAGATCGAAGCCTTTCTGCGGCTCGAGCCGTCCGATCGCACCGATGACCCGGGCCGCCTCGACCGGCCCGGCTGCGCGGGCAACCGCGCTTAGGTCAACCTGGGGCGAAATCACACTCAGCTTGGATGCGGGGGTCAACCGCCGTTCAGCCATCCAACCGGCCTGCGCCTTGCTGACGGCGATGACCTGATCGAACAACGAATAGGTCACGCGCAGCATCGCAAAGAACCGCCGCTTGTGCGGCACGTTCAAGGCGGTGAAAGACCGGGTATAGCTGTGCTCGACATGCACCAGCCGCGTGGTGGGATGCATCGCCCGCAAGGCCGAGAAGGCCGGCAGGCAGCGCCAGCCGGGGGCGATGTGGCACACGATGACATTGGCGTCGAAACTGCCCCAGCTGAAGGCGGTCCGCTTGACCGGGCGAACCTCTTGGTGGACTTCGCCGGCCAGTTCGGGCAGCTGCGCAAGATGGTCGAGCATACGCATGACTCCGCCGGCCGTGGTGTCATCAACAAGGTGAAGAACGGTGATCTTGGACATTTAAAAACCTCGGTTCAGATGGAAGTCTGGCGGCGCATGAGGCGACCGGCTTGAACAACAGGCGCTGGCCCGACCGCGCGCAGGGCTGCGGCTGCGATTATGGTGGTCAACGTTTTGGCCGGTTCTTCGATCAGGGGCCGGGCGCTGGTTGAAACCGACCGCTGCGCAAGCTCCCAAGCCTTGTGCGGATCCAGATTGCTGACCGCCCGGCGCGCAAGATAGCGCAGCTGATAGGCGCGCGCCGCCGCCTCGTGCCGGGCAAAGAATTCGGGGTTCAGCGGACGCAGCTTGTCGACCATCCGCTCCCACGCCTGCAACTGCCGGTCCAAGGCCGCCGACAGGCCGGTCGCGTGGATCCGGTAGCGGGTCAGCAACCCAGGTACGCCTGCGATTTGCCAATCCGTCGTCAGCATCAGCCGCAGCCAGCATTCGATGTCCTCGGACTGGCGGAAGGTTTCGTCAAAGACCCAGTCGCGCTTGGACTCGAACGCCGGACGGTAGGCCAGATCGAGCAAGGCGGATTTGCGCATCACCGCTGCCGATCCATTGCCGATCGGGTTGCGTTTCAGGACATGTGCCGCCGTTACGTCCCGCAGGCGCGGCGACTGGCGGACGCGCATCAGCCGACCACCCTCGTCAATCATGGCACTGCCGGAATAGCTGATCGCAAGGTCGGGTTCGGCCTGCAGGTGGCGCACATGGGTGGCCAGCTTTTCGGGCAGCCACAAGTCGTCGGCGTCGCAGAAGCCAACGAACTCTCCCCGCGCGGCCGCGATGCCGGTATTGCGCGCCCCGGCCAAGCCACGGTTTTCCTGCCGGATCACCCGCACTTTTGGGTCGGTCGCATGGGCGCGGGCAATGGCCCGGGTTTCGTCTTGCGAGCCGTCATCCACGATGATGATCTCGAAATCGTCATGGGTCTGCGACAGAAGCGAGGCCAGAGTCTCGGCGAGGGTCGCGGCGGTGTTGTAGGCGGGAACAATAATGGATGCCTGGGGCATTTTGGGTCTCCTGGTTGGGATCAGCGGGCAAACAGCGCCTGACGGATCGGGCGGGGCAGGGCGGGGGCCAGTGCCGCGCCAAGTGCAGTGGGCACACCGCGCCGAATGGGGTTGAGAAAGCTGCGCGGACTCAGCGCCAGACCGGCGCGGGCATAGGCGCGGGCCATCGACGGTTCTGCCCCCAGACGCAGCGCGCGGCGGGCCAGATACCGCATGTAAATCGCCTCAGATGCAGGCGATGGTGAAACGCCATAGCGGGCCGCCGTTGCAACCGCCCGTGCGCGCCCGGCCCGCATCGCCTCGAGGTCCGAAGACAGACCGCTGCCGCTGGTCCGGTACCAGACCTGCAGGCGATCGACGCCGATGATCACGTGGCCTTCGCCTGCCAAGCGGATCAGCAGCTCGAGATCCTCGTTGTGGACCGCAGCCGGGTTCAGTCCGCCGACAGCAGCGAACACCTGGCGGCGCACTGCAAGGTTCGACATCGTGCACACCGCATTTTCCGCCAGCAGGTCTGGAATGGTCAGGGGATCGGTGGGAACCGTTGAGCGCGTCGGACAATCGCCGGGGGTTTCGGAAAAGAACCCGATCTGGCCAAAGGCCGCATCAATGCTGGTATCTGCAAACAACCGGTCCAATTGGGCCAGCTTGTCGGTGACCCACAGGTCATCCGCGTCGCAGAACGCGAGGATGTCGCCGGTGGCCACTGCCGCACCATGGTTGCGCGCAGAGCTGGGACCGCGATTGGGGTTGGCCTCAACCCGCACCCGGGCGTCGCGCGTGCAAAATTGCCGGACAACTTCGGTCGTCTGGCGCGAGGGCTTGTCGCCCACGCAGATGAGTTCGAAATCCGCAAAGCTCTGCACCAGCAGGCTATTCAGGGTGGCGGCAATGGTTGCCGCGTCATTGTGGAAGGGAACGATGATGGAAAACCGGGTCATTGGGCGCGCGCCTCCTGAATGATAGCAGAACCCCGCGGCAGCAGCGCCCAGGAAGCGGCCAGCATGATGGCGCTGCAGGTGCAGACGTACCCGACGGCGACGGGCATCAGGCCGAGCGGCGCCATCAGGGCCGTGTTGGCGATCAGGCCCACGGCCAGAACCGTGCTGACCCGCAATTCGGTGACGGGGCGGTTTTCCGACCGCAGCCAGCCGGCGACCGCCGACCAGATCACCGTCGGCAGGGCCGCAAGGCACAGAACCGATACCACCGGGGCGATTTCGGCCCAGCCCTGTCCCAGCAGCAGCGGCACATAGACCGGGGCCAGTGCCGCCTGCAGCAAAACCAGCGGCGTCAGGATCAGCAGCGACAGGCCCAGCCCGTGACGCAGCGCCCCGTGCTTGTCCTCGGCCGCGCACAGATGCGGGAACAGAACGACCGAGAAGGCTTGCGTGAACGAAGTGGCCAGCCCAAGGCCCGCATTGAAGGCCATGAAATAAATGCCAAGCGCCTCGACGCCCATCATTGCGCCCACCACCAGCTTGTCTGCCTGCAGGCGCAGAACCTTGACCAGTTCGACGCCCAGAACGGCCCAGCCGTAGACCGCGAAAGGTTTCAAGGCTGCAAACCCGGCCCGACGATCAGGTGACCACCGACGCAGGCGGCGCATCAGCACCAGCCAGACAGGTGCAGTCAGCAGGCGCGGCAGAACCAATGCCAGAGGCGAGGCCCAGACTACCGCAAGCAGCGCCGTCAGGGCATTGGCCCCCACGACTTGCCCGCCGGCGATCGCGGCGGTCTGTTGCAGCTTGCCCTCGCGCATTGCCAGTGCGGCCTGAACCAGGCCCGCCGGCATGAACAGGTACTCCCCGGCCAGCACCGCCAGCAGCATCGCCAGCATCGTGTGGCCCATGGCGAACAGCGCCGCCGCGACAGCCAGTTGCAGCAGGCACAGCCCCGCGCACCAGACCCAGAAGATGCGGTGCGCCGTGTTGCACCGCTGCGCCAGCTCCTCGGGCGGGGCCTGAATGATACGCTGGTTCACCCCAGTCTCGGTCAGCGCCTTGAGGATGTCGCCCGCCGCCAGAGCCGCTGCGGCCAGACCGATCGCTTCGGGGCTCAGGGTACGGGCAACGGCCACCACGACGACCAGCCGCGACGCCTTGGCCGCCACTTCGGAGGCGGTATAAGCCAACAGGTGCCGCAGAAAACCGGAATGTGCAAAGCTGTGCATCATGACGCCGTGATCCCGAAAAACAGTTGTTGGTTCCGTTTTACGGGTGGCCAAGGTCTGTGTCCCGGACGCGGTCGGACGGGGCAGAGGACCGTTCGGAGAGGGACCTATCCGAATGGGACAAGCCGTCATCCCGATGCCGGACTGACGCAGGCCGCGCGGCGGGGTTTATCTTCTGTGACAGATCAGGAGATGAAAATGACCACGAGTTTCAAGACTTTCCTTATTACGGCGGTCAGCGCTTCGACCCTGCTGGGGTGCAGCAGCATGCAGACCCCGCGCAACATCGAAGCCGTATCGCGCGGCGAAAGCTACCAGGCGCAATATCGCGAACCCGGACGTCGGCGGGGCGACACGCCATTGCTGCAGGCCGCCGCGATGAACGGCCAGACCTGCATGCCGCAGGCCGGCGATCAGGGCGCAAATGCCTATGCGAAATGGTCGCAACCGGCGCTCAGCCCCTTGCTGGGCGAGAAACTGTCGCGCAACGACATGGTCCAGATCACCATCGAAGGGGACGACCTGCTGAGCGACGCTTATGTCGTTTCGCGTGACGGAGACCTCAAGCTGCCCTACCTGCCGCCCGTGCGCGCCCAGGGCCGCACCACCGAACAGGTCGAACAAGAGGTGGCCCGCGTTCTGGTTGCGGCCCAGTTCTATGACGCCGAACCCCGCGTGACCGTGCGGGTCAGCGATTTCGCCTCGGTGACAGTGGGTGTGCGCGGCGCGGTGTTCGAGCCGCACTCGGTCGAGATCGGCGGCGTTCCGGGCGATTCCCTCGACCGTCGGCGCCAGGGCGCACTGGGGGCCTCGACCGAGGGGCGCAACCTGTCGGTGGCGCTGCGGGCCGCGGGCGGGGTGCGGCCGGATGCCGATCTGTCAGCGGTCGAACTGCACCGCCAAGGGCGCATCTATCGCATGGATCTGCGTGGTGTGTTCGAAGGATCGGACCCCACCGACATCATGCTGCTGACCGGCGACCAGATCGTGGTCAACAGCCGTGGGTGTTTCCAAGACGCGCTGATGCGTCCCAGCCCGATCAGCCCGCCCGGCGTGACGCTTTACATGTCGAACCTGACCCAACCGGCCGCGGGCAACGCCCAGTCCGCCATCGGGCGCGACGTGCGCGAGGTGCCGTATGGCACCCGGTTCCTGCAAGCCGTGGTCGACAGCAACTGCGTCGGCGGGTCGAAGACGACAAACGCTAACCGCAGCGCAGTGCTGTTCACGCGCAACCCCGTGACCGGATCCTCGGTCGTGATCGAGCGCAATATCGAAAAGCTGCTGCGTCGCGGAGACCGCGACGACTACGATCCCTATGTTCTGCCGGGTGATGCCGTTGCCTGTTACGACAGCAAGGTCACCGGAGTTACCGAAATCGCCCGGTCGCTGGGCATCGTCGGGGCCGCGGTTCTGCTCAGCCCTTGACCGCACCGGGGGCGGGCAGCGCAGCTTTTGCCCGCTCCCATACCGTGGGCAGACCGCACAACAGGTCAGTGACTTGCTGACGGTCTGCGGATTCTGCGGCCATCTCGACTGCAATCAGCGCATCACGGAACCCAATCGCACCAAAGGTCGCCGCGCTTCCCGCCAGCCTGTGACACTCCTGCGCGACCTGGTGCAGATCGGCTTCACCGGCCTCCAACTGGGCAAGTTGCGCGACGATGGCATCCCCTTCGGACAGGTATTTGGCAAGCAGCTTATCAAACACGTCGGCGCCAAGGCTGGCGCGCAGATCGCCGATGTGATCCGCTTCGTCCTCGGGCTGGATCAAAGCGTCGGGTTCGGTGACCGCCCTCAGGGCCTTGCGCAAGGCATCCAGGGCAATCGGCTTGCCGACAAAGGCCGTCATCCCGGCAGAGCTAAACTCGTCGACCGCATCAGGCAGCACGTTGGCCGAAACGGCAATGATCGGTATGTCCGCCGAAGGCCCTCCCCCGCTGCGGATGTGGCGCGTCGCAGTCGGGCCGTCCATGACCGGCATGCTGATATCCATCAGGATCACGTCGAATCGATGCGCTGCCGCCGCGTCCACGCCCAGTTGACCGTTCTGGGCAACCGTCACCCGGTGGCCGTCCAGTTTCAGCATGTTGCAGATCACCTCGCGGTTGATCTCGTTGTCCTCGACCACCAGCACGTCCAACGGCTGGGCGTGCTGAACCTCTGGCTGGTCGCTGTCAACGTTGGCGTCCAATTCCGCGTCCTGCAGCGGCAGGCGAACCCAGAACACGCTGCCCTCGCCGGGCGTGCTTTCGACGCCGATCTCTCCGCCCATGGCCTGAGCAAACCGACGTGCGATGCCCAGTCCCAGACCGCTGCCCCCGGTGGCTCGACCGATGGTTGGATCACTGGTGTGGAAATCATCAAAGATCACGTCGACCTCATCCGAGCCAATACCGTTGCCCGTGTCGATGATGCGGAATTCAAAGATGTTGACCCCCGCAGAGGGGCCAGGCTCGGTTACTTCGACCTCGATCGAGATCCGGCCGTTTTCGGTGAACTTGATGGCATTGCCGACAAGGTTCAGAAGAATCTGCCGCAACCTTTGGGCATCGGCGGCGACGCAGGGGCGCGCCTCGCCCACCCATTGCCAAGAGATAGAGTTCCCCCGCGATGCGGCGTTGCCGCTTTGACCGTCCACAATCTCTTGCAGGATGTCGTTCAGGTCGGTGGGCTGCAACGCGACCGACAGTTTCCCGGCCTCGAACCGGGCGATGTCCAGAACGGAGTCGACGTGGCTCAGGAGGATCTGGCCCGAGATTTCCATGTTTTCGACGAACCGCGCCTGTTCGCGGGTGGTGCGGGTGTTCTTCAACAGCGTGAGGTTGCCCAGCAGCCCGTTCAGCGGCGTGCGGATTTCGTGGCTCATCACGGTCAGGAAATCGGCCTTGGCCTTTTCACCGGCCAGGGCTTGGTCGCGGGCATGGATCAGTTCCTGCTGCGCCGCCACCCGCTGCGAGATGTCACGGACAAAGCCAATGATGATTTCCTGATCACCCGCCCGGGCCGATTGCAGCGCCAGTTCGACCTGGAACTGCTCGCCATCCGCGCGCATCGCCTCCAACTGGACCCGCCCCTTACCGACGACATGCCGTTCTCCACCAGCCTGCATACGTTCCATGCCGGCACGATGAGCCGCGCGCAGATGCGGCGGCACGATCAGGTCACCAATCGCGCGACCCCGTGCCTGATCTGCCGTATAGCCGAATATTGCCTCGGCAGCTGGGTTGAACTCGATCACGTCGCCCTTGGAATCGACCACGATCACCGCGTCCAACGAGGTGGAGAGGATCGTGTTCATCCGTTCATTCGCCTGCCGCAGCGCCCTGCCGCGGCGCGTAGCGCGCTGGTTGACCACCAGAAGATAGGCGCTGACGGCACCCAAGGTCAGAAGCAAGGCTCCCGACAGAATCGCCAATCGCAGAAGATTTGCGGCGGTCTGGGTGCGCTGCTGGTCCGACTCGGTGGCAAAATACGAGATGCCCGAAACGGCCAACGTGCGGACATGCGGACCGATCTCAAGGGCGGCGCGTTTCAGATCGTCCAGTTGTTCGGCCAGCTCCGCATCCGGCCCGTCGATCAACGGGATTGCGGCGTTCAGGTGCTGGGTCACCCGCTCCAACGGCAAGCGGAACCGGTCATCCTGGCGCAACGGTTGAAACACACGGGATTGTGCCAGCGTATCGACACGGCTGTAGAACAGGTCGAACCGCCGGCGCACCAGATCCAATGTGCCATGTTCCGCGTCCTGGGCCGCCGACGCAGTTTCCAGAGCGTTCAGGTAGGACAGATAGTCAACCTCGACCTGCGACAGCGTCCATTGGACATTGTCCGAAGGCGCCGCCCGCCGGTCGTTGAAATCTGTAAACACCTGCGCCGACAGCCACGCTACCGCGACCAGACCTAACAAAACGCCAAAGCCGATGAGCCCGAAGACCCATCGGCGTCGCAAAATGTGCGTGCCGGTACCGCTCAACCCGAGCCCCATCGATAGTTCACTGCGCTTTACTCATTACTGCACTCGGTCCGGTTGCAAGCTATTTAACGACCTCGAGGCGATCGAGTTGCCAAATGCTGCGCGAATAGGTCACCTCGGTCTGGTATTTCGGGTCGCTGTCATAGGGGTAGACGATCCACAGCGGGCCCTTCTGCCGGCGCGACATCTCGGCGCCGTCCATCTCATAAGCCACGATCGGGTCGCTTTCGGTGACTGAGTCTATCGGGATTTCAACCGCATAGTCGTTGATCGCCGTGGCGCGGATCATGCGGCCATCTGCACCGACAGCCTCCAGCAGGACCGACAACGGCACGCCGACAAAGGAGTTCTCTCCTTCGGTCCAGATCGTCGAGGTCGCAAAAGTCCGCGCGGGCAAGGCTTTCAACATGTCCATGTCGAACCGCGCTCCGTCCTCGGCTCCGGGCCGAGTCAGGTTGCCGGTGATCGTCAGAACCACCTCTCCGGTGGGTTCGGCCAGATCCTTAGCCTGTGCCTGGCTCAAGGTCAGAACCATTGCCAGAGCTGCAAGTAAAATCCGCATGTCATTCTCCTAGTGTCCATCTGCACAAGATCAGAAAGCTTAGCAGGGCAACAGACGGGCATCGGGATAAGCACCTATCCGAACGGATAGGTGCCCTTCGTTACGCGGCCGGGCGCAGGTGGCCCATGCGCTGCGCCATGATCCGCTCAAACTCTTCGCGCAGCTCTGACCGCTGCAGGGCAAAGACCGCGGTGGCCTCAAGATACCCGGCGACCGAGCCGCAGTCGAAGCGTTCACCCGCGAAGGCATAGCCCGAGCAGCCAGCGGTTTTGATATCCGCAGCGATGGCGTCGGTCAGCTGAATTTCATTTCCCGCACCCGGTGCCTGGCCGGCCAGACGACCAAAGATCGACGGCTGCAGGATATACCGCCCGACGATGCCGAAACTCGACGGCGCCTGCTCGGGGTTGGGCTTTTCAACCAAGCCGCGCAGGCTCTGCACACGCCCGGCCTGCAGAGCGATATCGACCACCCCGTAGGACCCGATCCTGTCGGACGGCACGGATTGGGTCGCAACCATGTGGCCGTTTTGGTCACAATAGCTTTGGACCATCTGTGCCAAGGCTGGGCGTCGGGCGCTGATGACGTCATCGGGTAGGATCACGGCAAACGGCTCGTTGCCCACACATTCGCGCGCCAGCGACACAGCATGGCCCAATCCACGGGGCGCGTCCTGCCGGACAAAGCAGTATTTGCCATCCTCCAGATCGGCGCAGCGCAGGTTGTTCAACAACTCGGTTTTACCACCATCCTTCAACTTGCGTTCAAGCGCCGTATTCCGCCCAAAATAGGCCTCCAGCGCGGTTTTTTCGGGCGACGTAATGAAGATGAACTCTTCAATCCCGGCCGCGCGCGCCTCGTCGACGGCATATTGGATCAGCGGGCGGTCGATCAGCGGCAGCATTTCCTTGGCCACGGTCTTGGTCGCGGGCAGAAACCTTGTGCCCAGTCCGGCGACGGGAAAGACGGCTTTGCGAATCTTGGTCATATCAATTCTCCTTGGGTTTTCTCAGTAGGCGCCGCGGCCGGACACGACGGCCCGCACGGTCATGGCAATCAGCATCAGATCCAGAAGGGCCGAGCGGGACCGCACATAGGCCGTGTCCAGGTCAATCATCCGGTCGAAGTCGATGGCGGCCCGGCCCGACACCTGCCACAGGCCGGTGATCCCGGGGCGGACGGCCAGGCGTTCAAGCGCGCGCGGCGGGTATTTGGCGACCTCCTCAGGCAGGGCAGGGCGCGGTCCGACGATCGACATGTCGCCCTTGAGGACGTTGAGGATCTGCGGCAGCTCATCCAGCGAGAAGCGGCGCAGAAGCTTGCCCACCCGTGTCACACGCGGATCTTGACGTGCCTTGAAGCACACGCCTGCGCGGTCGGACTGCGCCAGCAGGCTGGCCCGTTGTGCTTCGGCGTCGGTGGTCATCGAGCGGAACTTGTAGACGGTGAAGGGAACCCCGTTCCTGCCCACCCGCGTCTGCCGGAACAGGGCCGGGCCCTGGCTGTCCAACCGGACAAGCGCGGCAATGGCCAGCATTGGAAGGGCCAGAACCGTCATGGCCGCCAGCGCAACGGTCAGGTCAAGACTACGGCTGGGCGTCAGCCCGCCGAGAGCCTGGGCGACGCACCGGCCCAGAAACTCGAAATTTCCGATCAGATAGCGGCGGGCCATGCGGCGCGGCTCCATCGCCAGCCGCCACGCCCATTCCATCCGGGTCCGCCGCACGATCCCGGGGGCCCGCCGGACGTTGCCCGCCAGAAAGTCGAACAACGCGCCGACACCCAGCACCAGGTTTGGGTTCAGCCGTGCGCGGTGCCGCGTAATCCACAGTTCTTGCAGCGGAACGCCCATCGCCACCAGCAGGATATCTGCGCCGGACTGGTTGATCTCGTCCAAGGTTTCGTCCGTCCGTTCGATGCCCCCAAACCCGTCGCGGGAACCGGCAATCCTAAGGCCGGGCGCCATGTCTTGCAGGCGCGCTGCTGCGGCCTGTGCGGTGCCGGGCGTTCCGCCCAGCAGATAGACCGACTGGCCCAGTTTGGCCGCGCGCCGGACCAGGCGCGGGACAAAGTCGGTTCCGTTCAGGTTCTCGGCCAGGCGTTCGCCCTGCATCGAGGCTGCAAGCTCGACCCCGATCCCGTCGGGCAGGACGAGGTCGGCTTGCGTCAGGGCTGCTCGATATTGGTCATTCTTTGCCCGGACATTCGCGCAATGCGCATTCAGGAAAAAAACGGTTCGGCGGTGACCGTCCAAAAGCGTGTTGATGACCGGCCCGGATTCTGCATTCACCACCGGCTGCCCAAGGATTTCGGTGATCGGCAGCGCGGTGCAGGGCGTGGTGTGTGCGCCGTCGAAAAGGGCGTTTGCGGCTTGGAAGTGCATGGAACTCTCCGAACATGAATTGAACTCTTGCCCTAAACCTGTCCGCGGTGTCGGCACCGGTACAGACGAGCATCAGGAGAGTTGGCGGAGAAATCGGCTGATCGGCACGGCCCGGATGCGGCACCGCCCGGAAATCCGGCCAGTTGCTCCTATCCGATCGGGTATCTGCCTGTCCGTTCGGTAGGCTTCACCGCCGATCATCAATGCTTTATTAACCTTTTCAGGTCTGGGTGGAGGCACATGGAGTTCATTGATGAAAGTTCTTATCGCCGACGATCACGATCTGGTTCTGGACACGCTTGTCGCCTTCATTGAGGCTACGGGTGGGATCGAACCCACCACCGCGCCGGATTTTGCGACCGCAAAGGCCAAGATCGAATCCGAGGGTCCGTTTGATCTGGTTCTGCTGGATCTGAATATGCCTGGCATGAACGGGCTGAGTGGGCTGGAAACCTGCATTGGCATGGATCGCGCGCGGCATGTGGCGCTGTTCACCGGCGATGCCTCGCGCGGTCTGGCCGAACGTGCGCTCGAACTGGGGGCCGCCGGGTTCGTGCCCAAGACCCTTCCGGCCAAGTCGCTGGTAAACGCCATCCGTTTCATGGCCATGGGTGAGCAATATCTGCCCGTCGGTTTCATGAGCGCCGAGCAGCCGAACGACACCCATCCGATGGCCAAAAAACTGACCGAGCGCGAGCGCCAGGTCCTCAAGGGTCTGACCGAGGGCAAGTCGAACAAGGAGATCGCCCGCGATCTGGACTTGTCCGAGCCGACGATCAAGCTGCATGTGAAAACGCTGTACCGCAAAGTGGGTGTCAGCAACCGTACCCAGGCCGCAATGGCCGCGCGCGAGGCGGGCCTGTTCTGACCCACGCCCATCCTTTCGGATAGTGGGCCTGTCCCAACCCGCCCCAGTCTAACCCATTGCGCAGCGGACAGCCCATGCCGTCCCGGTCTATCACTTCTTTGAGAGAGGATGTGATATGCCGAACCAGATTTCCGACAACCATCAGCCCCTTGCGCCCAACCGTTCCTGGGACTGGGCGCGTATAAGCCGCAGCGACATCCGGTCTCTGGGTTGGCGGCGCGTCCTCAAGGGTGGGCGGTTGACCGATGCCGGACGATTGCCGCGATATGTTGCGCTTTTTCTTCTGGGGTCCAGCTGCATCTGGGCCCCGATCAGCGGGTATCTGGCAACCGCGCCGGTCAAATACGCATCCCACGCCTCGTTGATCCTGCCGGGATCGGGCGCGTCGGCCTCGGTCAATCTGGCAAATATCGGGCAGGCCTCGTCCTACGCCAATTCAGCCTTTGCCAACGGGTCGATCAGCCCCACCGAAACCTACAAGCGCCTGCTGTCTGCGGATCGCATCCTGGATGCGGCGGCGCGCGCCGTCGGCGCGGAACGCGATGCGTTCGGCAAGCCGCGCATCCGCCTGGTGGACCAGACCAGCCTGATCCATATCGAAATGGAGGCCGCCAGCCCGGGGGACGCGCAACGCCACGGCGATGCCCTTGTCGCTGCGTTCTTTGCCGAGATCGACGCCTTGCGCGCGGACGAAATCGCCACGCGCGAAGCCAGCAACAGCGGCGCAATCGAAGACTATCAGCGCTCGGTTCGTGAAACCCGCGCTGCGATCGAGCAGTTGCAGCGGCAGAGTGGGCTGCTCTCTGCCGCCCAATACCGTGAGCAGGTGGCCGCCAATGACCGCGCGCGCCAAACGCTGCGGGCCGAGGAAAGCACGCTGGCCCGCCAGGCCGAGCGCGTCGCGGCGCTTGAAGTGGCGCTGGATCTGCCTCCGGATGCCGCTGCGGTGACGCTAAAGCTTTACGCCGACGCGCAATACATGTCGCTGCTCAAGGATGTCTCGGCCGGCGCGGCCAAGCTGGCACAGGCCGATGCCAATTACGGGCCGCGCCATCCGGTCTATCGCACAGCGCGGGAGGAATATGAAGGCGCACGAAAGGTTGCCGTCCAACGCGCGGCCGAGGTGACCGGCCTGTCGGTCGAGCAGCTCTCGGGTCTGGACCGCGCCCCCGAGGGAGAGCGCGCGCAGTTGCTCAGCGAGCTTGTCCGCGAAAACGCCTTACGCGCGGGGCAGGAGAAGCATGTAAAAACCCTCGCCGCACAGGTCGCGGCCGAAACTGCGCGCCTGTCCGCGCTGGCGCCGGTGGCCGCCGAACTTGAAGACCGTCAAAGGGATTTTGCCGTGGCCGAAGCCGTTTTTGCCTCGGCCATCGCCCGGTCGGAATCGAAAAAGACCGATGTCTATGCTTCGTACCCGCTGATCCAGGTGCTGGAAAATCCGTCGCTGCCGGACCGGCCGTCTTCACCCAACAAGAAGCTGTCGATCGCGGCCGGGATTGCCGCCACGTTGATGCTTCTGATCGGGCTGACGCTGGCATGGGTCCGTAACCCGCTGATCTCGCGGCTGTTGAAAGACACAGGCGAGAACAAGGCATGACCCAGGCCGAGCCGCAGAACCCGGCCGAGCGGCTTGTCTGGTGCGCGGTGGTCTGGACATGGCCGTTCTATGCCATCGGCGCGCTCTATGTCGTGGGGCCGGTGCTGGGATGGTCCTTGGCGGGGTTGGCGGCGCTGGCCTTGTATCTGGGGCCGGCGATCCGTTCGGATCTGCGGGCCACCGGGCCGGTTCCCGCGCTGGCTTGGCTATGGATGGCCGGCATGCTGTTGATGCTGTTTGCACTGTGGGCCGGCCATCTGGATTGGGGGCTGGGGCTGAGCAAGACTATAAAATCCTCGATCGGCTGGGCCAAGGGCTGGGCGCTTATTCCATTGTTCATCCTGGCCGGGGCCGTGCTGCCGATCCGGCGCGAGGTTCTGGTGCGGGGCCAGTGCAGACTGGGGCTGTGGACCCTGTGCCTTGCGCCCCCGCTGTTGGCGGCACCTTATCTGGGCCTGCCCAGCCAGATCTTCACCTCACCGCTCAAGGCGGTAGGTGGGCCGGGGCCCGAGTATTTCTCAGTCTATCTCTACACGATCGACCCGGCCAGTTGGACGCCCCGGTGGCAGTTCTTCGCGCCTTGGTCGCCATTTGCCGCCCTGCTGGGGGTATGCATGGTCCTGTTCGCGCTCGAAGAGCGGCACCGTGGATGGATGACCGTCGGGCTGAGCGCGGGTATTCTCATGATCCTGGCGTCGAAATCCCGCATGGGGCTGGTCGGGCTGGTGGCCTGCACACTGGGACCGCGCCTTTTGCCTTTGGTGGCGCGCAGCATCGGATGGTTTCTGGTGTCGGCCGTGGCGACGGCGTCCGCGGCGTGGGGGGCCGCTGCAATTGATCTGGGAAACCAGGCACTGCACAATTTCAAATCGGCCCGCGCCGACAGCACACGCGTGCGCGAAACCCTGCAACGCATCGCCTATGAACGCTGGCAGTCCGACGCGGTGCTGTTTGGTCACGGAACGGTTCAGCCCGGTGCGCATTTGGTCGAATACATGCCCATCGGAAGCCACCACACCTGGTACGGCCTTCTGTTCGTTAAAGGCATCACCGGTTTCGTGGCGTTTCTTGTCCCCTTCGCCGTGCATTTCGGCGTGGTGATCACCGACGCGGTCCGGTCGGCGCGCGGGCGGCTGCCGCTGGGCCTGCTGATGACCCTGCTGCTGCTGACCTTCGGCGAAAACATCGAGATCGAGGCCTATCTGCTCTGGCCCGCGCTGCTGATGCTGGGGTGTCACCTGCGCGAAATGGCAGAGGTCCGGGCTCAGCCGAGCGCGTAACCGGCCCCGCGCACGGTGCGGATCGGGTCATCCCCCCCACGCACCGTCAAAGCTTTTCGCAAACGCCCGATATGCACATCGACGGTCCGGGTATCCACGTAGATATCGCGCCCCCAGACCCGGTCGAGCAATTGTTCGCGACTCCAGACCCGGCCCGGCTTTTCCATGAAGGTCGACAGCAGCCGGAACTCGGTCGGACCCAGCTTGATGTCCTCGCCCGCGCGGGTCACACGGTGCGTTTCGCCATCCAGAACGATGTCATCGTATTCCAACCGCTCGCCCACGGCAGCGGGGCGGGTCCGCCGGAACTGGGATTTGACCCGGGCCATCAGCTCGATCACCGAATAGGGCTTGGTGACATAGTCGTCGGCACCGGTTTCCAGCCCCCGCACCTTGTCGACCTCGTCGGACCGGGCCGACAGCATGATCACGGGGATCGCACGGGTGGCCGCGGTCATCTTCAGCTGCCGGCAGATCTCGATCCCGGAAACGCCGGGCAGCATCCAGTCCAGCAAGATAAGGTCGGGCGGGGCCTCTTTGATCTGCAGCAGGGCTTCGTCGCCGTTCTCGGCCTGTACGACCGTGAACCCCTCGGCCTCAAGATTGTAGCGGATGATCTCGCGCTGGGACGGCTCGTCTTCGACGACAAGGATCGTAGGGGTGGGCATCACCGGACCTCGGTCATTTCCGTTGGTGTCTGATCCTGACGTGGACGATCATCATCCGGTAACTCGCCGGTGACCAAATAGATCGTCTGCTCGGCGATGCCGGTGGCGTGGTCGCCGATTCGCTCAAGATTTTTTGCGACAAAGTGCATATGCATGCCGACGGTGATATTGGCCGGATTCTCCATCATATGCGTCAGCAGGGTCCGGAAAACGTTGTTGTAGATCGAATCCACCTCGGCATCGCGTTCACGGATGCTTTGCGCCGCGTCCAGATCACGCTGCATAAACGCATCCAGTGCGTCGGCCAGCATGCCCTGAACCATTTGGGCCTGACGCGCAATCGCTGCGCTCACCTCGTCCAGGCTGGACGATGCCGCAATGGTGATGGCGCGCTTGGCGATGTTCTTGGCGTGGTCGCCGCTGCGTTCCAGTTGATTGGCGATGGTGAAGGTGGCCAGAACCACGCGCAGATCGACGGCGGTGGGGGCACGGCGCGCTATGATGTTGGCGGCCTCGGTCTTCACCAGCTCTTCCAACTCGTCGATGCTGCGGTCGGCCTTGACCGTCCGTTGGGCCAGATCCATATCCCGATCGCGCAACGCGTTGATTGCATCGGACAGCCCGGTTTCGACCAGCCCACCCATGCGCATCAGGTGTGCCTGGACGGCCTCCAATTCCGTGTCGAAGGACCGGACGATGTGCTTTTCCTTCATGGCTTCGTCGGTCATCCGATCCTCCCGGTGATATAGGATTCGGTGCGGGGATCTTCGGGGTTGGTGAAGATCTGGCCGGTGTCACCGTATTCGACAAGGCTGCCCAGGTGGAAAAACGCGGTTTTCTGGCTGACGCGGGCGGCCTGCTGCATCGAATGGGTCACGATCACAACCGAGAACCGCTCGCGCAGTTCGTCGATCAGTTCTTCCACCTGCGCGGTGGCGATCGGGTCCAGTGCCGAGCATGGCTCGTCCATCAACAGCACCTCGGGCGAGGTGGCGATGGCGCGGGCGATGCACAGGCGCTGCTGCTGGCCGCCCGACAGGCCTGTGCCGGGCGCATGCAGCCGGTCCTTGACCTCGTCCCAGATGGCGCCGCGGCGCAGGGATTTTTCCACGATCTCGTCCAGGTCGGCCTTGGTCTTGGCCAGCCCGTGGATGCGTGGGCCGTAGGCGATGTTGTCATAGATCGACTTGGGGAACGGGTTGGGTTTCTGGAACACCATTCCCACCCGCGCCCGCAACTGCACCGGGTCGATGCTGGGGTCATAGATATCCTCGCCGTCCAGCCGGATGTCGCCCTTGACGCGGCAGATGTCGATCGTGTCGTTCATCCGGTTCAGGCAGCGCAGGAACGTGGACTTGCCGCAGCCCGACGGCCCGATAAAGGCCGTGACCGTCTTGTCAAGAATGTCCACCGAGACGTCCTTGATCGCCTGGGTTTCGCCATAGAAGACCTGGACGTCCTGTGCCTTTATCTTGACGGCATCGACGGCGACGCCCGGTTCGATCTTGCTCATGTCATTCATCATGATGATCCCTTTGCGCTTACCAGCTGCGCTCGAATTTGTTCCGAAGATAGATCGCGATGGCATTCATCGTGACCAGGAAACCCAGCAGCACCAGGATCGCCGCCGAGGTCCGGCTGACGAAGCCGCGCTCGGGGCTGTCGGCCCAGATGAAGATCTGGGTGGGCAAGGCGGTGGCGCTGTCGAACGGGCCGGCCGGGGCCGAGGTGATGAACGCGTTCATCCCGATCAGCAGCAGCGGGGCCGTTTCCCCCAGCGCCTGCGCCAGCCCGATGATCGTTCCGGTTAGGATGCCGGGCATCGCCAGCGGCAGCACATGGCCAAACACCACCTGATGCTTGGACGCGCCGATGCCCAGGGCCGCCTCGCGGATTGACGGCGGCACCGCCTTAAGCGCGGCGCGGGTGGCGATGATGATCGTCGGCATGGTCATCAGCGCCAGCGTCATGCCGCCCACGAACGGGGCCGAGCGCGGCAGGCCGAACCAGCCGATAAACACCGCCAGCGCCAGCAGGCCGAACACGACCGACGGCACCGCGGCCAGGTTGTTGATATTGACCTCTATAAAGTCGCTGATCTTGTTCTTGGGCGCGAATTCTTCAAGGTAGATCGCCGCGCCGATGCCTAGCGGGAAGGAAATCGCGAAACATACGAACAGCGCCCAGAACGACCCGATCAGCGCGCCCTTCAGACCAGCCAGTTCCGGGAATCGGCTGTCGGCATTGGTGACCAGGCCGGTGTTCAGCGGCTTGCTGATTACACCTTGGGCTTTCAGCTGGTCGAACCAGGCGATCTCGGCATCGTTCAGACGGCGGTTCTGCTCGGGCGTGTCGCGGTCGATGGTGCCCTTGTTCAGCTGGTCATACGGATCCGATACCGGCACCGTCAGCGTGATGGTCTGCCCGATCAGAGAAGGGTCAGCCACCACCCGGTCGCGCAGTTGAAACTGGGCGCCGTTGGACAGGATGCCCGCCAGGGCCTTACGGGTGGCCCGGTCGCTGGTGTCCACCTCGGGCAGCAACTCGGACAGCGAGGCTTGCAGTACGTCCTTGAAGCCGCCGCGCGGCAGCTTTTCGGGCTTGATCTCCTCGGGGTCGATATAAACCTCGAGCGTGATCTTGGTCTGGGTAAAGGCCTGATATCCCGACGATACCAGCGAGGCCACCAGTATGAACAGCATCAGAAAGGCAAAGCCGATGGCGCCCAGGCCCAAGCCCTGCAGCAGCTTCTGCTTGCGGTTGCGGCGGGTCAGGCTGGCGCGTACGGCGTCGGCGGTGTTGCCCTGCGGGGGCGTCTTTTCGGGTCCTGCGGTCAGGTCAGCCATGGTCTTGGCCTCAGTCATAGGCTTCGCGGTACTTGCGCACGATGCGCAGCGCGAAGACGTTGATGATCAGGGTGACGACGAACAGCATCATGCCAAGGGCAAAGGCCGCCAGCGTCTTGGGGTTGTCGAACGAGGTGTCGCCGATCAGAAGCGTGACGATCTGCACGGTCACCGTGGTTACGCTGTCCAGGGGGTTGATGGTCAGCGAGGCGATCAGGCCGGCGGCCATGACCACGATCATGGTTTCCCCGATCGCGCGGCTGACGGCCAACAGGATGCCACCGACGATGCCGGGAATGGCGGCAGGGAAAAGCACGTTCAGAACCGTCTCGGCCCGGGTTGCCCCCAGCGCCAGCGCCCCGTCGCGCAGCGAACGCGGTACCGCCGACAGGGCGTCATCGGTGAAAGACGAGATGAACGGGATCAGCATGATGCCCATCACGCTGCCTGCGGCCAGCGCCGTGTTGGGCGACACCGGAATGCCCAGCGAGGCGCCGAAACTGCGCATCGCCGGCGCCACCACCAGGATCGCGAAGAAGCCATAGACTACAGTCGGCACGCCGGCCAGGATCTCCAGCACCGGCTTGGCCACCGCCCGCAAGCGGTCGGGTGCGAATTCGTTCAGGTAGATGGCCGACAACAGGCCCACCGGAACCGCCAGGAACAGCGCGACCACGGTAATGACGATGGTGCCGAGGATGACCGGAAGCCAGCCAAAGGCACCTTCGGCCGCAATCTGGTCTTCGCGCAGAGGGATCTGCGGTTCCCAATTCAGGCCAAAGAAGAACTCGGTGATCGGCACCATCTCGAAAAAGCGGATGGATTCGAACAGCAGCGCGGCAATGATACCGACGGTCGTAAAAATGGCGACGGTCGAGCAGAAGATCATCAGGCTTGACACGATGCGCTCGACCCCGTGGCGAGCGCGGAACGCGGCCCCCACGCGCGAGCGGGCAAAGGCCACGATGGCCAACGACAGAGCGAGGACGATCGACAGCAGAACCCATCCCGACATCTTATGCAGCTCAAGATACCGCTGGGCCGCGGCCATCTTCCATTGTTCGGGCTCGCCGAAGATCTGCCCGCGCGAGATCGACTTAATCTCGGCCAGCACCAACTGGCGCCCGCCAGTGTCCAATCCGTCAAGGCTGCCGGCAGGCAGGCCCGACATGACCACATGGTCGATCACCGGGCCTTGCAGGATCAGCCACAGTACGATCAGCACAAAGACCGGAACCAGCGTGGACAGAAAAGAAAACAGCCCGTGATAGCCGGGCAGAGAGTGCAGACGCGCCCCATCTGCGCGCAGACCGGCTGCAGCCCGCCGGTTCAGCAAATATCCAAGGATACTGACGCCCAACAGCGCCGCAAACACGAAAGTCGTCATCTGCCCCCCAGGCAAAAAAATAGGCTGCCCGGTTTCGTGGCCGGACAGCCCCGTGAATTGCAAGTCTTACGACTTGGGTTCCATGTTCTGGCCGTTCAGGATTGCGTCCTGCAGCTCTTCACGGCGCTCGTCGGACAGGGCCACCAGGCCACGCTCGGCCAAATAGCCGTCAGCGGCCAGCGCGTCGTCCGACATGTATTCTTCCAGGAATTCGTCCAAGTTCGGGATCACGCCGCGATGCGCGTTCTTGACGTAGAAGTACAGCGGGCGGGACACCGGATAGGACTTGTCGGCGATGGTGTCGGCATTCGGCTCGACGCCTTCGATCTTGACCGGCTTCAGCTTATCCAAGTTTTCGTACAGGAACGAGTAGCCGAAGATGCCAACGGCGTTCGGGTCCGCCTCAAGGCGCTGAACGATCAGGTTGTCATTTTCGCCCGCTTCGACGAAGGGTCCGTCGGTGCGCATGCGCGAGCAGTTTTCCTTGACCCAGTCGCCATCAAACCCGCCATTCTTGACAAAATCCAGCTCTTCGCAGCCGGCATGCATCGCCAGCTCGACGAAGGCGTCGCGGG